>NZ_JAFHKM010000002.1:615000-922500 GCF_016937515.1 Cohnella algarum
GCGACTCTGCCGCTGTTGCCGGAATACTCGATCGCGAACTTGTTGACGCCCTCGCGGCCGAAATCCATATGCATGTAGGCCAGCCATGCGCCGGTGTACGTATTGGCGATTTGCTGTCCGCTCTTGCCGCCTTCGGTCTTGAGCGGCTGATTGTTGTATTGGTTTACGCCCGTCGACCATTCGTCATAGGTTTCCAGTTCCAGCTTGGCGTAGTCGGTCCGAATTTCCCGATAGCTCAGCGTCATCCGGTCGAAGTTGCCGATATACGGAAGCGCGCCGGTCGTCGAGCCTTTCAGGACGACGTACAGCGTCTGGGTTCCGGTCAAAGTTCTGGACAGCTGAACCCCGGCCGTCTTGTACGTGCTCCAGTCGCTGCCCGTAGCCGGCAGTTCGACCGTGCCGACCCCTTCGCCGTCCGGACTGCCCAGCCGCAGTTCGAGCGCGGCGTCCGCGGGCACTCTCGTCGAATTTCCGACGTATTCGACTTCAAAATAATTCGCGCCCTCGTCCCCGAGATCGACGTCCGCATAAGCAAGCCAAGCTCCGTCGAACGTGTTGGCGACGACGGTGCCGCCGTTGCCGCCTTCCGTCTTGAGCGGGTTGTTGTTAAAGCCGTTGACGGCCGAAGTCCATTCCGTATAGCTTTCGAACTCCAGCGTTCCGGGCGTTCCGCTGCCCGGCTCTTCGGGTTCTTCGGGGTCGACCGGTTCTTCCGGATCGATCGGACCGAGCGGCGGCAGCGGCTCCTTCTCCGGAACGGGCAGCGGTTCGGGCAGCGGCTCCTCCTTGACCGGAGGCTTCTCTCCCGGCGCCGGCTCGGTCTCGGGCTCCGTCACGACCGGCTCCGCGAGCCAAAGGGATTCGTAGACGTTGCCGTTGAAGGCGTCGACCAGATAGATATTGACCTTGAACTTGTCCGCGTTGACGTTGTAAATTTGCGTCAGCTCGAAGCCGCCTTTTTCCACTGGGAAGGACGTCGTCATCCAGGCGCGGTTTCCGCCGTCCATCAGTTGGAAAACGGCATAAGCCGAATCGGCATAGTCGCCCTTCAGCGTTCCCGTGACGCTGACTTCCATGTTGCCGGTCCGATCGACGTCTGCCTTCAAATCATAGACGTCCCACTGAATATCGGAGGTGTACGCGACATCGGAGGCCAGCGCCCGGCCGAAGGTCCGCCCCCGGCTCTCGTCCGCCTTGACGCGCACCTGCACCTGGCCGGCCTCGAAATCGAGCGGCCCAACCGTTTGGGGATTCGCCGCGACGGGCTTCCACGTCTTGCCGCCGTCCGTGCTGAACTCGTAGTCGGCCGGCTGCTCGAAGCCCGGGACCGCCGTCCAGCCGAACGTATTCGCTTTGTCGTCGACGACCGGCCCCGTCGGAGCGTCCGGTTTCTCCATCGGTTTGACTGCTTCGAGACGGAGGTCGAAGGCGATATCCGAACTGGTTGCATTCGCCTGGTGAACTTCGACGGCCAGCACGTTGGTGCCTTCGACCAGATAGGAAGGATCGATTTGGTAAGCGACCGCGTTCCTTTCGTCGTTTACGGTGACGTTAGCCAACGTATCGTAGCCGATCGTGCCGGAAGGCAGATTGGACCGGATGACTTCGTTCCCGTTCAAATAAACGACCGCGCCGTCGTCGCGAACGAGTTCCGCTTCAAGCTGAAGCAATCCTTCCGTATCGGACGCCTCGAACGTTTTGCGGAAATAGGTGGTCGGGTACTTGTTGTTCGCGTTCGCCCCGAAGCTCACCCTCGTTTTCGCATAACCCGTATTGTCGTACCCGAGCGGCGCGGCGCCGGAAGCCCAGGCGCTGTCGTCGAACGACGGGCTCGTCCAACCGTCGCCGGCATATTGCCCCTTGTCGTAATACTTCCAGGTCGATTCCGACGCGATCAGCTCTTTGCGTTCGAGCGAGCCGTCGATGTCGTCCGCGTATTCCGTCGTCGGCGGCGCCGCGCTTTCGGCTGCGCCCCAGCTCGTATTCGGCGTATCGCCCATTTCGAACGCCAGCGTGCCGCCTGCCATGATGTCGGCGTAGGAAATCCAGGCCTGATCGAAATTTTGGCCGTTCAGCGAGGCGGACTGAATGAAGCGGTTGTCCGAGGACACGTTGTTCGCCTTGATCGTAAACGTTTTGCCGCCGTCCAGATGAAGCGTCAACTCGTCGAAGATCGGGGAACCGATCAGGAAAATCGGGGTGCCCGGATTTCCCGGATACAGCCCCATCGCGCCGTACACGAACCAGGAAGCCATCGCCCCGGCATCGTCGTCCATCGACGGCAGGTAGCCTTCCGGATCCGCCCGGTAGACGCGGGCTTCGATCGGATACGCGTATGCCCCGTGGTTGTGGTATTTTTGCGTCACGACTTCCGTCGTATACTCCCTTACGTAGTACTGAGTCAGATAAGGATAACCCAAGTAGTTGAACAAATAGGGCACATGCAGATCGGGCTCGTTAATGGCTACATATTCCCCGATATCGAAGAAGTGCTGCAATTCCTTCGCCATTTCCGTTTTGCCGCCCATCAGCTCGGCCAGCCCGTCGATGTCCTGCTGGACGGACCAGCGGTACGTCCACAAGTTGCCTTAAAGCGTATTTGTCGACCGCGGTCACGTCCGCTTTGGCGACCGTACCGCCGTTCGGCGTGAAAAATCCGCGCTTGGTCCCGTTTTCGTCGACCTGATCCGGGTTCCAGAGCGATTTGTACGATTGGGCGACCGCCATATACTTGTTGTAGGTCTCCTCGTCGCCGAGCATTTCGGCAAGCTTCATCGTGAAGTAGGCGCTGAACGCCCTTTCCAGCTTCCCGGAGATTTCGCCGTCGCTTACGGAGAAGTTGTCCGCGTCGACCGCCATGCCCTGCAGCGCCTTGCGCGCGTCGAAGTCGGTGAATCCCTTCGCGTAGGCGTCCAGGATGACCGCGCCGTTGAACTCGTTCCGCACGGTCGGGCTCGGCCAATAGCCCTCGCCCCATTGGACGTACGAGCCTCTCGTGTCGTACAGGTCGACCAGCGATTTGACCATGTTTTCGTACTTTTTCGGCTCGAGAATGGAGAACAACGGGTATTTGCGATAGTCGTCCCATGTCGTCCAGCCGTTGTAGTATTCGAAGTCCTCGCCGAGCTCCGAAGCCTCGCGCACCGTGTTCTCGTCACGCGCCGCGCGGAACGTGCCGCCGGAGCTGGTGACGTTTTTCGGATGGAGGAAGGAGTGGTAAAGCTGGGTGTAGAACACCCGCTTGTTCTCCTCGTCGGCGCTTTTCACCTCCACCTTTTTCAGCACGTCGCTCCAGGCGCCGCGCGCGCGCTGATGCTGCGCTTCGAAATCCCAATCCGGGATGTCGTGCTCGCGCTCGAATTGCGCCTGCTCGACGCTGATCGGCGAGAGGCCGACTTTCGCCTGAACGACCGGGTTGTCCGCGGTGTCGAAATTCAGCCAAACGCCGCTGTTCGCCCCGGACCGTTCGGATACCTCGCCCGTTTCGTTCCCTGCCCAGGACGTGTACGAAGTAAAGTCGTGATCGAACTGAATGGAGAAGTAAAGCTTGTAATACCCGTGGCCGCAGACGTTTTTCGATTGGACCATGCCCGTAATCTCGTTGCTGCCGACGACCTTGAGATTCGCGTCCACCATTCCCGCGTACGAGTTGGACAAGTCGACGAGAACCGATCCGGTGCCGTTCCCCGGGAACGCATACCGGTGGAAGCCGGCGTTTTCGGACGCCGTCAGCTCGACCTCGACGCCGTTTGCCAGCGTCACGCCGTAATAGCCGGGGGAAGCTGATTCGCTGTTTTTGTCGTACGGCTCCTTGTATTCGTTGCTGTTTTTCGTGAAAGCGCCGGTCTGCGGCATCATCAAAATATTGCCGCCGGCGCCGCTGCAGCCGACGCCGCTGAAGCGCACCTGGGAAAAGCCTTTCAGGTTCTTGTCCTGATAGTAGTAGCCGCTGAACGCGCCGCCGTCGCTGTCCGGCCCCACATGAACGAGGCCGAACGGCAGCGTCGGTCCCGGATTGGTCTGCCCGTTGTCGCCCAGCGTGTTAATGAACGGGTCGACATAATCGATCGGCTGCAGATTAACCGCCGGTTCCGCCGGTGTCTGGCCGGGCTCCACTCCGTACAGCTCCACTTCGTAAATTCTCGTCGCATTGTTGTCGTAAGACGCCCGGTCGAAATAAATCATGACGTAACGGGCCGTGAACGCCGGGACTTGACGGTCGACGATCGTATGCGCGTTGTTCCGCACGACGTCGACTTCGACCCAGTTCTCGCCGTCATCGCTTTTCGCAAGCCGATAATCCTTCGAATTCCAGAATGGGCTGTTGGACGACTCCCCGATGGCCGCGTGCTGCACGATCCACTGGTTGATTTTGTATTCCTTGCCCAAATCAAGCTTGAGCCATTTCTTGGCGACGCCCGAATTGTCGCACCACTTGGTCGTCGTCTTGCCGTCGACCGCGTTGGCCGCCGCTTCGTTCGCATTGCACTGCCCCGAAGCCGTCGCCGTCGCGTTCAGCGCGACGTTCCAGGTCTTCGTCGTATCCGCGGCCGCGGACGATGCCGGTACGGTTTCCGCCGCGAATGCCGCGGACGGATTCATCGCGCCCAGCAGCAGCACTACCGTCATGACGGCCGCAATCAAGTTTTTAAACATGGCGATCGGGTCCTCCCGCTTTCGTATTAGTTCGTGACGTTCGGCAGCAGGCGATGGATCATCATGGCGACTTCGGCGCGCGTGACGGGGTTTTTCGGATAGAATCGTTCGCCGTCTCCCTGAATGAGGCCGAGGGACCGCGCCTCGTCGACAGAGGCCGCCGCCCAGGAGGAGATCCGATCTCCGTCGGCAAAGTCCGCCTTGCCCGCGCCGCTTTCGGCGAGGTCGAAATGCCCCGCCGCGCGGGCGAGCGCCACGACTGCTTCCTCGCGCGTAATTTCGTCGTCCGGCCGGAACAGGCCGTCATAGCCTTCGACGATGCCGAGCGAAGCCGCCTGCGCGACCTGTTCGGCGTAGTACTTGCCGGACGCCACGTCGCGGAACGGATTCGCCGCGTCCGCCGGAACCGCCGTTTCGTCCTGCCAGCCGACGGCGCGCATCAGCATCGTGGCGAACTCCCCGCGCGTAATGCTGCGGGCCGGCTCGTAGCGCGTCGCGTCGACGCCGGTGACGATATGCTTCGCGGCCAGCGACTTGACCGCCGTTTCGGCCCAATGCGCGGACAGATCCGCGAAGCTTTTGTCGTATTCGAGAATCGCGTACAGCGAGAAGTGATCGGCTTTGAACGTGAAAACGCCGTCCTTGAGCGAGCCTTTGATATATTCCGGCAACCCGCCGTTCACGTAGTAGACGCCCGCGAGGTCGGCCGCGATGGCGCTCGCCTGCTCCGGCGTCAATCGGATCGTCACGTAAGCGGGCTTGTCCAGATTGCCGATGTCCGTAACGCTCCCTCCGGCGACGTACTGAATGACGACCGAAAGCACGACGCCCGTCGGCTTGTAGGCCGGGTCCGCTTGAATCGACCGGCCGATCGTTTGGTTCGCTTCCGACGTCAGCGTCGCGTTGAGCACAAACCGTACTCTAGACGACGCGTCGTCGGAGCCGGCCAGCGCGCCGACCGAATAGCGGATCGAAACGGCCCCGGCGTTCAGGACCAATTCGAGATTTTTGTCCTTCAGCGCCTTGACCGAAGGTCCGGGCAGCTCGAGCGCGTCTCCGGACCGGATCGCTCCTTCGGGGAGCTCGATCGTCACCTCGCCGTCCGATTGTCGGATGGCCTCGTCCATCGCGCTTTGGCCGACGAGATACCGTCCGTCCGCCGCGAGCTGCGGCTTGACGACGGAGCCCGCCGCCGTCCCCGCGCTCTGCGGGATCGCGTCCGGATTCGCCGGAATCGGGATACCCGGGGTTGGCTCGGGATCCGGCGTTCCGGTCGGCGGTTCTTCGGGGTCCGGGTTGCCGCCCCCGCCGTCTCCGATCGTCCGAACGACGGAAAACGTCCCGCTGTCGACGGCCCCGCCGAACCCGGCGATCACCTCGTACGCTCCGTACGGCGCCAGATCGGCATCCGCCGGAATCGTTACGCTCGTCTCGTAGCGGCCCTCGTTTACCGCGATCTCGTCGATATAAAATACGGTCCGCGCGGGGCTTACGATTTTCACCGTAACTTCGCCCGTCTCGGCCGGAGTTGTGCCCGACATCGTGATCGTGCCGCCCCGCAGCACTTCCTTCGCGCTGATGCCCAGCTCGAAAGAAACGGCCGCGAACGCCGATACCGGCATTAGCGCGAATAGGGCGGCCAGAACGGCTGCTGCAACTTTTTTCACCGCGTTTGCTCCTCGTATAGTATTTTTTGAAAGCTCTTTTCGGTTAATTTCCAGCCCCCGAGGGGCTGGAAGAGCCATTCTAAATTTCCAGTTAGCTCCTTGAAAACTTAATTAGGGACTGGACTTTTCGGCATGCCTCTGGACAATGGAACTTATGGGTCCATTCGGGGAAATTCTTCTTGCTCCTGTAGCCACGTCTACATCAAAAGTCTGTTTCTCCGGTACTCGTTTGTGCTTCTTACCCGCTGGCCGTTCCCTTCGGCAACCCATGCCCGGCACTAGCAGATTCGGGGCAGCTCATGGCCCGAAGTGTGTTCTCATAGGCGAGGGTGATTGATCTGCGAGTGCGCCGGAGGCATCCCGGAGAGTCCGTTCCCTGAATTCCCTATCGAAAGGAGGAATTCCACTTGAAGCTGTTTGTCGGTATTGACGTCAGTTCGCAAGAACTGGAAGCGTGTTTCATGAACCCTGACGGCGACAAGCTTGAGACGCTTAAAGTGAAGAACGATTTGCAGGGGGCATCGCACCTGCGGGATCGTATCGTCGCCATGGCGGACAAGCAGTCGTCTTCCGAAATTCACATCGGGCTTGAGGCGACCTCGGTGTACAGCTGGCATCCTGCCATGTACATGCATCAGGATCCGGCGCTTCAAAAACGGAAGGCTAAGGTCTTCACCATTAACCCAAAGCTCATCAGCAAATTTCGAGAAGCATACCCGGATCTGGACAAGACCGATCGCCTCGATGCCTGGATTATCGCAGATCGTCTTCGTTTCGGCCGCCTGACGACCACCATCGTTTTGCAGGAGCAGTACGTCGCACTCCAGCGCTTGACGCGCATGCGTTTTCATCTCATTCATAATCTCACGCGAGAGAAACAGTACTTCCTGCAAAACCTGTTTTACAAGTGCAACGCCTTCACGACCGAAGTCGAGAGCTCTGTGTTCGGCCATGCCATTCTGGAGATGCTCTCTGAGAAGTACAGCCTTGACGATATCGCCACCATGGAAGTCGTCGATCTGGCCGATTACTTGCGAGACAAGGGCAAGAATCGCTTTCCCGATCCGGAGAACGTCGCCCGCTGCATTCAGAAGGCGGCCAGAGCCTCGTACAGGCTCTCCAAGGTCGTCGAAGATTCCATCGATCTGGTGCTTGGTGCGTCCATCCAAGCGATTCGGAGCATCCAGACCCAGCTTAAGGATTTGGACAAGGCCATTGAACGAATTCTCGATGGGATGCCCAGCTCCAAATGCTTACGCTCGGTTCCCGGTATCGACCGCGTGTACGCCGCCGGCATTATCGCCGAAATCGGCGACATTGAACGATTTAGCGATCAAGCCGCCGTGGCCAAGTACGCGGGCCTCACATGGCGTAAGCATCAGTCCGGCCCATTTGAGGCCGAAGACACCAAACGCATTAAATCCGGCAACCGATTCCTTCGCTATTACCTGGTTGAAGCTGCCAACTCGGTAAAGAACCACGATGTGGAATTCGGCGAGTACTACCGAAAGAAATACAGGGAAGTGCCCAAGCACCAACACAAACGCGCCCTCGTCTTAACGGCAAGAAAACTCGTGCGTCTGGTCGATGTGCTGCTACGCAACGACCAACTCTATACGCCTCGAAGGAAGGTGACGACTGCGAAGGATTGACGCCTCCTTTGCCAGAGTCCTCGACGGATTCCCAGTTAAAATCTGGTAAATACCTTGATTTTCAACTGGGTTTGATTTGATGTGCCCTTTTTTCTCGACTGAAACACTTGAATGCCAAGAAATTTTCCAGTTCATTCGATTTCAGGACTTGACATCATACCGCTGGACTCTCGTTCCGTCCATCACCGGTACACCTGCGCCCTGGCCAGCTGATCCGGCACGCTCGGATCGTTGTCGAACCGGTTCAGCACGAACACCTTGACGCTGTATTCGGTCCCGCTGACGTCAAAATATTGGGTTACGCTCAGCTCGTCGCGCGGGATCGGCACGGCATTGATCAATTGGGGCGTGTCCCCCTTGAGCAGTTGGAAGACGGCATAGGCCTCTCCGTCGTATTCCTCGAGCTTTTCGACCGTCGCATCCAGTTTGAGCCGCTCTCCCCGGGCAAGCTCGCCCTTGATTTGGTAAACGTCTCGCGCTCCGTTCAGCGTGTAAGGCTTGTCTGAGGCAAGGCTCGCGCCCGCCGGCCTTCCTTCGGCTTCGCTGGCCGCGACGCGCACCCGCACGTCGCCCGCCGCGTAAAGCCCGTCTCCGATCGGCTGCGGGTTTGCCGTCACGGGCGACCACGTCGCGCCGCCGTCCGTGCTGAATTCGTAGTCGGACAAATCGGCGTAGCCCGGCACGTTCGTCCAGCCGAACGTGTTGCGGCCGTCGTCCACGACCGGAGCCGTCGGCGCGGCGATTCCGCTGCCCGTCCATTCGACCGTGGCGGGAGCCGAGTTGTCGCGTTCGTCTACCGCCGTCACCGCGAATCGGTAGGTCGTCACTTCGTTCGTTCCCTCGATCGTGAAGCGATAGTCGGCCGCGCCCTCCGCAGCCGGCACGAAGGCGCTCCAATTCGCGCCCAGCCTTCCGCTCGTCTCGTAAATCCGGAAGCCCCGAACCGCATCGTTCTCGGCCGAATCCGCGGGTTTCGTCCACGACAATTCCGGCTTGCCGTCTTCCGTTTCCGATACCGACAGCCCTTGAACCGGCTCAGGCCGCCCGTCCGTCCGGACGATCGTATACGTATCGAACGGTTGTTCTTCGCCCGATCTGTACGATTCGATCGTGAAGCTGTCCTCCGTCATCCGGATGCCCGAGTAAATCGCCTTGTACGGCTGCTCGTATACCGCCGCATAGTACCGGTCGACGCCGTTTTTCAAATCGTAAAACTTGGTCCCGGACGCATTGTTGATCATGTACAGCGTGCCGTCCGGGTTCAGCGCGTTGCCGTTTTCGTCCGTCTCGACGCTTTCGACCGGCTTGTCGCCGTACATCTGGTGCGAGCGCATGTACGTATGGTCGTGGCCCTGAAGGACGACATCGATTCCAAGCTCGTCGAAGATAGGGTAAAGCGTTTTGCGCAGCTCCAAAATGTCGGCGTCCAGCGAATGTCCGCCCAGCGAATAGATCGCTTTATGAATCGCGACGACCTTCCACTTTTTGTCGGTCTCCGCCACTTCCCTCTTCAACCATTCGATCTGCTGCCTGAACGACTCTTTCTGCCGGTCGTCCCAGCCGATATCCATCGTATTGAGGACCATGAAGTGCGCATCGCCGTAGTCGAAGGAGTACACGGTGCCCTCGGGAAGCTCGTCGTCGATCGCACCGGTCGGGTAATTGAAATGATAAGAAAAATTGGAGTTATAAGGCCCTTCATGATTGCCGATCAGCGCCATCAGCGGGAGATCCATCAGCAAGTGCTGCGGTTTGCCGAAGTAGTCAAGCCACTGGGATTCCAGCGCTCCGGCATCCACCTGGTCGCCCGTCATCAACAAAAACTTGGCGTCCGGGTAGTCGGCCACGGCGTTCCCTAACGTTTCCGCCCACACTTCATAATCGTGCGTGTTCGAGCCCTGGGAGTCCGTCAAATAAAGAAAATCGTACGACGTCTCGCTGTCGGCCTCGGTCGTGAACGTCCCGGTCTCGCTCCAATTGCCGTCGCTGCCGACCCGGTACTTGTAAGCCGTGCCCGGCGTCAGGCCCTCGGCCAGCACCTTGTGGCTGATAAAAGAGCCGGTAGCGGAGCCGGTGATCCGCAGCGTCAGTGCCTGCGTCTCCTCCGGCTTGCCGACGAAACGCTTCGTCTGCGGCGAGCCGAACTCGGCGTCGGCCGGCACGATCTCGACGATGCTGTCCATGATGTTGGCCGGCGCCCTGTCCGGCCGGTCGTACCGCGTATACCAGGCGAACGCGCGGTTCGTCTTCGGACTGCCGTTAAACGACATCGCGATCGCGATCGGGGAATAGTCTACCGGTTCCGTTTCGTTCGACAGGTTGACCGGGCTGAACCGGAAGGCCGCCACCGGCGTGCCGTCCGCCTGCAGCAGGCCGGCTTGTCCGTCGTATGTAACGTTCAGCAGTTGGCCCGTCCTGACCGCCGTCTCCAGATGGAGCTTCAGCTCGGACGGAGCGCTGCCCGGCTCGACGCTTTCCAGCGCGATCGGCGAACCGTTTGCCGTCACGGCCAAATGATCCTTCAGTCCGTCCGGCAGCGTTCCCAGATCGGCATAGGTCGTCATCGTGACGCTAAGTCCGTCCGCCGCCGCGCTTGCCGCCACCGGGCCGTTGTAGGACGCCGGCAGGGTGAAGGCCGAGGCGGGCACGATCTCTTTGGCGAGCGTCGGCGTGGACCACCGCAAATACAGGTTCGATCCGCCGTAGTCTTCGAAGTACTCGACCTTGAAGTCGTACTTCTTCCCGCCTTCGAGGGCAACGGGCGCGCTCGTCTGCTCGACGTCCCAATCGTTCACCCAATGGTCAATGACCAATTGTCCGTCGATCCAGAGCCGGAAGCCGTTGTCTCCGATCATATAAAACGTATATTCGCCGGTCTCGGGCGGCGTGATTCGGCCCGTCCACCGTACGTTGGCGTCGTCCGAACGGCCTGTCCACGTTTGCAGCGGCTCTTCGAGATTCGAGAAGTTGATCTGCGTATCGATGACCGTCGCTTTATGTTCGCCGAAATCGAACGTCTCCGTTCCGGCGTAATACTCGCCCAGCAAGCCTTGATCCTTTCCGGCAATCGCGCTCGCGGCCAGCTCGACAGCCGGTTCGTTTCCGGCCGTTTCCAGGGTTTGCCCGCTCGCGGCCGTTTCCGCAGCCGTCTCGGCTCCCGCCGGTCCGCTTTCCGCCGCCTGCGCGAAATAGTAGCCCGAGCAAACGGAAGTCCACAGCATGACGGCAGCCAGCAAACGGCTGGTCCGCGCGGATAATTTTTTCACTTTGCGTTCCCTCCCGGTTGTGATGTAATGAATCGTTACAATGAGTAAGCATAGTTTTGTAGACGCCGCTCTTCAATTCATGCTCTATTAACGCAACGTTATCTTTTTGTTAAACTTCATAGAACGACAAAAAAACGCAGAACGAAAAGACCGTTCCCGGTCTCGTTCGTTTTGCGTTTCCGCGCAGCTTTTTGATTCCGTCTCTCGTTTGCAGACATTGTTCGGGAAATGAGCCGCTAGTCCCGATATCCCCTTCGCTCAGCAGCAACTATTCCCTATCGGCGGCTTCCGTCCCCTGCCAACGGCTTTTTATCCCCTATCGACGGCATCCGTACCGTTCCAGGAAACCCGGCTCTCATTCTCCTTCTCGGTTGCACGCTGCGGGTCGGACATTTTTTGCCCGTTCGGCCGGATTTGCGGACGATATCAACCCGAACGGAGAGGGAGATCGCATCGAGGAGCGCGGTGCGGCTTATCTACAGTGGATTTTGTCCAATCAAATCCGGTTTTTTCGCGAAGCCCTCGGGCTTGGTTGGATTTTGTCCAATCGAGCGAGGCCATTTTGTCCATTCCGACCGAAATCGCCGCTCCTCGTTGGATAAAATCCACTCTAGGTTGGATTTTCCGCGTTTTTCGCTTCTCCGATTGGATAAAATCCAACATAAGTTTCCGGACACGGGTATTCCGCCGCTTAAGCGATGCCCAAAGCAGGTTGTCTCGCCGACATCGGTTTCCTCTGCAGGCTTTCCGCCTCCATCGACCACCCAACCAAACTTCGTCGTCCTGAAGGACAGAGCATGCCGTTTTAGAAACTTGAACTTTCCGAATCGCGCAAAAAAAAACGTCCCCGCCGCGAAACGCTTGCCTCGCGCCGGGGACGTTTTTTTAGTAGAGGACGTCGGCCGCTCCCGCCTGCCTGAACAAGGCGTCGTTCCGTTCGACGGAACCGCCGTCCGCCACCAGCAGCATTTTGCCCTCGTCGATCGCTTCGGCGCACCGGTCCGCCCAGTCCGCCGGGATGCCCATGCGCTCCAGCGTTGCGTCGAATCCCGGCTCGTCCCGGTTCCAGTTCAAAAACCCGAGAACCGGAAACGCGGCCGCATTGCCGGACGAGCCGCCTCCTTGCAGGGTTCCGACAAAGGCCGCGGTCGGAACGCCGGCGTCTTCCTCGGCATAGCCGGCTCCGACGCCGTCCCTGCGCTCCTCTTCGCCCCGGATGCCGACCGCTTCTTCCATCGGAACGGTCAGCCCCCCGCTTAGCAGCGGCGAGTTTTCCGCATTTTTGACAATAACCCTTACCTGCGCTTCGTCCCTGCCGGCCGCGCGAAACCGCTCCACTGCGTCCATCACCTGCTGCTCCCGATCGAAAATGCCGATTGTCGTTGCCATCTGGCGTCTCCTCCTCGCGGCGCTTGCGAGAACCGCGATCGATTCGAGATCCGGTCCCGCAAACCCATTTGTTATCCTGCCTAGCGTTCCCCATTCGGGACGGCGTCATCGCCCGATCGAAAAAGGTTTTCGCGGCGCGGTGCCGATTACGGCTTCGGGATCGATCCGGTGGACGAGCGCCCTGGCGCGGGTCTCCTCCAGGCGATGGACGGTGCACAGCACGACCGGCGAAGCGGCGGCAATGCGGCTGCTTTTGTCCGGCAATTTCGTCACTTTGCGGTTCAATCCTTTAAGCAGGGCGTCTCCGATTTCATCGCTCCGGCTGCTGGCAATCCACAGCGTCCGCGTCATCGGGGAGCTTTTGAAGCCGACGCCCATTCCCCAAAACGCCAACGCGTATGCGACAAGGGAATGAAACGCCTCCGCCCACCCGATCAGCCATCCCGTGCAAAGCAGCAGCAGCGCGTTGAAGCCGTACAAAGCGTACACCGTCCAGTTGCGGGAAAAACGTTCGAGAAAATAGTCCGACAAGTCCAGGAATCCTCCGTACCGGATCACCCAGCCGATCCCGATCCCGAGGCACGAGCCGCCCGCGATCGACGCCAGCATCGGATTGACGGTCAGCACCGGAGCCGGATGAAGCAAAAACACCCCCGCGGAAAAAAGCAAAATGGAGAAAACCGCCGAGGGGCCGAAGCGCTTGACGACTTTCCGATAGCCCAGCAGCACGAAAGGAAGATTGAACAAAAACAGAAACAAGCCGAGCCGCATACCGGTAAAATGGGAAAATAAAGCCGACATTCCGGTCAATCCGCCCACGACCATCCGGTGCGGCATGAGAAACAGTTCCAACCCGACCGATGCCAGAATGGCGCCCGCCGCAACTCCCGTCCATTTTCGGACCGATCCTTCGGAAGACGGAACCGCGAAACGTTTCATCATGCAGCCTGACCCCTTCCTTTATATCGTTCTCAGCCGGAGGGGCTGTTTTCCTTTACACTCCTTTTGCTGAAATGAAACACTTTGTCGAGAAGCTTGTAGATCGCCTTCGTTTCTTTCGTCAAAAGCGGGCCGAGTACGGCCAGAATCAATACGTAGAGTGCGGCAAAAGGCTGCAGGATCGCCATTAATCCCCCGCTTTGCCCAGGTTGGCGACGATAATCGAAAATTCGCCGCGGGATACGATCGTAAGCCCGATGTTGGTCGAAGATTTGGGCGACAGTCCGGCGGACCGCCCGGCCAGCATGCCCGCGGCGAAATTCCCGATCAGCGTAACGATCACGGCTCCGACCGCAAGCACGATCGTCCTGCCTTCGATCAGCGTCGCCGGATCGATCGACAGCCCGAAGCTGAAGAAAAACAACGCGCCGAAAAAGTCGCGAAACGGCACGATCAAATGCTCGATCCGCTGCCTGTGCACCGTTTCCGCCAGCACGAGACCGACCAGCAGCGCCCCGATCGCTTCCGCCACGTGCAGCGTTTCGGAAAAACCGGCCACGATAAACAATACCGCGAAAATAATGAGCAAAAACACTTCGTTGGAACGGATATTCAGCGCCTTGTTCAGCAGCGGAACGGCTTTTCTTCCGATGATGAGCAGCGCCAGCATGAATCCGAGCGCGATGCCTGCCGACACCAGAACGCCGCCGAGCGAAGCCGAACCGCTCAGCACGAGACCGGAGAGAATCGATAAATAGACGGCGAGAAACACGTCTTCGAACATGATGATGCCCAGAATCATTTCGGTTTCCGGATTGGCCGTCCGCTTCAAATCGACGAGCACCTTCGCCACGATCGCGGACGAAGAAATCGTCGTGACCCCCGCGATGATCAGCACTTCCTTGAGCGGAAAGCCCATCGCGAAACCGAATGCCAGTCCGAGCGTGAAATTGATCGCGATATAAATGCTTCCGCCGACGACGATGCTTTTCCCCGCTTTGATCAGCCGGCCGACGGAAAACTCGAGTCCGAGATAGAACAACAGGAACAGGACGCCGATCCGCCCCATGACTTCGATCAGCGGGGCGCTGTTAATAAAGCGCAAGTCGAAGTGGCCCCAATGAAAGGCGTGCGGGCCGACGGCCATCCCGATCAAAATGTAAAACGGAATGACCGAAAACCTTAGTTTGGTGGCCAGCAGACCTACCGCCGCAACCAGGGCGATGGCGATTCCGATTTCGAGTACGATGTGCGTCAGATCCATTTAGCCGCCCCCGTTCGCGAGAATTTCCTTGAACTTTTTCTGCTGATGTCTCTCGCCCATGACGACGATGGTCGCTTCCGGGGTCAGCACGTAATCGGGGCCGGGGTTCGTTTGTTTTTGCTGGTTTTTGGCCACGACCGCGATGACGGTGACGCCGGAATTTTTGCGGATGTTCAATTCGCCGATCGTTTTGCCGACGCATTTGCTCGCGGGCTCCAGTTTGTACCACTCGATCACGAGCTCGTCGAAAGCCATCTCGATATTTTCCAGCGATTTCGGCTTGTACGAGAGGCCACCGATAATGCCGGCCACCTGGCGAGACTCCTCGTCCGTCAGCGTAACCATGGAGATGGAGTCGTCCGGATCGTCGTGATCGAAGTGGTAAATCTCCCTTCGCCCGTCGTCGTGAACGATAATGACCAGCTTGTCTCCGCTGTCCGCAACCATTTGGAACTTTCTTCCGATTGCGGGAAGCTCGGATTCGCGAATGTTCATGGTTTGAAACCTCCACTATATTCATTTTTTAGGTTTGGCGAGCACAGAACGGCCGCGCCGCCGTTTCCGCGCCCTTCTCATCGGTGCTCCGGCCGCTTATCGGCTTAAATGGGTACGCGAAAACAAGCGTACGGCCGTGCCGAAAAAAAACGAACGCACCTACGTTGCGAAAACTTCGAAATGGAGAATGCCTTAAAATCGCGCTTCGTTTGAAATCAAAGCGAGCGCCAACGCAAATCGAATATTTGAAAAGGGGGTTAAAAATCAAGACACGAAATTGGAAGTAAATTTAAGAGGAATTAAATAAAGCCGTTTAAGACGGAGGGAAATCGCGGGATACGCGTACGACAAACAAACCCTCGGGCGATCGATTGCGCGCTCGGGCTTGACGAGTCTGAACAGCAGGACGAGCAAAGCGCCCGCGGCCGCCAACGCTTTCTTCGCGAAGGACGTTTGCGAAGCTCCGACGGCGTTCGAGTTGGAAACCATCAGCTGCCCCATCGTCACGCGGTTGTTCTCGCTTATCAAGCTTTCGGACTCGGGAAACGGGATGAAGGGAATCGACAAAAAAAGCATAAAAAACAGCAGCAGCCATTTCGTCGTCGAGCGGGTCTGTTTTGTCCGTGTCATTTCGCTCACCTCCTCGTCCGCTCAAGATTTGCATCAACCGATAAGTCAAGGATACCACAAGACGGGCTTTCGGGCCAAACCCGGTCACCCTATTTTTATCATATTCCCGGCGTTTTAGCCGTATCCATTTTACATCAAGCGGTTTGCAGCCGCGCTTCGGAGGTGTGCAATGAGCAACCAGGCGCTTCAAATCGGTTATGTCAGCACTTACGTGCCGAAAAAATGCGGTTTGGCCACCTACACCCATCATCTAAGGGAAGCGGTGGGTGCGGTCAAAAACGCCTCCTCGCCCGATCCCGTCATCGCCCTGTGCGATCCGGAGGAAGCGGGCCTTTACGACGAACAATTTCATTTTCCGCTGCGGCGGCACGAACCCGCGGATTACGTCGAAATGGCCGATATCGTCAATCGCAGCCCCATTCGGATTTTATCGCTTCAGCATGAATTCGGCATTTTCGGCGGCGAGGCGGGGGCGTACGTGCTGGAATTTCTGGAGCGGGTTAAAAAGCCGGTCGTCACCACTTTCCATACCGTGTTCGAGCATCCGAGCGAGCCTTACGCTTCGGTTCAGGCGAAAATCGCGGCCCGAAGCGAGCATATCCATGTCATGAACCGCAGGGCCATCGGTTATCTCCACGACAGCTTCGACATTCCGTTGGACAAAATCTCCTTTATTCCGCACGGGAGCCCGGTTCCGGACCGGAAAGAACAAAAGTCGACGCGCCTGAAATACGGATGGGAAAATCGCAAGGTGCTGTTCCAATTCGGCCTGCTCAGCCGGAGCAAAGGCGTGGAATCGCTTTTGCGGGCGGTTGCCCAAGCGGTGAAGGCCGTCCCCGACCTTCTCTATATCATCGCCGGCCAGACGCATCCCGAGGTCCGCAAGCGCGAGGGCGAAGCGTACCGGGAGGAGCTGTCCTCGCTCGTCGAGCAGCTCGGCCTGACGCATCATGTGCGGATGATCAACCGCTATTTGCCGGAAGACGAGCTGACGGCGCTCATTTCCGCTTGCGACCTCTACGTTACGCCGTATCCCGGCTTGCAGCAGATTACGAGCGGAACGCTCGCTTACGCCGCCGGCCTCGGGCGCCCGATTTTGAGCACCCCGTACAGCTACGCGAAGGATCTTGTGCAGGGCTACGAGGGACTCCTGCTTCCCTATGGAGACACGGAAGCCTGGAGCGGAAAAATCATCGAGCTGTTTACGTATCCCGAGCTGCTCGCCCATTGCGAAAAATGGATGGCCGACATCGGCAGCAGCATGCAGTGGCCCCAGGTAGGAGCGCAGTACCTGGGGCTGCTCGAGCGCGTGGCGGCGAAAACGTCCTGGAGCATGGCGGATGTCGGCTAATGCCGCTTATCGGCGGCCCGGTGCGCCCTCCTTCCGTCATCTGCGCCGTTTGACGGACGACACCGGGTTGCTCGAGCATGCGCTCGGACGCATTCCGAGACGCAAGGAAGGCTATACGACCGACGACAACGCGCGCGCGCTGTGGGCGGTATCCGAGTGGCTGGCTCCGGAACGCGCGGAGCGGCTCGCTCCCGGCGAGCGGGAACAGCTGGCTTCGCTTGCCGACGTTTACCTGGCCTTCCTGCTCTGGAGCCAGCGCGAAGACGGATGGTTTCACAACAACGTCGCCTATACCCGGATTCCGGAACCGGAGTCGGCATCCCACGATTGCCAGGGCCGATCCCTGTACGGATGCGCTGTCGCCTGGGTCCGGCTCGAAGCCGGCCAGAGGGAAACGGCCTTCGTCATGCTTCAACAGGCGATGGGGACGATCGGCCGGATCGGTTCGCTGCGCGGGCGGGCGTTCGCCCTCGCCGCGTGCGCCGAGCTGCTCGATGCCGCCCGGCTCGGAATGATCGTTCTGCCGGACGGCTGGCGGGAGGAGCTCCGCGACCATCTGTTTCGCCTGGAGGAGCTGCTGCTCGACGCATACCGGGAAGGGTCGCGCGGCGACTGGCATTGGTTCGAGCCGATCATGACCTACGGCAACGGCGTTCTCCCGTGGGCGCTGCTCCGGGCGTACCGCGTCACGCGGCGAACCGAAGCGCTGGAGGTCGGACTCGACAGCCTGTCCTTCCTGCAGCAGGCGATGACGACCGAAGGCGGATGGTTCAGGCCGATCGGGAACGAGCAGTGGCGAACCCGCGAGGTTGCGAGCCGCTGGGACCAGCAGCCGCTGGAAATCTTCAAGCTCGCGCTCGCTTTCGAGGAAGCGGCGACGGCGCTGGAAGCGGCGCGGAAAGACGGCGTCTTCCTCGTCGTTTCGCCGGATCTCGCCAACGGCGGGAGCGGCCGGCGCCGGGAGACCGGCGCGCTGGCGGCGGCTCGCCCCGCGATCGGATCCGCCGCTTCGGCCGGCAAGACCGCGTCCGAAGCCGTCCTGGCGGCGCCTGGCGATATGGGCGGCTTGGCCGGATTGGAAGGAACGGTCGCCGAAATCGGCGAGTTTATCGCGACGCTGCGGCAGCTGCGCAACCGCTGTCTCGACTGGTTTTTCGGGGGGAACGATTTGCGGGTGCAAATGGTCGATCCCCGGGACGGATCGTGCTGCGACGGCCTGCAAAAAAACGGGCCCAACATGAACTGCGGCGCCGAGGCCGCGCTTTCGTATTTGATGACCGAGGCGCTGTGCGCCCCGCGTTGATCGGGAATGTTTAGAATTTGTTCAGAGGGGGGAGATACACTGGAAAAAAAAGCGAGATTTTCGCCGCCGGAGGTAGACATACATGACGATGTCCAGAAGAAACGAGCCGTTTCGCTACGCATTCCATCCCGGACAGCCTTGCTTGATTCGGCCGTACGAGATCAACGGAAATCGCGTTGCAAGCGGCAAACAAGCCGAAGCCACTATGCTGGACCTCAGCCAAGGCGGCGGCAAACTCGAAACCGCGTTGAATTTCCGGCTTTCCCATAACGAATGCAAAATCGTGCTGTCGCTGAACCTGACCCGGACCCTCGAATTGCGCGGAACGCTCGTCTGGGAGGAACGGAGGGCTCACGACTACCAGTACGGCGTCCGCTTCGACGATGCTCATCGGCAGGAAATCACCGACGAGTTGAAAGCATTCGCGAAGCTCAAGCATCAGCAGGCGGAAGAAGCCAAATTGGCCCACGTTTGACCCGAGGGGGCCGGCAGCGGAAATCGCGCTCCCGGACACCCTCGTTCGTTCACCGCTCGCGAAGCCGTTTGAGCGCTTCCCCGAAATCGTCCGGCAGCGGCGCGCTTACGGACAGCTTCTCCCCGGTCCACGGATGGAACCAGAGAAGCCGCTCCCCGTGCAGCGCCTGCCGGGAAATGAGGCCGCGTTTGCCGCCGTACAAGCCGTCTCCGGCCAGCGGGTGGCCGATGGCCGACAGATGGACGCGAATCTGATGCGTCCTGCCCGTTTCCAGCCGCAGCCGGACAAGCGTGTGGTCCCCGAATCTCTCCACCACCTCGTAATGCGTAACCGCCGGATCTCCCGTTTCGCTTACCCTTCTCCGCGTGGAATGATGGCGGTCCTGCCCGATCGGCTTGTCGATTTTCCCCTTGTCCTGGGCGATGACGCCTTCCGCCAAAGCCAAATAAATCCGCTCGATCTTTTTCTCCCGCATCGCCTTGTCGTACTGGTAGTGGGCGAATTCGTTCTTCGCGTAGAGAACCGGTCCCGTCGTTTCCTTGTCGATACGGTGGATATGCCGGATTCTGACGTTCTGGTTCGACATTTCGTAATAGGACGATACCGCGTGGGCAAGCGTCCGACGCTGCCCCTTCTCGCTCGGATGCACCTCGATGCCGGACGGCTTGTTCACGACGAGCGTAAAGTCGTCTTCGTACAACACGTTCAGCTCCATCCAGTCCGGCGGAAAATCCCGCTCTTCGTCCGGAAACAGCTGCAGCCGGAGCGTCGATCCCTGCAGCTGCGCGCCCTTGGACTGAAGCAGCTTCGCGATGAGCTTCGGCGGAAGCGGCGTAAGCTTCATGGCCTGCGGCAGCGGCGCGCCTGCGGCTCCGTCCGGAAGCTTGACGTCCACCCAATCGCCCCGCCGTCTTCCCAGCTTCGGCGGCGCGCCCGCCGCCGCGCCGGCGGGGAGCCTGCGGCCGCTTGCCGCCGCGCCGCCGCCGACCGTCGCGGCAAATTTGCCGCCGGCCGCGGCGGACCTGCCGGCGCCGGCGGTTCTGCCGCGCGCTTCGGCGAACCTCGCCCCCGCCGCGGCCGATCTGCCTCCCGCGCGGGCGATTTTGCCGCCCGTTTCAGCCCGCCGGCTGCCGGACCCGGCTCCCCGGCCCGCCGCCGCGGACGCTTTTGCCCCCGGCTTCCCGCCGCCGGCCTTCGCGGTTCTTGCGCCCGCCCTGTCCGTTCTGTGATTCCGTTCTTGATTTCGCTGCCGGTTCCTGCCGGATCCGCTCATGTTTTATCCACTCCGATCGCCGGTTTCGCACAAAATATACGGGAAGGGAACGCAATTGTCAAATTGCGCCTTGCCGATTCCGCAGCCAGCTTCGAAGCGCCCATTTCCGTTCCCTGCGTTTCATGTATTTGGGCAGCGTACGGTAAATATCCAGGCATTCCCGGTTCGCCTGGCGGGCTTGCTCCTCCCGGCCAAGCCTCGCATAGACGGTTCCCAGCCGAAAGTAGGCTTCGCAGGAGGACGAATGAATTTCCTGGAACTGGCGCAAATAATCCAGCGCTTTTTCCGCGTCCCGGTCCGCGTACGCTTCCGCAAGCCGCAAATAAGGCAGCCCGTATTTAACGCGGGGGCTGATGTCCAGCGCCTTCAGCATCGCCTTTTCCCCTTGCTCGATTTGGCCGAGTCCGAGCTCGGCAAGTCCCAAATCGCTCCAATACTCCGCCGAATGTTCCATTTGGCGCTCGATGCCGAGCAGCACCTCGCGGGCTTCGCGGAACTTTTTCGCCTCGATATGCAGGTGCGCGAGCTCGGATTTGGCGGAAACGTCATGCGGATTGACCGCCAGCTGCCGCTTCAGCTTCGCGGCGGCGCTGCGGCGGCGGAACGGGCGGACGAGACTCGGCGTCAAGCCGATGAAGCGCCGCTCCAAAAAATAGAGAACGATCAACAGGACGAGCAGCGCCACGAATGGATTGCCCAGCAGCGCCCACAGCAAACCGAAAAGAAAAAAAGTTTTCATTTCGTCTTTTTCCTCCCTCTGCTTTCTCGTTGCCGATTTTCCCCGGATCGTTTCCCGCTATGGCGTAACCGGCCTGACCCTGCGCGTGGCCGGGGCTTCCAACGGATTGTCGGGCCAAAAGTGCTTCGGATAGCGTCCTTTCAAATCTTTTCGCACTTCGAAATACCCGGTCCGCCAAAAGCTCGCCAAATCTTTCGTCACCTGGACCGGACGCTGGGCGGGGGACAGCAGGTGCAGCGTCAGCGGCACCCGCCCTCCGGCGATGCGCGGCGTCTCCGGCTGGCCGAACATCTCCTGAAGCCGGACCGCGAGCGCCGGAGCTTCCGGATCCGAATAGTCGATCGGCAGGCGCGATCCGCTCGGAACGACGACGTGCGTCGGAGCGGCTTCGTCCAGCTTGCGGCGCCGTTCCCAGTCAAGCGACGCTTCCAGCGCGCTCGCCAGCTGCAGCCGCTGCAGGTCGGCCCGGCTTTTCATGCCGTGGACGTGCGGGGCGAGCCATTCCGGAGCGGAAGCGGCAAGCGCCTCGTCCGACCAGTCCGGCCAGGTTTCGTCATGGCGCCGCAGGAACCGAACCCGTTCCTGAAGCTGCCTCGCGGAGCGGGTCCAAGGCAGCAGGCGCAGCCCTTCCGTTCGGACGCCCTCCAGCAAAGCCGCCGTCACCGCTTCCGGATCCGGCCGGGAAAGCGGACGCTCCGCCAACGTGATCGCCCCCAGCTTGCGAACGCTTCTGGCGCGCACCGCCTGGGCGCCGGCATCCCATGCGACCGATTCGGTTTCCTGAATCCAGCCGGCGAAATGCCGCTCCAGCTCCGCTTCCTCCAAAGCCGCGGCGAGCTGGATGCGCCCCTCCTGGCCCTGGTCGTCGAGCTCCGCGACGACGACGAATTCCGCTTGGGCGAGCGGCGCGTTTTCGGACATGACCGCCCCCCTGCCGCCGCTTAGCGTATAGCGCCCGGGACCGCGCCGGCGGCCGATCCGGTCGGGATAGGCGAAGCCGAGCAGAACGCCGATCGCGGAGACGGACCGGCCGCCGGTCGCCGGTGCCGGTCCCGCCGGAGCGTTCGCACCGCTCGCGGACGGGCGGTTCGCGCCCGCCTCATGCGGGGCGGGCAAAGCCGGCGCGGCGAGCGAGCGGCGAAGCTCCCTCGCCTCGGCAAGCAGCCGTTCGCGCGCGCGCTCGTCGACGGCCGCCGCGGCGGCCCCGCCCCGCAGCGCTTCGACGCGCAAGCCGATGTCCGGGCTGCGGCCGGCTTCGCCCCGCAGCGGATCGCGGTCGCCGAGCAGCGCCGCCAGCTCGCTCGCGAGCACGGTATGGCCGAGCACTTCGGCCATGAGCAGCATGTGCGCGAGCCGCGGATGCGCGCCGAGCGCAGCCATGCGGCGGCCGTGCGGCGTCAGCGCGCCGTCCGCCGTCAAGGCGCCGAGCGAGCGCAGCAGCTCGACCGCTTGCGCGTAAGCCGCTGCCGGCGGCGGGTCGAGCCAGGCCAGCTCGAGCGGATCGGCGACGCCCCAAACCGCCAGATCGAGCGCGAGCGCCGCCAGGTCGGTTTCGCGAATTTCCGGCGCGCCGGCCGGCGCGAGCTGCCGGTCCTCCTCCTCCGTCCACAGCCGCCAGCACGCGCCGGGGGCGACGCGTCCCGCGCGCCCTCGCCGCTGGTCCGCGGACGCCCGCGACACCCGGATCGTCTCCAGGCGGGACATGCCGGTGCGCGGCGAAAACCGCGGCACCCGCATGAGTCCGCTGTCGACGACGATGCGAACCCCCGGCACGGTCAGGCTCGATTCCGCCACCGACGTGGACAGCACGACCTTGCGCCGTCCCTCCGGACTCGGCGCGACGGCCCGGTCCTGCGCCTCCTGCGGCAAACTGCCGTGCAGCGGCGCCACGTCCACCGGCCGGCCCGCGAGCGCCGGCCGCAGCCGCGCCTCCGCGCGCCGGATTTCCCCGGCGCCGGGCAAAAACACGAGCGCGTCGCCCTCGGGATAGAGGGCTAGCGCCTCGAGGACGGCCGCCGCGACGGCGTCCTCGATCGGCCCCTCCGCCCGCCGCGCCGCGTACCGCGTCTCGACGGGATGCATGCGGCCGGGGCACTCGATGACCGGCGCCCCGCCCAGCAGCTCCGCGACCGGCTCCGTCGCCAGCGTCGCGGACATGACGAGCAGCCGCAAGTCGTCCCGGAACAGCTCGCGCGACTGCAGGCACAGCGCGAGCCCCAGATCGGCTTGCAAGCTCCGTTCGTGGAATTCGTCGAAAATGACGATTCCGACCTCCTCCAGCGCCGGATCGGCCTGCAGCATCCGCGTCAGCACGCCTTCCGTTACCACCTCGATCCGGGTGCGCGGCCCGATCCGCGTGTCCATGCGCACGCGGTAGCCTACCGTTTCGCCGACCGTCTCGCCCAGCGAGGCCGCCATAAAACGCGCGGCGCTGCGGGCCGCGAGCCTCCGCGGCTCCAGCAGCACGATTTTCCTTCCCTGCAGCCACTCTTCCCGCAGCAGCGCGATCGGCACGCGCGTCGTTTTGCCCGCGCCCGGAGCCGCCGCCAGCACCGCCATCCGCTCGGTTCGCAGCGCCTCCGCCAAGTCCGGGATCGACCGGTCGATCGGCATCGATGACATTCCCGCTTCCTCCCCGCAATCCGTTTCTCTCTTCAGCTTATCATGTTTGCCTTTCGCCGATAAATTCGGCCGCTTGGGCCAGCCCCGCTGCCGGCTCTCCGACGCCGAAATATTCGAGGCCGACGTAACCGCCGTAACCCGCTTCCCGCAACGCCTTGAAGACGTACGGGTAGTTGATTTCCCCGATGTGCAGCTCATGGCGGCCCGGGTGCCCGGCCGCGTGAAGATGCCCGATCAGCGGGAGATTGGCGGTCATCCTCCGGATCAGGTCGCCTTCCGTGATCTGCTGGTGATAAATATCGTAAAGCGCTTTAACGTTCGGGCTGCCGACCTCCCGCAGCAGCGCGAACGTTTCCTCGGACGAGGACAAAAAATAACCGGGGTGATCGACCGCCGTGTTGAGCGGCTCGACAAGCAGGGTGATGTCGGATGCCTCCAGCAAAGGCGCGCACTCCCGCAGCCCGTCGATCATATGCTGAGTTTGAACGGCCCGCTCGACGCCCGGGCGGTCCGCTCCCGTCTGGGTAATCAAGCGTTTGCAGCCGAGCCGGCCGGCCGCCTCGATCGATTCCTTGAGTCCCCGGATATAATCGCCGCGGGCTTCCGGATCGAGAAGCGTGACGAATTTCGTGCAAAACGCCGCCACCTCCAGCCCGTGCTCATCTTTCGCTTTCCGGATGGCGTCCAGATCCTTGTCCCACCACGACCAAAATTCGACCGCGCCGATTCCCGCTTCGCGCGTTTGCCTCATCGCCTCCGCGCTGTCCGTTCCGCGGAACACCGCGTCGATACATACCGACAATTTCATGAAAAAAGCACCCCCGACGTTTAAAAAGGCGGCCGCCGGCGAACCCTATTCGATCGCGGCCTCCGTGCACGTTCATTGTACACCGCCGGGCCGGCCGGCGTAACCCGTCCTTTTCCCGAAATGGGCGAACGGTCCTTGACAGAAGGCGGGCAAAAGGATAATTTTATATTGACATATCAGTAGGTCAAAAAACGGCAATGGAGGTCCCGAGCATGTCTCCCCGCACGAAAGAGCAAAACGAGGAAATCCGGTCGGCCCGCGTCAAGCAGATGATCGCCGCCGCGGCGGAAGTGTATTTGGAAAAAGGAATGGCGTTCGAGATGCGGGACGTGGCGTTCAAGGCCGGCGTCGGGTATGGAACCGCCTATCACTACTACTCCAACAAGCATCGGCTCGTTCGCGACATGCTCGACCAGGCCCTGGAGCGCGCGGCGGCGCTGACGGCGGAATCCATGCGGACGGAAGCGCCTCCCCGACAGCGGCTGAACGATCTGGGCAAGCGTTTGGCGCGGCTGTGGAGCGCCGATCCGGCTTGTCTGATTTTGTACCGGATGGCTTCCGAAAAATTCCACCAGCTTCCTCCCGAGGATGCGGCCTCGCTCGGCAAAGCGTTTCAGACCGGATTGTTCGAGCCGATCGAGCGGGCGCTGCTCGAAGAGTCGGGGCCGAAGGAAGCCGAACGGTCCGCCAACGTCTGGCTGGGAGCGCTTGTCGGCTGCGCCAATCTGTGGCTGTACCACGATCGCTCGCGAATCGGCGAGCCGGATTGGATCGAGCTTTTATATGAAGGACTTAAACGGAAGGAGAAACAATTATGATTACGTTAAAATCCGCCCAGGAGATCGAAAAGCTGAAGGCGGTCGGTGCGCTCGTGGCGGAATGCCATAAGGAAATCGCGAGAATGATCCGGCCGGGCGTTTCGACCTGGGACATCGAGGAGCTCGTCGACGACAAGCTGACCCGCGCCGGGGCGCGAGCCTACACGAAAGGGTACAAGGGCTACAAGTACGCCACGTGCGCGTCGGTCAACGACGTGATCGCGCACGGATTCCCGAACAAGACGCCGCTCAAAAACGGCGATCTCGTCAAAATCGACATCGTTGCCCAGCTCGACGGCTGGGTCGGCGATTCGGCGTGGTGCTACGGCGTCGGCGAGCTGTCGCCGGAAGCGCAAAAATTGATGCGTGTGACGAAGGAATGCCTCGACATCGGCATCTCCCAAGCGGTCGTCGGCAACCGGATCGGCGACGCGATGAACGCGCTGCAGAAGCACGCGGAAGCGCAAGGCTTTTCGTTGGTTCGCGACTTGGCCGCCCACGGGGTCGGTCAAGAGCTGCACGAGGAGCCGAGCTTCATTCACGTCGGCACGCCGGGCAAAGGCTTCCGCTTCAAAGAAGGCATGGTGTTCACGATCGAACCGATGGTCAACGCCGGAACGTGGCGGATGACGATCGATCCCGACGGCTGGACGTGCCGGACGGCCGACGGCAAGCTGTCGGCGCAATTCGAACACACGATCGCGATCACCAAGGACGGCCCCCTTATTTTGACGGATCAGGGCATTTGACCTTGCCTTTCGTTACTTGACGACGAGCAGCAGACGGTTGCGGGAAGGATCCTCCACCAGCCAGCCGCCGTCCTGCTCGGCGACCGCGATCCCGGCTTCGCGGATGCTCGCGAGCGTCGGCTCCAGCGCTTCCCGCGAAGCGAAAGCGATCGTGTAGAAGTCAAGGCCCGGCGCATTATCCGGCGCCGGAGGGGCGCCGACTCCCGCCCAAACGTTCAGGCCGATATGATGGTGATAGCCGCCGGCCGAAACGAACAGCGCGGAGCCACCGTAATTCGCCATCAGGCCGAAGCCGAGCACGTCGCAATAAAATTCGCGCGCCTCGGACAAATGGCTGACATGCAGGTGGATGTGCCCGATCTTGGTTCCGGCGGGAAGACCCGCCCATTCGTCGTCCCCCGCTAGAGCGAGCAAGCCGCGAATGTCGACCGCTTCGGTTCCCATCGCCACTTCACCGCTCGCCGTGTAGTTCCATGTTTCCCGCGGACGGTCCGCGTAAATTTCGATGCCGTTGCCGTCCGGATCGTTCAAATAAATCGCCTCGCTGACGAAATGATCGCCCTGGCCGATCGGAACGTTCCGCCTGGCCAGATTGCGCACCGACAAGCCGAGCGCTTTCCGCGTCGGGACAAGAATGGCGAAATGGTACAGGCCGGCCGTTCTTCTCCGTTCGGTCGCGACGGCGCCCGAAAGCTCTTCGATGATCAGAAGCGGCTCCGTGCCCCCTTCCGCCGTCAGTTGCGCGACGCTGCCCTCCCGTTTCAACAGCTTGAATCCGATGACTTCCTCGTAATATTGAATCGACCGCTGCAGATGGCTTACTCTCAAATGCACGTTGCCGATTTCCGTTTCCGGATGAATGCGGTTCGCCATTTCGAACATCCTCCTGTCGATCCGCACTCCGAGTCGATAGCGGATCTTACGATAAGTAGATTACTTTTCGTAAGTATCATACCGTATTCAAGCATGAAGGTCAACGAGGCGAACGAATTCCTTTTAAAAAAGTGTCCACCAGCAGCCGAAACGTAACGTCCAGTTCGAGCGGCAACCCGAAGGCGCCCTGGCGTTCGAGCGTCACGAAGCCGTGCAGCATGCTGCGGACGACTCTTACGGCATGAAGGGCTTCATCCGCTTCGATATCGTAATCCTTCATCGCCTCGACGAATCGACCGACCAAGTCGCCGCCCGCTCGCGCCAGCTCCTCGTCGCCCGGCTCCGGAGCGCGTTGCAGCGCTTCGTACAGTCCCGGGTGCAAGCGGGCAAAGGAAACATAACTTTCCGCTATGGCGCGAATCCGCTCGTCGCCCGCAGTGCCGGAAGCCGAGGCGTCGATCTCCCCGGTCAGCAATTCGATCCCCTTTAGCGCCAGCTGACGCCGCAAATCGGCCAGCCCGTTCACGTGGTTGTATAGAGAAGGAGAGCGGATTTGCAGCTTTTGGGCGACGGAAGCGAGCGTCACCGCCTCAAGCCCTTGCGCGTCGGCAAGTTCGGCCGCGGCGCGAACCAAAGTAGGCAAATCAAGTCCGATTCTTGGCATCATTATGACCTCCGAAACTTTGTTTCAAGTAACGATCCGCTCCATCGCCTGCTGCGGATGCTTCAGCATTCGGCCGTGCCCGACGGCAAGCAATGCCGGCCGAAGCCCGGTCAGCTTTCGCGCGCTGGCCAGCGCAGTTTCCTTGTTCCAGGTGGCGAACGCCGGAAACGGAAAGCCCGCCTTCAACTGGCCGGAAACAGCCAGGCCGCCGCGCGTCTGCAACGCGTCGCCCGCGACGAGCGCGCGGTTGCGCGTGTCCAGAAACGCCATCGAACCCGGCGTATGTCCCGGCGCGGCGACGGCGAGCAGCGACCCGACGCGGTCCCCGTCCCGCAGCAGCACATTCGGACGCGTCCGCACCTTTTTCGGGACGCCTCCGCGAATCGGGGTTTGCGGTTCGCCCTCGTCCAGCGACACGTCGCCGGCGAGCAGTCTCGCATCCCGCTCCGAAATGCAGACCGGAACATCCGGAAGCGCGGCTTTCAGCGCATCGAGCGCGCCGACATGGTCGTCGTGGGCATGGGTAAGCACGATCCGCGCGATCGGCTTGCCGATTCGCTCGGCCGTTTTCAGAATGCCCTTGACGCTGAAAGGCATACCCGCATCGATCAGCGTAAGCCCGTCATCCTCCTCGACCAGATAAACGTTCACCGGAAAAAAACGAGGCATAAACGTCAACTGCCAAATCGTATCCTCGCGAATCACTCTCATCGAAATCGCCCCCCGCTAAAACTAACTTCATTAGTTTTGTTGTTGTTTTCATTATAAACTAATTACATTAGTTTTGGCAACCGCAAATCGCTGTTTCGAGTCTCGCCTTCCGGCATTCCTCATGTGTCGGGCCGGGCTTGAGCTTGATATTGTTCGACGCAAGCTTGGCAAATGCATGCTTTTGCCCGCTTTTCCGGAGGGATGCGGTCGCGAAGCGCTTTCGGTATCGAAACCTTTTTGCACCAGCAGTCTTCGATCGGTTTTCCGGCATGGACGGCGCATCGGTTCGGCTGCCCGCAAAGCGGACATTCGGCTGGATTTATCAAGACCGGCTTCCCTCCCCCGAAAATATACGGAACCATTTCCGTTCGCCCGTCTATTATAGCAAATCCAGGCGAAGAGCAAAGGGAGAATCGCGGTCGCCGCCTTCGTTCGGCGGAATTTCGCCCGCGCTATCCCTATCGCTCAGAGGAGCCGACTTTTTTCGAGGCTTGAGTCCGTTTTGCTCGACAAATCCCGCGCTTTCGCTCGTTTCGGAAAAACTCTCCCCCTCGGCCGATCTACTCCGATTTTCTCCCTTATACGACGATATCCCGTTGACTCAGCCAGTTAACTCCGCCAGTCGACTCGGCCAGTTGACCCGGCCAGTTGACTCGGCCAGTTGACTCCGGCTAACTCAGCCAGTTGACTCAGCCGGCGAAGTCCCCCCTCTGCGCCTAACATACGAGATTTTTCTCCCTTTTATTTGGAATTTCAGCATTCACAAAGGAACAAATGTTTGGTATAATAAAGCAGAACAAACGTTCCCTTTCGATCGGAGGAATGCGCCGTGATCGAGCTGATGTCCTTTGAGGAGTTTTGCGAGTTGGTTCGCGATGAAAGCCACTGTATCCGGATCTTGTTTCAGGCAAAATGGCCCCATGGCTTCCGCTGTCCTCGCTGCGCGCATCCTCACGCTTCCGTCACTTCCACCCGCCGGCTTCCTTTATACGACTGCCGCGCTTGCGGCAAGCAAACATCGCTTACGGTCGGCACGATTATGGAGGGCAGCCGCACGCCGCTTCGGCTCTGGTTTCAGGCTCTTTTTCTGCATGCCCAGCCCGACGATATCAATGCCGTGCAATTGTCCGAACGGATCGGCGTTACCTATAAAACAAGCTGGCTCATGTGCCACAAAATTCGTCATGCCATGCGGCAAGCGGAGGACGGACAGCTGCTCACCGGCACCGTCTGCATGATCAACGCGATATACAGCGAAAAATTCCGCGCCTCCGCAGAAGGGCACAAGCAGGAACAGCCCGTGATCGTCGGCGCCAGCGTGGGCCTCTGCGAGGAGATGTCCCGGATCAAAATCAAAAAGCAGCCCAAAACGCCCCGCAGCCGGGCGCCCGAAATATCCGATCGGGATCGGTTCGAGGAGGAATGGGTAGACGAGGAGGCCGATGTCGATCTTCGTTGGCGCCTCATGCGCTATCGTTCCGGAAAGCTGAAGCGGATTTTCAAAACCGCCGAAAACTGGCTGGCGGACTTATTTCGCGGCATCGGCAGCAAGCATCTGCAGGCGTATCTGGAGCATTTTTGCTATTTGTGGAACCGGCAAGCGGGGATGATTTTCATCGAGCTGTTAATCGACTGCGCAACGCGATCCACCATCACCTATCCGGCTTTGACGGGACGCCCGGCAAGAGCAAGCACGTTCGCTCGCTTGCCGCTATTCCTCCCGCCTACTTCCCATCTGCAAGTTGAGTTGAATTGAATGAAACTCTATTTGACGATTCTTGCCCACGATTCGGCCTATTTACGGGTCAGCTTCCTAATGATTTATTCTGATTTGATTCCATCCATGCGACGTTCGATGTTCATGCTGGTGCCGATTACCGTTTATGTCCGTTCCGGTTTCATGCCGCCGAATGTCTTTTATATGCCGCTACGGTTTTACGCCACCAATTGCTGCCAAGCCACTGCGATTCCACGCTATCGATTATCTTCTATAAACCATTCCGCTTTCATACCGTGGATTATCTTTTATAAGCCACTACGGTTCCACGCTGCCGATTGACCTTTCAGTTCCATGCCATGGATTATCATCTTTTATAAGCCATTACGGTCTCATGCTGCCGTTGCCCTTAACGGTTTCACACCCAATTTCAAAAAGCTATTCCGATTCCATATTACAGCTAATTACCGTCTACGGTTGTTCCGTTTCTTTTGCGATTATCGGGTTTCTGCTTACCGTGGGGATTGCCTCAGGCACAATAATAACGCAGTTTCATTTCCTGAGCGAACGGGATTTCGTAACTAGCGGTTTTTTTCGGCAATGTGTCCTGGCGGGAATTTCGCGACTAGCGAATTCTTGTAATAGTTGGTCCTTGGCGGGATGATTGTGACTAGCGAATTTTTTGCGGCAATTTGTCCCGATGATTTTGTGACTAGCCAATCTTTTACGGTAATTCGTTTTGGCGAGCTTCTGAGCGAACGGGATATCGTCGTAAGGGAAAAATAAATGGATAGTCTCCCCCAACCCGCCGTCCCCAAAGAAAACGGCCTCCCGAATCGAGAGATCCGGAAAGCCGAAAAGTTTATGCCGAACAATATTTGAATCGAAGAGGATGCCGCTGCCAACGGGTTAAGCCCGCGCCTCTTTCAACCGGAACGTCACGCTGCGGAAATCGCCGCGCATATTCGGTACCGGCAGGCCGGCGTACATCAGCTCGTCGCCGCCGTAAACGCGATCCGTTCCGAGAAGCGAGTAGCTTTTGTCGGGGTCGAGGCCTTTGAAGCGAAGCCGGCTCAGCGGACCGTTCGGCACCGCGAGCGTCCGGACGTATACGGCGTAGGCCTCGGACTTGTCCTGGGATACGAACTGCCAGGCGGTTTCGTTGCCTTCGAACGGGCTCAGCAACCGGTAAAAATCGCCCTGCTGAACCAGGCCGCGGATTTCTTTGTATTCCTCGACCTGGGCTCGGATGGCGGTTTTCTCGTCTTCCTCCAGCTTGGACAGGTCCAACTCGTAGCCGAAATTGCCGGACATGGCGACGTGTCCCCTGATTTCGATCGACGTGAAGCGGTGCACCTGATGATTCGGGACGGCCGACACGTGACTCCCCATCGCGCTGACCGGATAGACGAGACTCGTGCCGAATTGGATTTTCAGCCGTTCGATCGCGTCGGTGTCGTCGCTCGTCCACGTTTGCGGCATGTAGTACAGCATACCCGGGTCGAAACGTCCGCCTCCCCCGGCGCAGCTTTCGAACAGGATGTGGGGGAACGCCTTCGTGATCCGCTCCAGCAGTTCGTATAAGCCAAGCATGTACCGGTGGGCCGTTTCCCGCTGCCGCTCGGGCGGCAGGGCGGCGGAGCCGATTTCCGTCATATTGCGGTTCATGTCCCATTTGACGTAAGCGATCGGCGCGCTCGAAAACACGTTTTCCAATTGCTCGTAGATGGCGTCCCGCACTTCCCGGCGGGAGAAGTCGAGCACCAGCTGGTTGCGCCCCGTGGTCCGCCGCCGATCCGGCACGTGCAGGCACCAGTCCGGGTGCGCGCGGTACAAGTCGCTGTCCGGAGAAATCATCTCCGGCTCGACCCACAGGCCGAATTGAAGCCCTTGATCGTTGACCTGAGCGGCCAACCCCTCGAGCCCGCCCGGCAGCTTCTCCTTGTTGACGAACCAGTCTCCGAGCGAGCGCTTGTCGTCGTTGCGGCGGCCGAACCAGCCGTCGTCCAGCACGAACAGCTCGATGCCCAATGGTTTGGCCGCCCGAACGATCCGCATCAGCTTTTCGGCATCGAAGTCGAAATACGTGGCCTCCCAGTTGTTGATCAGGATCGGACGCTCTTTGTCCCGGAAAGCGCCGCGGCACAATCGGGTGCGATACAGCCTGTGGAACGTCCGGGACATGCCGCCCAGGCCTTCGGGCGAATAAACGAGCACGGCCTCGGGCGATTGAAGCGACTCCCCGGCTTCCAGCAGCCATTCGAAGTCGAACGGGTTCAGCCCGATCGCAACCCGGGTCGTCGCAAACTGATCGACCTCGGCATACGCCGTAAAGTTGCCGCTGTATACCAGGTTGAAGCCGTACGCGTCGCCCTGGTCCTCGGTCGTATCCGGAGAAACGACGGCCAGAAACGGGTTATGCTGGTGGCCGCTTGCGCCCCTGCGGCTCTCGATCGACAGCATCCCCGGCGCGAGCCCTCGCCGCTCGATATGCCGCTCGCGCGTCCAGGTTCCCGACAAATGCAGCCCGTCGAACCGGGCATGCGAGAAATCGACGTTTGCGCTCAGCAGCCGCAGGACGCGTACCGGCCGTCCGCTTTCGTTCACGATGCGAACGGATCGCGCGATCGCGTCGTGGTCGCGGAACGCGGTGTAGCTTGCGATCAGCCGCAGCCCGGCTGCGGCGTCCGCGAGCTCGATTTCCAGCGTTTCGGCTTCGCCCTCGCTTTCGGCGTATACCGAAGGAAGCCCCTCCAGCGCCGGCTTGCCCGCCATAATCCGGTGCCCGGCGTATTTGAACTCGCTGATCGTCGTGCCGTCGGCGAGGCGCACTTGGTAAGCCGGAGCGCGAAAATCGCTCGTGCCGTACCCCGGATACTCCTGAGGCAGCGTGTCCAGCGAAAAGGTTTCATCCTCCGGAAACGGGTTGGGCTGGAAGGAAGGCCTTGACGTCGACGGAATCGGGTCCCCGAACGCCGGGGCTTTGACTTTGCGGCCCCAGTAAACGTGGGCGAGATAGCCGTCTTTTACGATTCGCAGCGCATAGCTGATATTTCCCGATTGCAAATGAAAGGTACGGGTCGACGCTTCAAACTCGATCGGCAAATTGTTCACACCCTCTGCTAATTCGCTTTGGAAAGCTTAGTTGTCGAACAGCTTCAAATATTTTCCGTACCCTGCCCCTTCCATTTCTTCCTTCGGAACGAAGCGCAGCGCGGCCGAGTTGATGCAGTATCGAAGCCCCGTCGGTTGGGGACCGTCCGGAAAGACATGGCCCAAATGGGAGTCGGCGTCCGTACTGCGCACCTCCGTGCGGATCATGAAATGGCTGTAGTCTTCTTTTTCCCGGACGTTCTGCGGTTCCAAAGGCTTCGTGAAGCTCGGCCAGCCGCAGCCGGAGTCGTATTTGTCCGTCGAACTGAACAGCGGTTCTCCCGACACGATATCCACGTAAATGCCTTCCCGGTGATTATCCCAAAATTCGTTGCGGAAAGGAGGCTCCGTCGCGTTGTTTTGCGTAACTTCGTACTGCAGATCGGTAAGCCTCTCCTTCAGCCGCCGCTTGTCTTCCGGCGTATTCCAATGGGCGGCGATAAAAGCGTCCCGGCCGGACCCTTTGCGGTACATCCGGTAACGGAGCGGATTTTTCTTATGGTAGTCCTGATGGTATTCCTCGGCGGGATAAAACGGCTGCGCAGGCACGATTTCCGTGACGATCGGCCTGCCGAAGCGTCCGCTCGCCGCAAGCTCCTTTTTGGATCGCTCGGCTTCCCGACGCTGCTCCTCGCTGTGATAAAAAATGGCAGTGCGGTACGACGACCCCCGATCATGAAATTGTCCGCCCTCGTCGGTCGGATCGATTTGGCGCCAGAACAGGCCGAGCAGCTTCCCGTACGGCATCAGCTCCGGATCGAACGTGATTTGGACCGCTTCGGCGTGGCCGGTCGTCTCGGAGCAGACCTCTTCATACGTCGGATCGGGAACGTGGCCTCCCGTGTAACCCGACACGACCCGAATGATTCCGGGCAGCTCCTCGAACGGAGTCACCATGCACCAGAAGCAGCCTCCCGCGAACGTTGCCAGCTCATAAGCGTTATCTTGACGACTCGTATCGCTCATCGTCGAACCTCCCCGTAATGTTTATGCCTGAATGTTTTTGTTCCTGCCTCTATTTTAACAGAGTCCGGCCGCAAATTCATGAAACGGGAACGATCGGGAACACTAGCGGCAATCGGCCGAAAAGGAGGAAGAACGTTGTCCAAGCAGCAAGGGCACGGCGCCAAAAACACCCAAACGAAAACGTCCGACAAAAAAGGCAACAGTTCCGGCAACAACCACTGATCAGTTCAGCTTGATCCAGCTGTGATAATCATGGATGGCGATCCCCGCAAAGGCGTTATGCTTTTTGTCGATCAACGCGCTCGCTTTCGCCAGCTGCTCGTCCATGAAAGCCGCGCTTTTTCCGGAAAAGGTTACCGCCGCGCCTTCGTCGATCCCCTTCGTTTCCACCGCGACGGTCGCGGGGACGCCGAGATCGGCCGCCTCGGACAGCTCCTTCGCCGCCATGGCGGCAATGGACTCGGCCGAGTTCCGGTAGGCCAGAATCGTCACCGCGTCCAGCTTGCGGATCATCCAGAAGCTGAGCGACTCGTCGCTGGTCGCGGAACGGTACTGATGCAGCCAGAACGGCAGGTCGGCCGCAAGCGGCAAGCCGATCTCGCCGGCGCGTCGGGCCAAATAGGAGACGTTTTTTTGCCATTGCGCGATCAGCGTCTCGTCTTCCATGTTCCAGGAAGCCATGGCATAAGGCTCGATGTCGACATGAAGGCCGGAAAAGCGCTCCTCCGGGGCGGCTGCGGCCTGGTACGTCTCGACCCAGCCCAGAAACGCGTCGATTCCCGCGCGCCCGCTCAGGAGCCCCCAGGAGGCTCGTCCGTCGAGCGCCTCGACCGCGATCCCCCGCGCCCCCGCTTCGCGAATGAACGCCCCGTACTCCGCCGGCTTCACGTCGCGGTTGATTTGCAGGTAGACGACGTTAATGCCTTTCCGTTCCAAAAAGTCGAGTATCTCGGCGCCGGATTCGCGAATTTGCGGCGTATCCCACAGCCAGGTCGCCTTGATCGCGGGTTGAGTTGCTTGGGCTTGGCCATCTTGATCCGCTTGATCCGCTTGCGCCGTTTCGGCGGCTTGCGCTTGCGGCAGCTGCCACCCGAATCCGATCATCGCCGCGACGGCCAGCAGAAAAGACGCTCGTCCCATGAAGTTTCGCAAATTTGATCATCCCTTCGCGTAATGTTAAAATGACCGCCATGAGAAAAAAACGCATTGCCATTGCCGCTGCGGCGGCAGCCTTGCTGTTGATTGCCGGCTTGGTGAAGTGGTGCGGCCCGTCCACGGAAAATATAAACCGCAATTCCGCAACCTGGGTCTGGGATTTGAAATCGCTGCTCGACGAAAACGGCGGCAGCGCGGACGGCATCGTCTCTTTCATGCGGGAACGCGACGTCCGATACGCGTACGTGCATACGACCGACGATATGGGCGCAGGCGAAACGAACGAAATGTTCCGTTCCTTCATCCGAAAAGCCGCCGAAGCCGGAATCGAGGTCCACGCGCTCGGCGGGGAACGCGATTGGGTACTGCCCGGCAAGCGCGGCGGGATGAGCGATTTTCTCGCCCGCGTCGCCGAATACAATGAAACGGCGGAGGAGGCGGAAAAATTCGCCGGCATCCATCTGGACGTCGAGCCCTATTTGCTGGACGAGTGGGAAGCGGACGAAGCGCTCGTCGCAAGCCGCTGGATCGAAATGATGGAGGAATTCGTCTCCTTCGCCCGGCTCCGCGGCCTCGAGACCGGCGTGGACCTGCCGTTCTGGCTCGACCGCATTCCCGCCAAGGCCGGCAACGGCGATTCCGTTACGCTGGACCAATGGATGATGTCCTCCGTCGATTCGGTCGCGCTCATGTCCTACAGGGACGAAGCCGAAGGAAACAACGGCGTCCTCTCGCTCGTCCGGGGCGAAATGGACCACGCCGCCGAAACCGGCCGCACCTTGTGGATCGGCCTCAACGTCGCGAAGGACAGCGACAACCTCCTGACGTTTTACGAGGAGGGTCCCGACAGCTTCCGCGGCGTCGCCGACCGCATCCGACGGGAATACGGAGACTCCCCGGCCTTCGGCGGCATCGCCGTGCACGATCTCGCCAATTGGATGCGAATCGAAAGTTGAAAAAAACGCCGGCCCCTTTGTCGAAAGGGCCGGCGTTTTTTTGCCGTTTGCGCTTATGCCGCATCCCTCCCGGCTCAGCCCGCGGACGGCTGAACGACCGGAAGCTGCTGCTCCACGGGAGCGCCCAAGCGATGAATATGAGGCAGGTCGAACTCTTTCAGCGCATTGCGCGTATCGACGATCGGCACGCCGAGCGCGGCCAGTTCGCCGTAAGCGAAGGCGTCGTGATCGGTCACGAGCACGAAGCAATCGTAAGCGCGGAATTTATCGAGATGATAGGCGACCGAACGGACGGTTTCGCCCTCCTGGTCCTTGAACGACGTCGCGAACGGATCGTAATACTCGACGAGGGCGCCGCCCTTGCGGAACAGCTCGTACAGCTCCAGCCCGGGCGATTCGCGCAAATCGTCCACGTTCGGCTTGTACGCCATGCCGAGAATCAATATTTTCGAGTTTCGCAGCGACTTGGCGTCGCGGTTCAATATGTTCGCCGTCTTGTTCATCACGTAATAAGGCATGTTCGTGTTGACCGATTGGGCCAGCTCGATAAAGCTGCTGTAGAAACGGTAGCCCTTCGCTTTCCACGACAAATACATCGGATCGAGCGGAATGCAGTGTCCGCCGATGCCCGGGCCCGGGTAAAACGGCATGAAGCCGAACGGCTTCGTGCTCGCCGCCTTGATCACTTCCCAAATGTCGATCGACATCCGCTCGCACATCATCGCCATCTCATTAATGAACGCGATGTTGACGCTGCGGAACGTGTTTTCGAGCAGCTTGGACATCTCCGCCACTTTGGGCGAGGAGACGGGGACGACGGTTTGCACGATATTTTCGTAAAGCAGGACGCCGAGCTGCGAGCAGGCGGGCGTCGTGCCGCCGAGCACTTTGGGCGTATTGTAAGTAGCGAACTTTTCGTTGGACGGATCGACCCGCTCGGGAGAAAAGCACAGGAAATAGTCTCGCCCGACCTGAAGCCCGAGCCGGCGCAGCTCGGTCTCGATCAATTCTTCGGTCGTTCCCGGATAGGTCGTGCTTTCCAAAATAATGAGAAGCCCTTTTCGCATATGCTGCTTGATCCGGTCGACGACATAGACAATATACGAAGTGTCCGGGTCCTGGTTGGCGCTGAGCGGCGTCGGCACGCATATCGATACCGCGTCCAGATCCGCCAGCACGGAGTAGTCCGTCGTCGGCCGAAACTTGCCGGAGGCCAGCGATTCGCACAGTTTGTCGTCGGACACGTCCTTGACGTAGGACTCGCCGCGCTGAAGCCGGACGACCCGATTTTCGTCCACGTCGATGCCGTGCACGGTGAAGCCCTGGCGAACCATTTCGACGGCCAGCGGCAAGCCGACATAGCCAAGCCCGATGACGCCCAGCTTGGCCTGCTTCGTTTCGATCGCCCGGTAAAGACGCGAATAATTGGCGTTCATAATTGAATTCCTCCTTATTGGGCAATAATGGGCAAACGTTTTATAACAACCGTTCGATCCGGGCTTCCAGCTCGACCGGGGAAAACGGCTTGGTCACGTAATCCGCGACGCCGAGGGCAAAACATTTCCGCTTCGTTTCCTCCGCCCGGTTGTCGGTGAAAACGACGATTTTGCCGGCCGCCTCCGGATCTTCTCCCTTGATGCGGGTCAGCAGATGGTAGCCGTCGATGCCGGACAGGTTGAGATCCGTCACGACGACGTCGGGCTTTTCCCTGCGGAACAGCTCGAGTCCGCGCTTCCCGTCGCGCGCGGCCAGCACGCGATAGCCCTTCATGCGGAGGCGCAGCTGCAAATAGCCGCTCTCCTCCTCGTCGCCGTCGACGAGCAGCACCGACTGCGAACCGCTCGCCGCCTTCCGCTCGTGAAACAGCGCGATTTCCTCGCCGGCGGGCAGCTGCTCGAACCGTTCGACGACTTCGTCGAACCATTGCGGATTCCGTTCCGCCCGCTCGCCCACGCCGGCAAGCATGACGACGTAGTCGCCCGCCGCGATTTTCGCCAGCAGCCCCTTGACCAGGAGCGCCATATAATGCGTTTCGCTCCAGGGAGAATCGAACAGCAGGAAAGCGGCCCGACGTTCCGCCGGATCGGCCAGCGCTTCGACCGGCATCCGACGCTCGGTCTCCAGGAGCGAACGCACGGCATGCAGCATATCGTCGAACGCCCCCATGCTGCGGACGAGCAAAATGCCGCATTGGACCGGCTTCGCCTGCTTGTCGAACCAATATTTTTCCAACACCGCTTGATACATTCTGTCATTCAGCTTGCTTGCGACCGAAGCGCTGCTCATCTATGCCTCTCCTCCTGTCATTACGGTCGATGGCTTCGTTCCCGAATCCTGATTCCAGCTTTGTCTCGTCATGACGCCCCAGGAATTGTTTTTGCGCAAAAATTCGATGTGTCCCTGCAGCCGCCAAAGCACCCCGATCTGGTAGTAGCCCAAAAACATGAGCGCGGCGAAGCCGATCATTTTGAACGTATCCTTCACGCTCGGGTAGCGGCGGAACGCCAGCTCCTCCAGCACGAGACTGCCAACGGCCAGCAAATAGCCGTTCAAAAAGTTGATGATCGCGAACGTCAGCAAAATCGGCCACTGCGTCATATCCATCGCGACGTACCCGACGAGCGCCAGCAGGCCGGTGAGCTTGAAATACGGGTTCAGCGTTTCGAACAGCACGTTGTACGGAACCGTCAGCAGGCCGAACACCTTGTACTTCGGATTGAAAAACAGGTCGCGGTTTTCCAGCATGTTTTTCAAATTGCCGCGGCCCCAGCGCTTGCGCTGGCTGCTCAGAATCCGGTACGAGTCCGGAGCCTGGGTCCAGCAAACGGCGTCCGGGCAATAGGCGACGCGGTACGGCAGCTTGTTTTCGAGCATGTACCGGTGAAGCTTGATAATGATGTTCATGTCTTCGCCGGGGTAGCCGTCGCGGTAGCCGCCGACTTTGACGACAGTGTCCTTGCGGAACATCCCGAACGCCCCGGATACGATAATGAGGCCGTTAATATGGCTCCAGCCGATCCGCCCGCCGAGAAACGCCTTCATGTATTCGAGCGTTTGGAACATCGGCCACATTTTTTTCGGCAGGCGCACGTCCGCAATGTCGCCGTCGCGGATCGTGCAGCCGTTCGCGATCCGGACGTTGCCTCCGATCGCGACCGTTTCCGTCGGGTTTTCCATGTAGACCCGCGACATGCGGATAAGCGCGTCCTTCTCCAGCAGGGAATCCGCGTCGATCGAGCAGATCAGCGGGTAGTGCGACAGGTTGATGCCGGCGTTCAGCGAATCGGCCTTGCCGCCGTTGCTTTTGTCCACGACGTACAAATTCGGGTAATCCGGGTTATAGTACACCGTCTTGATTTTCGTGCAATCGATCTCGTAATGCACCGTCTCGTCCGTTTTCGGCCGCAGCCGGAACGCCTCGATCAGCACCTGCAGCGTATTGTCCTTCGAGCCGTCGTTGACGACGATGACCTCGTACGTATGGTAGCTCAGCGTAAGCAGCGACTTCACGTTCTCGATGATGGTCAGTTCCTCGTTGTACGCGGGAACGAGCAGCGAGACGGGCGGCGCGTACTCCGAGCCGGACAGCGACCGGAAGCGCGAATACACCGCTCCTTTGATCATTCCGTAAACCCCTTTGTACGACAAAAACAACACGACAAAATAAAGCAGGCTGACCGCCATGACGTAGTACATGACGACCGTGCCGTAGCCGAGCAAAAGCTCTCTCATTTCATACCTCCTGGAAACGCCATTTGCTCGCGGATGACGGCCTGCGCGGCTTCGGCCGAAGGGCCGGCGTTTTTCGCGTTCGCCGTCCGGTAAAGCTCCGCAAGGCCTTCTTTTCCGTATTGGGCGAGACTTTTGGCGCCGTTGTAGCGAACGTGCCATTCGTCGTCTTCAAGCGCTTCGCGCAGCGGAGCGACGCTTTCGGCCCGGCCGCTCCGGCCCAGCGCTTCGGCCGCGAGCGCCCGGATCTCCCAATCCGGATGGGCGAGCATCCGCTCCAGCCGTTCCGCCGGCGTGGCGGCTCCTTCCAGCGTCAGCAGCCGGGCCGCCTGCAGGCGAACCTCCTTCTCTCTCGAGCCGGTCAGCCCGATCAGCCGCTCCGTGAAATCGCCCGGCGGGCGTTTTCGCATCGCCGCCAGCGCCAGCAGCGTTTTGCCCTCTTCCTCGCTCTGCAAAAAGTCGGCGACGATCCGCGAGCTGTCCAGCTCCGATTCCAGCAAAATATCCGCGATCAGCTCGTAAGAGTCCGTCCGGTAAGCCAGCAGCGTCAGCGCCATTTCGCGCAATTCGCCAAGCTGGCCGGCGCTTTTGGCGATCGCCCGGGCGACGATGAACGCCAGCGGCCCTTTGACGGACTTGAGCAGCCCAAGCATTCCCGGAACGGCCCGGCTGGCGCGCATGCAGCCGAGCCGGTGCGCGGCGTCGAGCTTCACCCACTCGAACGGGCTTCCGAGCCTCGCGAGCTCGGCCTCCGCGAAGCCCATCTCCTCGCACAGCGCGATCAGCTTCGCTTGCTGCACGCCTTTGAGCCGCTCGATCCAGTGAAGCAGCCGGTCCTGGACGAAACGGCTTTCCGCGGGCGTCGGCGGCGTCGGCGGCGCGTGAAGCTTGTCCGCGCCGTCCAGATTGGCGAGCACGTACGTAAACCAGTCGTCGTATTTGGCGTTCGTTCGTTCCGCGAGCTTCCGTTTCCGGTTCCCGGACAATTTCAACGCGAACAGGACAATAAGCCCGATGGCGATCAACGCCAGCATGGCCAAAATGAAGTAACGGGCCATTTGCAAATTCGAATACACTTTTTTAGCCTCCCGTTTTCGGCTTGCCGCCGATTTCGCGGTACGCGTTCTGCATCATGAAATAGCCGGTCTTCAGCCGTTCCGTATACGCGACCGTCTCCCAGCCATCCCATGCGTACAGCGGCGCTTGCGACAGGTCGTACGGTCGGCCGCCCGCCTCCTCCGCATTCAGGCCCGAAACGGCGTTCGTCTGCTTGTCGACGATCCACGGGACGAAGCGGATGCCCGCGATCGTCTCCGTCTTGAACGCCTTGTCCGGCATTTCGTAACTCACGGCCTGAAGCGAGCTCGGATCGGCGATGCCGAGCAGTATCCATGGAACGCGAAGCTCGATGAAGCCGCCTTCGTACTGCCACATCGCAAGCGAATCGAACGCCGGCGAGGCGGGACTGTTCGTTCCGCGCCTGAGGCCGCCCACGACGACGTTCTCGTAGGGATGGGCGGTTTTCGTATCGGGCGGCTCCATCTTCAGGCTCAGCGGCAGCCTCCATTCGTTAAACAGGCCGGAGTCGTCCGCCAGCTCCGCTTCCGACATGTCGATCATGCCGTAGACGAATCCGTACAGCCGCTTTTCCATATCGTAGTTGGCGGCGATCCGAACGCCCGTCTCGTCGTCCTTGCCGATCGTCACGAGCGTTTCCAGCCCCTCGTTCAGCGTGACGCCCGGCAGCTCCTTGCCGTGGCGGTTGCCGCCGGGCAGCGTGTCCGCGCCGATATGGAGCGTCTCCTTGTCCGGATCGAAATCGCGGTCAAGCCGGATCGACAAGTAAACATACGCTTCGTCGTGCGCCGCGTAAATCGACTCGACGCCGGGGACGCTTGCGGCAAGCTCCGTTTTTTCCGTCTCGTCCAGCTCGTCCCAATCGCGGCCGTCTCCGTCGATGCGGAGCTTGTCCTCCAGTCCCGGGTACATGCCGAGCAGCCCGAACTGCTTTTCGTTCGTCAGCACGTTGAGCCAGTAGGCCCGCCGGTCCTCCGGCAGCTCCATCGGCATCGTGTTCCACGTCTTCTTGAACCACTCGTCCTGCCACATGAACAGGATCGCCCCGGCATAGCCTTCGCCGCGGATCATTTTCGTCATGTCGGCGTCGATTTCCCCCTGCTCCGCCTCGTTGTGGCCGCCCTGCGAGCGGCCGAGCGGGCCTTCGTGGGAGACCCCGGCCGAGGACGGCACGCCGTACTCCGTCACCATGAGCGGGATGTCCTTGTGGTATGCTTTCAGTCGCCGCAAATACGCCGCGTACGTATCCGTCCGCCCGTCCTTGTCGCCGACGCGGAAAAAATCCGGATAATACGGGTAGGCATGGTAAGAGGCGAAGTAGCCGGCGTTCCAATCGACGGGCCGGACATGCGTCGCGTCGACGCTGACCATATCCTCGGTAAACAGCGGCTCTTCCGGGTGGGACAGCACGTCCGTCGTCACCCAGTTCGTGAACGTCATCGGATGCTGCCAGCCGTAGGCGATCTCCGTCGCGGCGGCGCGGTCAAGCATCCGCGCGAGCCAGGCTTCGAACGCCGTGGCGCCTTCGGAAGCGGCGAAATATTCGCCGGCGAACGCCTTTTTGTCGGCGTGCAGCTCGTTCGTGTTCGCGACCATTTCGGGGTCCCACTCGGTGCCGATGCTCCACGCGAGCAAATATTGCCCCGCGTTCGTCCGGTAGCTTCCCGAGCTTTTGCCCGGGGACTCCGGCTCCTCCAAATCGCCGTACACGGCTTTGACGTCTTTTTCGATCTCCGCGAGGAATGCCGCCGTAATCTCTTCGTCGTAGGCGTCGCGCTTCTCGATCAGCTGCTCCTCCGGCGACCAGATGCCCTGTATGAAATAAAGCGGATCGTCCGCGTGTTTGTTGTTGAACTCGACAAGGCTCGAGTAGAAGACCGGCTGATGGCGCGTATAGACGCGAATGACGTTCGCGCCCATCTCCTTGATTTGGGCGAACCAGCGCATGTAATCGTCCCGCGCGATCGGAAATTCGCCGGGAAAATGTCCCGGGACCGTCGCGCCCAGGTTGACCCCTTGCACGAAAAGCGGCTGCCAGGCTCCATCCTCATAGATCTGGATGACCTCGCCCTCGGTCCGGAATTTCAGCCGCGTGCCGTCTTCGGCCGTCAGCCGTTCCACTTCCTTGTCCGCGTAAACGAAATGGCTCCACAGGTAAAAACCGGACGCGCAGACGACCGCAAGCAGCCCGATGCCGAGCAGCCGCTTGGCGCCCCGGCCCAAGCCGCTCCGCCGTCCGCCCGTGCCCGCCATTATTCGACGGTTACGCTTTTGGCGAGATTTCGGGGCTTGTCCACGTCAAAGCCCCGCGCAACGGAAGCGTAGTAAGCGAGCAGCTGCAGCGGAATGGCGGCCAGCGCCGGCATCAGCATCGGATGCGTATCGGGCAAGGGCAGCGCCCTGCCGGCCTGGCGCGCCAGCTCTTCCGCCTGCGAAGCGGGCGCGACGCCGAGCACGCGGGCGCCGCGCGCCATCACTTCGCGGATATTGCTGACGGTTTTCTCCGTCAGATAAGGATCGGTGGCCAGCGCCACGACCGGCGTGCCCTCCTCGATCAGCGCGAGCGTGCCGTGCTTGAGCTCGCCTGCCGCGTAGGCTTCGGAATGGATGTACGAAACTTCCTTCAGCTTGAGCGAAGCCTCCATCGCGGCCGCGTAGTCCATGCCGCGGCCGATGAAAAACAGATGATCGCGGGCGGCGATTTCCTCCGCATAAGCTTTCACTTCCGCGGCGGATTGCCGCAGCGCCGTTTCCGCCTGATCCGGCAGCGCCTGAAGCGACCGGACGACTTCGCCGATGTCGGCGTCCGCCATCGTTCCCCGCGCGCATGCCAGATGCAGCGCGAACGCGTACAGGACGAGAAGCTGCGTCGTGTACGCCTTGGTCGAGGCGACCGAAATTTCCGGGCCGGCCCAGGTGAACAAGACGTCGTCGGCTTCCCGGGCAACCGTGCTGCCGACGACGTTCGTCACCGCGACGGCGTAAGCGCCATGCCGCTTGGCCTCGCGAAGCGCGGCCAGCGTGTCCGCCGTCTCGCCCGATTGGCTGACGACGAGGACGAGCGTGTTCGGCCCGACGATCGGCGAGCGGTACCGGTACTCCGAGGCGACGTCCGCCTCGGCCGGGAGCCGGGCCCATTTTTCGATCGCCTGCCGGCCGACGAGGCCGGCGTGGAAGGCGGTGCCGCAGGCGACGATATGCACGCGGTCGAACGCGTTCAGCCGTTCCTTCGAAAGCTTCAGCTCCGGAAAGTAGATCCACGGGTATCCGGTGAGCAGACGGGTGCTCAGCGTATCGCGGAACGCCTGCGGCTGATCGTGGATTTCCTTGAGCATGAAGTGGTCGTAGCCGGCTTTTTCCGCGACGGCCAAGTCCCAATGGACGCGAAACGGCTCCTTTTTGATAAAGTTGCCTTCGATCGTCATCAGCTTCGCTTCTTGCCTGGTCAGCACCGCCATTTCCCCGTCGTCGAGGATGTACACGTCGCGGGTATGCTCCAAAATCGCGGGAATGTCGGAGCCGATAAAATGCTCCCCGTCGCCGATCCCGATGATGAGCGGGCTGTGCAGCCGCACCGCGATCAGCTTGTCCGGCTCCCGCGCGGACAGCACCGCCAGCGCATAAGCGCCGCGCATCCGGCGCGTCGCCGCCTGCACGGCTTTGACGATGTCGCCCTCGTAATGCGAGGCGATCAGATGGCCGATCACTTCCGTGTCGGTTTCCGACACGAACTCGACGCCGCCGGCGACCAGTTCTTCTTTCAGTTCCATGTAATTTTCGATAATGCCGTTGTGCACGACGGAAATGTTTTGCTCGCCGCACGTGTGCGGATGCGAGTTTTGGTCGGAAGGCTTGCCGTGCGTCGCCCACCGGGTATGGCCGATGCCGATCGTGCCGGCCGGCATTTCCGTCTGCTCAAGGCGCCGTTCCAGATCGGCGATCCGCCCTTTCGCTTTCACGACCCGGAGTCCGCCTTCGGCGCAAACCGCGATTCCTGCCGAGTCGTAGCCGCGGTACTCCAGCTTTTTCAATCCCTCAAGCAAAATGCTCGGCGAAGACTTGTCGCCGATATATCCCATAATTCCGCACAAATTCGATCACTCCAGACTCAGCATTCGATTGCGTTGCTGTCGATTCCGTTGTTGCACCATGTATCATAAACCGGGCAAAAGCGGCTTGCCTGAGAGATTTCTAACATTGCGTGTAGGAATTCTCACAATCGGCCCAGGAAAAACTTACAATTCTTTCATTTCCAAAGCGGCTGAAAGCCCCGAAATGTCCGGCGCGGCGGGAAAAAAAAGAAAATCCCGCCGCAATGCGTCGCATTGTAGCGGGATTAAGATTTTATTATTTGGATTTTAACGTCTTTCGCAGCCATAGCTCATATTCCTGCGGAGTATCGAGATCGACCGGCATCGGCCCGGGCGAATCGACAAAACGGACATCCTTCCGATGAAGCGCCAGCACGTCCCGCGCGCCGACATCGCCTTCGACGGCCAGCAGCTCGGGAAACAGCCGCCGGTCGAGCAGCACCGGATGGCCGGGCTTCCCTTCGTAGCGCGCCTGCGCGGCAAGGCAGCCCGTCTCCCGGTACAGGCCGATCGCCCGGTCGATCGTCTCGGCCCGGAGATCCGGCTGATCGCCCAGCAGGACGACCGCCGCCGCTCCCCGCAGTTCCTCGATCCGGCGAATGCCCGCCGCGAGGGAGCCGCTCAGCCCCAGCCCGGGCTGCGGATTGACCGCAAACGCGACGGGCAGGCCGTCCAGTTCCCGGCGGATGGCGGCTTCTTCCGTCCCGCACACGACGACGATGCCGGATGCGGACGACGCGCGCAGCGCCGCGCTCGCCACATGGCGGATCAGACTCGTTCCGCAAGCGGGGAGAAGCGGCTTCGGCCTGCCCATCCGGGTCGACAGGCCGGCGGCGAGGATGACGATCCACACGTCCTCGCGAGGCGATTGCGCATCCCGGTGAAGCGATTGCGCGGCCGCATCGGCAGCATGGAGTTCGCCTTGCGTCTCGGGTTCATGCGGCATTTCCGTCGCCTCCTTCGGTTAAAGCCAGGGCGCCCGAACGAGCACGCCCGCCTCCTCCAGCGCTTCCCGGACGCGGCGCGCGAATGGCAGCGCGTGCTCGCCGTCCCCGTGGAGGCATATCGTGTCCGCGGCCAGCGCCACTTCCGTCCCGTCGCCGGTTACGACGACGCCCGTTTCCGCGATTCGCAGCGCCTGGGCGACGGCCTGCTCTTCTTCGCGGATAAGCGCATCCGGCTCGCTTCGCGGAACAAGCGTCCCGTCGGCCCGGTACGCGCGGTCCGCGAACGCCTCGCCGGCGGTGCGAAGGCCTGCCCTGGCGCCGGCCCGGATCCACTCGCTGTTCGCAAGGCCGAACAGGATGAGCCCGGGATCGACCTTGCGCACCGCTTCGGCGATCGCTTCGGCCAGCGCGGCGTCGGCTGCCGCCATATTGTAGAGCGCCCCATGCGCCTTCACATGCCGCAGCCTTCCGCCCTCCGAGCGAACGAACGCCTCGAGGGCGCCGAGCTGGTAGACGGTCATCTCGTACGCCTCGTCCGGAGAAACGCGCATCTCCCGGCGCCCGAAGCCGGCCAGATCGGGCAGCCCCGGGTGCGCGCCGATCGCCACGCCCCGCTCCAGCGCGAGCCGCACGGTCCGGCGCATCGTCCGGGGATCGCCGGCGTGAAAGCCGCAGGCGATGTTGCACGAGCTGACGAAGCGGAGCAGGTCCTCGTCCCGTCCGATCCGGTAAGCGCCGAAGCTTTCGCCCATATCGCAATTCAAATCCATTCGCTTCAATCGAATCCGCCTCCCCGCGTCGCTTTCGCGCGGACGCCGGCCCGAAGCGCGGCCAGCGCCGCTTCCGTCCATAAATTCAGGCGCTGCGCTTCCCATAGCTCCGTTAGCCGAAAGCGGACGCGGTCTCCGGGCCTGAGCTGCGCAAGCAGCGGCAGATCGGCCGCGATCGCCTCGGCGATTCGCGGATAGCCGCCGGTCGTCTGCCGATCGGCCATCAGCACGATCGGCTTGCCGCCGGAGGGCACCTGAATCGTGCCGAACGCGACGGGCTCGGACAGCATTTCATCCTCGGCGGAGCCGGGGGGCGGGATCGGATTCGTTCCCGCTCCCCCCGTCAAGCGATAGCCCATCCGGTTCGACTCCGGATCGACGACGAACGCCTCCGCGAAAAACCGTTCGACGTAGGAAGGCGAGAACCGTTCGTACTGCCCTCCCGGAAGAACGCGAACGACCGGTTCGGCGCCGTAGGCCGGCAGCATGGACGCCGAAGCCTGCCAGCCCGCCCCGGCAAACGTCCGCTTGCCGTTCGGACGCTTCAGACGCTCGCGCGCAAGCAAGGTTAACGCGGCAGCGCAACCGCTTGGCGTCAATCGTTCCAAGACATCGCCTTCCTGCAGCGCCCGGCCGGAAAATCCTCCGATCCCCGCGGAGAGCATCGTGGATCGGCTCCCCATGACGACCGGCACGTCGAACCCGCCGCCGATCGCCAAATAGGCCCGGCAGCCCGAACGGGCGGCGCCGAAGCGCAAAACGGCCCCCGCCGCCACGAAAAGCGGCTCCCAAAGCGGCGCCGCTTCCCCGTCGATCGTCGGGGACAAGTCGGCGCCGGCGATCGCAATCAACGCTTCGCGCTCAAACAGCAGCGCCGGCCCGAGCAGCGTCATCTCCAGCGCCGCCGCGTTTGCGGCGTTGCCGACGAGAATGTTGGCCGCCCGGTACGCAAACGGATCCATCGCCCCGCCTTCGACGATGCCGTACTGCCGGTAGCCGAGGCGTCCCGCGTCCTGCACCGTCGTCAGCAGGCCCGGCTTCAGAACGGAAACGCTCATGTTTCCGTCTTTCCCCATTCGTCGAATTGGCGCTTGCCGATCGGAATAAATTTGACGGTTTGTCCCACTCTCAGCAAGGTCGGCGGCGTCCGGTCGGGGAAAAACAACGAAAGCGGCGTACGCCCGATCAACTGCCAGCCGCCCGGCGAGTCGGCCGGATAGATGCCCGTCTGGCCGCCCGCGAGCCCCACGCTTCCGCGCGCGACGAACAGGCGCGGCGTCGCCCTGCGCGGGACGGCAAGGCGCGGATCCACGCCGCCGAGATATGGAAACCCGGGGGCGAAGCCGAGCATGTACACCTTGTACGTTCCGGAAGCATGGATACGGACGACCTCCTCCGGCGTCAGGCCGCAGCGGACCGCCACCGCTTCGAGATCCGGTCCGTTTTCGCCCCCGTAGCAGACCGGAATGCCGACGACGTCCTCGTCTTCGTCCTCGATCCGTTCGAGACCGACCAGCAGCTTCTCCAATAGATCGCGAACCCACAAAAACGGGCTTTCCTCCGGTCCGATCGGACCCATCACCGTGCGGTCCCGTATGCGCTTTCGGTACATCGCCATGCTATCGTAATAAACGGCGACCGACGTAAACGCCGGCACCGCTTCGATCATCCCTTCGAACGGCCGTTCCCGCAGCGCGCGGTAAAGCGCCCGCACTCGCCGGTGCGTCTGGGGATCGATGTCCGTCCCGAACTTCGCGATGACGGCCGCATCGCCGAGCGCCGTGATTTCCGGTTGCAGTTGCACGAGCGTTCACTCCTCCTTGAAGCCTTTGGAGTTATCATAGACCGCCCGACCCGAGACTGCAATAGCCTTCCGTAGCTCCCTTCAGGGTCCTTTTTCCTCGTCGGACGGGGGCATCGAGCGCCGTTCTCCGCGGCCTGCCCGGCGCAGCGCCTCCCGCAGCAAATATTCGATATGGCCGTTCACGCTTCGCAGTTCGTCGGCCGCCCACCGTTCCAGCTCCTCGTAGAGCTTCGGATCGATGCGAAGCGGGAAACTCTTTTTGGCCGGCATCTTCTGTCGCGTTCTCCTCTTAGTAGAGGCTTCCCGCGTTAACGACCGGTTGGGCGGAGCGGTCCGATACGATGGCAACCATCAAATTGTTCATCATGGCCGCTTTTCTTTCTTCATCCAGAACGTATCCTTCTTTCTCCAATTGCTCGATGGCGGCTTGCACCATGCCGACGGCTCCCTCCACGATTATGTGACGCGCCGCCACGATCGCGGATGCCTGCTGCCGCTGCAGCATGGCGCCGGCGATTTCCGGAGCGTAGGCCAGGTGAGTCAATCGCGCTTCCAGCACTTCCACCCCGGCCGCCGCAAGCCGTTCGTGCAGCTCGCGCGTCAGCTCCGCCGCGACGATTTCCGTATCCCCGCGAAGCGATACCCCTTCCCCGCCGCCGTTGTCGTACGGATACTTCGTGGCGACATGGCGAAGCGCCGATTCGCTTTGCGTCTCCACGAATTGCTCGTATTTGTCTACCTCGAACAGCGCTTTCGCCGTATCGATCACCTTGAACACGACGACGGCCGCAATTTCCACCGGGCTTCCCTCGATGTCGTTCACCTTCAGCGTAGCGCTGTTGAAGTTGCGTACCCGCAGCGACACCTTGCTCCGATTCGAAAGAGGCACGACGAAATGGATGCCGCTTTTGCGCACGGTTCCCAAATATTTTCCGAAAAACGTAATTACCGCCGCTTGATTGGGCTGAATGACCGTAATGGAGGTCAGCAGAAGAAGCGCGGCCAACGACGAAATGCCTCCGAGCGCCCACCATTCCTGGGCAAACGTATAAACGGCGGCTCCCAGTAAGGCCAACGTAAGAACAAGCGCAATAAATCCGTTTCCGCTATAACCTTTGAATTCCTTCATGAAAAGTGCCCCTCTCGTGGAAGTAGATCATTTTGATGTTTGTATGATATCACTTTTTCAATTATATGTAAAACTTTAGGGGCGCCTCAGCAGGTCCGTCAGTCAATGTGCTACGTTTCCCCAGTCTTATGACGGTATCCCCTTCGCTCAGCAGCTGCCCGGTCGGCTGGCTGACGACCCATTTCAGCAGTAACGTAACGCGGCTCTATGTTTCCCTTCGCCAGCCTTATGACGGTATCCCCTTCGCTCAGCAGCTGCCCGGTCGGCTGGCTGACGACTCATTTCAGCAGTAACGTAACATGGCTCTATGTTTCCCTTCGCCAGCCTTATGACGGTATCCCCTTCGCTCAGCAGCTGCCCGGTCGGCTGACTGACGACCCATTTCAGCAATAACGTAACGCGGCTCTATGTTTCCCTCCGCCAGCCTTATGACGGTATCCCCTTCGCTCAGCGGTCTCCCCCTCCAGAATTAGCCACATTTTCAGGTTCGGATCCCTTGTTTTTCAAATAGGAGTAAAGCTCTTTGCTTAAATCGCAACTAGAAACCGGCACCTTTAACTTTCAGAAGGATTACTGAGCCAGCGGGATATCGTCACAAGCGCGCAAAACCGCAGCACCTACTGAGCCAGCGGAATATCGTCATCAGTCTGCAAATACGCAACACCCACTGAGCCAACGGGATACCGTCACAAGCGCGCAAAACCGCAGCACCTACTGAGCCAGCGGGATATCGTCATCAGTCTGCAAATACGCAACACCCACTGAGCTAACGGGAACCCGTCACAAGCGCGCAAAACCGCAGCACCTACTGAGCCAGCGGGATATCGTCATCAGTCTGCAAATACGCAACACCCACTGAGCTAACGGGAACCCGTCACAAGCGCGCAAAACCGCAGCACCTACTGAGCCGGGGGATATCGTCATCAGTCTGCAAATACGCAACACCCACTGAGCCAACGGGATACCGTCACAAGCGCGCAAAACCGCAGCACCTACTGAGCCAGCGGGATATCGTCATCAGTCTGCAAATACGCAACACCCACTGAGCCAACGGGAACCCGTCACAAGCGCACGAAAAAAGGCAGGCCCCTAATGGCCTACCTCGCCTCGGATAAAATGCAGTTTTGCGACTCGTTTCTTAAATGCTCCAATTGCTGCGTGACCTCTTCGATCATCCGGACGAAGGAGAGCAGCCTTTGAGCGCTTGCGGCTTGATCTTCCGCGTATCCGGCGGCAAGCTCCGACTCCTGCCGAACTTGCGAAAGCAGCCGGTTGACGCGAGACAACCGATCCTCTACGGATTTCAAGGAGTCCTTGGACATGCTGGCAAGCTTGGGGATCTCAGCCGCCCCACTTCGAATCCCCGCCCGTATTCGTTCGCTCTGGCCGCCTCGATCGCCGCGTTCAGCCCTAAAATATGCGACTGGTCGGCGACTTCTTTCATGACCGTTCCCAGCATTTGCACGAACGGACTTCATCGGCCAATTCCTTGATGCTGCCGTGGGTAACCTTTTGCGATTCCGCCGTGCGGTCCGCCGTTTCCGCCGTGCGGTCCGCCGTTTCCGCCACGTGCTCTCCGCTGCCGCTGAGCTCAGTCATCATGGAAAACAAATCCTGAACGGCGGCGTTTACGCCCGTAAGGAGATTTTTTTGTTCGGCCGCCAGCCATGATGTCCGTCAGCTCGGGAATGGCGCTTATTCGCCGGTACAGCTCGTCCACGAGCCGGTCCGCCACTTTGTTAAATTCGTTTTCTTTTCCATGGAGCATAGACAAATCCCGATCCGTTATGCCGACGTAGTCCAACTGTTTTTTCCGATCAGGGTGCAATGAGATCAAGCGAATCCCCCTTCTGTCATTCCAAGGATGCTTATCGCCGGAGGATAGGCTTTATCAATGGGTACTATTACATATATCGGCAGCAATTCCTGATTCCGCAATAGGAGTTTACGCATATTTTACAATGATCTCTCCGCTTGACATTGGAGCTTTTAACCATTATCATGAACATATGAATAATTGCTCATATATATAAATTGCTTTTTTGCTGTTCGATTTCGTTTTTTCGCATATCATACGTTTGGCAGACGTTTCGCCGCTGCCGGGCAGCAAAGGGGTTTTCCGGATGACCAATCATACGCATTCTCACGATCACGAGCATTCTCACGATCACGAGCACGATCTCGAACGATCGCCGAGCCGCGGACATTCCCATCATCACGGGGGCCATAACCACCATCACGGCCACCATCACGGACACCATCATGGACACGACCATGCAAGATCCGGCAATAAAAAAGGGCTGGCCATCGCCCTGTCCATTACGGTCGGCATTATGGCGCTCGAGTTCGTCGGCGGCTTATGGACGAACAGCTTGGCGCTGCTGTCCGACTCCGGGCACATGCTGAGCGACGCCAGCGCCTTGCTGCTCAGCCTCGTCGCGATCTGGTTCGCATCGAAGCCGTCTTCCCCGAGCAAAACGTACGGCTTTTACCGGTTTGAAATTTTGGCCGCGCTGTTCAACGGCATCGCGCTTTTCGTCATTGCGGGATTTATCGTGTGGGAGGCGATTCAGCGGTTCGGCAATCCTCCCGAAGTCGCGAGCGGATCGATGATGGCGATCGCGGCCGTCGGTCTGCTGGCGAACCTCGCGAGCGCTTGGGCGCTTATGCGGCAAGGCGACGTCAAAAACAACGTCAACGTAAGAAGCGCTTATCTCCATGTGCTGGGCGACGCGCTCGGCTCGGTCGGCGCCATCGTCGCGGGCGTTGTCATGCTTGCCTTCGACTGGTACGCGGCCGATCCGATCATTTCGGTCTTCGTCTCCCTGCTCATTTTGAAAAGCGCTTGGGGCATCATTCAGCATACGGTTCACGTTTTAATGGAAGGAACGCCTTCGTCCATCGACCAGGCCGAGGTGAAGGAATCCCTGATGGCCATCGACGGAGTCAAAGACGTTCACGATTTGCATATTTGGACAATTACTTCGGGCTTCGACTCGCTAAGCTGCCATGTGCTCGTCGAGGACGGAAAAGACTGTCAAGGCGTTCTGCAAAACGCCATCCGCCTCATCGAGCAGAAATACGGCATCGAGCACACGACGATTCAGGTGGAATCCTCGGCGATTCATCACCGGGAGATCAAAGTTTAGCCGCCGCTCGCAGGCAGCAGAGAAGCCGAGGGCGCCGGGGCTTGCGTCCTCAAGCCTCGGCGTTCGCTTTGTTTCGGTCGCCGACGACGACCGTAAACTCCTGCTGCTTGCCGTCGCGAACGACCGTCAGCGTCAATTGGTTGCCGATCTTGGCTTCCGCTATGCGGTCCTGCAGATCGTCCTTGTTCTTTACGTTCTCGCCGTTGATCCGAACGATGACATCGTATTGACGGAGACCGGCTTCGTACGCCGGCGTTCCCGGCAGCACCTGCAGCACCATCGCGCCCTCGCGGGAGCCGAGCTTCAGCCGGTTCATCCAGGATTCGTCGATGTCGGAAACGGAAACTCCGATGTAGGACGACGGAATCGGCGTTCCGGATTCCAGGTATTCGATCAGCGGAACGACCGTGCCGCTCGGGATCGCAAAGCCGATGCCTTGGGCTTGGGTGCTTTTGGCCGTATTGATGCCGATCACATGTCCGCTTAAGTCGATCAGCGGCCCGCCGGAGTTGCCGGAGTTGATCGAGGCGTCCGTCTGCAGCAGATGCCTGTATTCCCTTTGTCCGCTGCTGCTCACGACCGGGATGTCGCGCTCTTTGGCGCTGATGACCCCGACCGTCACCGTGTGCTCGAAGCCGAACGGATTGCCGATGGCCACGACCCAATCGCCCACGTTCAATTGATCGGAATCCCCGAACGACAGCGTGGAGAATGAACGGCTTCCGTCGATTTTGAGCACGGCGAGGTCGTGTTCCGCGCTCGATCCCAGCAATTTCGCCACGAACGGCTCGTTTTCTCCCTGGACCGTCACTTCGATCCGATCCGCCCCGCTGACGACATGCTCGTTGGTCAGAATGTAACCGTCGGCCTTGTAGAAAAAGCCGGAACCGGCTCCGATCCGCTGCAGTTCTCCGCCTTCCGAAGCTCTCGGCTGCTGCTCCGGATCCCCGAAAAAGTACCGGAAAAACGGATCGTTGAAATAAGGCGACGTCTGCCTGCCCGACTTGGCGTACGTTTCGATCAGGACGACCGCCGGATTCGAAGCTTGCACGATGTCGGGGATCGAATGGGTCTTGCCGGCCGACAGCGCCACGTTCATTACCCCGCCCTGCCGGACGGCTGAACCGGACGCATAGCTTTCTTCCGGAGAAGGCCCGACGAAAGGATTCACTCCCGCGGCGACCAGCAACATCGCCCCGACCGCTCCGCCCGCGACGGCGGCTGCGGCTCTTGTCCATTTTCCGCGAAACATCATCAAGATTCCTCCCGCAAAAATTTCTGTCGGATTAATCCATAACGTTTCCACCCTTTATCATAATTTCCATCCTTAAATCCGCCTTAAACGCAGGTGAAAAAAAGATGAATTTCGTCCGAGCAGCCATCGGCAAACCATCGCCCCGATTCGGCTGAAAGTTTGCTTCGGCGTTCGGTTGAAATTCATCTCCATGCCGTCTGCCTTTACATCTCCGCCCGTCTGCCCTCCGCTTGCCGGACGCGGTCGGAGGAAACCGCGCTTCGATTGCCGAGCAGCAGCAGCGCCGAACCGATCAGCAGCACCCCGTTGAGGACGAACACCCAGCGGATCGGAATCCAGCCGCCAAGCGCGCCCCCGACGATCGGGCCGAGCATCGTCGCCAGCTGGGTAGCCGACTGGTTCAGGCTGAATGCCCGTCCTCGGAACTCCGGCTCCGTCACCTTTACGATCAGCGCGTTCAATGCCGGATAAACGCCGGCGAAAAACAGTCCGTAAACGAAGCGGAGCGCGCCGAACCCCGCGTAATGGCCGACGAAAAACTGCAGAATGTTGCCGATGCCGCCGCCCAGGAGCCCGATGACCAGCACTTTGACGAAGCCGATCCGGCTTCCGATTTTCCCCCATTGCGGCGCCGCGATCAGCGTGGCGATGCCGACCGCGGAAAAGATAATGCCCGATTGCAGCGAAGCCTCGTCCTGATCCGCGCCGAGCTCCATTACGTATACGGTAAGCAAAGGCTCCAGAATCATGACGGAAAACGTAGCCAGCGCCACGAGGCCGAGCGCGCTCGCGAAGGCGCGATTGGAGAACGCCAGCTTGATGTCTTCGCGGACGCGCGAGCGTTTGGCGCTGCGGTTGAAGTTTTTCTCTTTGACGAAAAAATGGGCGATCAGCGCCGAGACAAGCACGATCGCTCCCGAAAACAAAAACGATTCCCGGTTGCCCATGTAGTGGCTCACGACGCCGCCGACAAGAGGCCCGATGATGCCCCCCGTCGCGCCGGACGTCGCCATAATGCCGAGAGCGTAACCGGAATTCCGCTCCGGCGTGTTCGTTCCCACCAGCGCGATCGATGCCGGAACGTAGCCGGCCAGCAGTCCCTGGAACACCCTTACGACGAGAAACAGATACGGATCGTGCACGAAATACGTCAAAACGTAAAGAACCGCCAGGCTATAGCCTGAGCGGATCAGCATCGGCTTGCGGCCGTATTTGTCGGACAACGAACCCCAATAGGGCGCGATCAAGGCGCTGGCCAAAAAGGTGATACCGAAAGCCAAGCCCGACCAGAGCTCGAGATGGCTCGTTACGCCGAGATCCGCATGCAAAAAAAGCGGGAGAAACGGGATCGAAATCGAATACGCCGTGCTGCAGAAAAAGACGCCTACCCAAAGCACAATCAAATTTCGTTTCCAAGAATACTCCATTCCGCCGTCACATCCTGGTGGTTTTTCGTCTCCGGATCGACCGGTAGAGGTAAATTCCCCCTATGATGAAAAGAAGCAGTAGCGCGCCGACCGCATAAGCGATATGCTCGAGATTCGGCACGTTCACAACCAGCTCGAAACGGTTCGCCTCGAACAAATCGACGTTCCATTGATGCGTTCGGCCGCCGTCGGTCACTTCATCGGCGTTGCTTCCGTCCGCCTTGATCGGCAGCGTCAACACGATCGCGAACTTGAGCTGGCTTTGAATAAGCTTCTTCATCAAGTCCGGCAGCGTCGACAGTTGCCCGATCCATTCCTGCTGGCCTTGCTCAAGCATCGGCGCCAAATCGAGGGTAACCGCCACCGCATGCTTCGTGTAAAACCATTTTTTCTCTTCGGCATCCTCCACTTCGATGCCCTCCGGGAGGTCGGTCAAATCGCCGCTGTACTCCCTGAGATCGACGCGTCTGGAGGCCTCGATTTGGGCTTGTCCGTCCCGGTCGGTAATCCGAACGCCCATTCCCGCCTGTTCGAAGCGTTCGGCCAACTCGTTCATAATATCCGCTTTGCCGATGGCGGTTAAAATTTGCTTGCTGACCGAAAGGTCGAGATCGAGATCGGCGGTCCCGTTCCGGTTGATCGTCACGTGCGCTTCCCCTTGGGCGCAAGAGGAAAGCAATAGCACGCTTCCGACCAAAAGGGCCAACAGCTTCGTCCATTTTCGAGCGCGTCCGTGTTCGTTCATGTGTCACCCGATTCCATAGTTGTCTGCTTTTATTCTATCAGAATCGAACGACGGAATGGAGGTCGGGGACAAATTTGTACGACTATTCTGCAAGTTTTTCCGTGTCGCTTCGTTCGGGCGGCTTGAGCAATCCCAGCTCCAAACAGTGCCGGACGGACAGCATCTTCAATTCCCCGCCGAACCGAATGCCGATCGTGTCCCGCTCCAAGCCCGCAATGACGCCGATGCCGAACGCCCGGTGCCACACTTCCGAGCCGACCGCCAGTTGCGACGCATCCGAAATCGCGTCCGGATCGCGTTCGCGACGCTCCGTTTTGTCGGGCGGCCCGCCCCGATCGCTCGCGGCGGCTTCCGGCTTCGCCGGCTCCTGCAGCCGGCGCACCGCGGCGACGAACGGGGACTCCTTCGTCTCCATTCCGTCCTTCCACTTGTAAGTCAACAGCTTCAGGTCCCGCTTCGCCCGGGTCATGCCGACATAAAACAGCCTCGCCGCTTCCTCCATCGCTTCCGGCCGCCCGGCTTTTTCTTCGTCGGTCTCCTCCTTCGAGGGAAGAATTCCGTCAATCAGATCGATCATATACACCCGCTCGAATTCCAGCCCTTTGGCGCTGTGCAGCGTGGACAGCGTTACCGCTTCCTCGCCCTTGCGGGTCTTGGCTTTTCGCATGACCGCCTCCAAATAGGTAAGCCGCGCGGCGAACTCCTCCATCGTGCCGAGCGTATCCGCAACCGATTCCAGCGTGTTCAGCACCCCGGCCAGGTAGTCTTTGCGGAACCCGAGATTTTCGCACATTTTGTCCAGCGCCTTCTCGTAGCCGAGCTTGCCCCGGATCGTGCGGATCGCCTGAAGCGGCGGCGCTCCTTTCATCTTTTCGATCGTTTCCTTCAATTCTTCCAGCAGCTTGGGCTGATAGTCCTGAAGGGGCACGCGCAGCAGCAACTCGTCGAAAACGTTGCCCCCGCCCGCGGCCGCTTTCAATTGCGCCATCTGCTGCTTCGTAATATACCCGCCCATCTTGGCATGAATGCGCTCGAGCAAATCCGGGCGGCGATCGTTGAACGTCATCCGCATGAAATTCAAAATATCCTCGACGACCCAATGGGAAAAAAAGCGGTAATCCGAGTCCTTCATATAAAACGGAATCCCCGCGCGCTCCAGCTCGTTCGCCAGCGCGATCGCCGAGGAATGGTTGCGGTACAGGACGGCGGTTTCGCTTAAAGGGGCCGTCCTGCCAAGCTGCTCCGCCAAATATTTCGTCTGGACGCGATGGTCGTTGAATTGCCGGATGCGGACGGGCGCGTGCGGGGGATTGTCCGTAAACATATTTTTGTCGTATCGGGCTTTATTCCGCTTGATGAAGCGGTTGGCCACCTCGACGATCTGCCTGGAGGAGCGGTAGTTTTGCTCCATCATCAGCACGGCGGCCTGCGGGTATACTTTGCGAAAATCCAGCAAATATTGCGGCTCCGCCGCCCGCCACGTATAAATGCTTTGGTCGTCGTCGGCGACGACGCACAGATTGCCGTGCCCGCGAACCAGCTTTTCGACGATGCGGTGCTGCGCCAGGGACGTGTCCTGGCTTTCGTCCGTCATCACGTAATCGTACCGGCTCTGATATCGGCGGAGCAGTTCGGCGTCGGTCTCCAGCGCTTCGTTCGCGATCGTCAGCATATCGTCGTAGTCGATGAGCCGCAAGCCCGGATCCGACCGCTTGAACGCCTCGTATTCCCGGACGATGTCCGCGGCGCGAGGTACCCCGCATTTTACCTTTTGCCATTCGGCGGGGGGCAAAAGGCGATTTTTGACGAGACTGGCATACGTAAGCAGCTCCTCCATCTGGTCCTCGGTCGGCAGGTCGTGCGCGATTTGCTGGTAAAGGTTGCGGAGGATAGCCTTTTTGTGCAGCGGAAACGGACCGGATTCCGGCGGCGTCCCGTCGTTCCCCGCATCCCCTTCGATCAGGCGGTAGGCGACTCCCTTGCGGCGAAAATGCTCCCTTGCCATCTCGTAAGCCAAACTATGGATCGTCGAAAAACGCACGCCGCCTTCCGCCAATCCCGGAAAAAACGAGGAAAACCGCGCCTTCATATCGCCCGCCGCCTCCCGGCTGAAGGTGACCGCGAGAATGCGGGACGGAGAAACGCCTTTTTCCTCGATCAAGTAGCCGATCCGCATCATCAGCGTCGTCGTCTTGCCGGATCCCGGCGAGGCAAGCAGCAGCAGCTGCCCTTCGGTCCGCATGACCGCTTGTTTCTGCACTTCGTTCAACTTAACGCCGAGTTCCCTTTGTTTACGGCTCCAATAATCTTCCTTGCCGGTCATTTTCGTTTCCCTCTCTATGGCTCTCTTGCTTCGTACCTGAATTTTTTTCTATTATAGCATGGGTAGTTCGCTATTCCTCCCCAAAACTCGGTATTCGCGCCCATCCGAATCAGGCGCTTTCCTGGACGACAACAAGGGCCGAAGCGTCTCCGCTTCGACCCTCTTGTAACTGTTTTTACTCTGCCTGCCCTGCGACTTCCAGCAAGCGCAAAATTATGACGGCCGCCTCCGCGCGGGTAGCCTGATCGAACGGAGCGAACCGGCCGCCGGATTTTCCGGCGACGAGGCCCGCCCGCCCGGCTGCGGCAGCCGCCGCCTTCGCCCATGCCGGGATATCGGCGCTGTCGGAGAAGCTTTCGGCCGAAGCCTCTTCATCCGGCGGCAGCTGCAGCGCCCGCGCGATCATCGTCGTCATTTCCGCCCGGCTGATCGGCGCGGCCGGACGGAACGTTTGATCCGCATAACCGCTGACGAGGCCCGAATCGACCGCCGCGGCTGCGAGCGGGCGAGCCCAACCGTAGATCGCTTCCGAATCGGCAAAATTCGGAGCGCCGCCATTCAACGAAAGCCCGAGCGCGCGAACGAGCATCGCGACAAATTCGACGCGCGAGATCGCTTGATCGGGCAGGAAGCTCCCGTCCGCATACCCGGTAACGATTCCTTTTGCCGCGGCTTCAAGGATCGCCGTTTGCGCCCAATGTCCCCCGATGTCCGAGAAATCGGCCGCCGGAGGGACCGAAGGCTCCTCTTCCGCCTCGTCGTCAGGGACGGAGAAAACGGCAACCTTCGAAAAACGAGCGATTTGCGCCGCGAAGACGTCGCCTTCCGTTCGACCCTCGATTTCAACCCAACGCTCGAGACTTTCGTCATAGAAGAACAACGCCGCTCGGCGTTCCTCTCCGACGCTATCTGCCGCGAACTTCATGCGGATCGCAACAGGCTCCTTGAGGGCTCCGCCGAAGCTGTTGAGCAAATCGAAAACCGGACTCAACGGCCGATAGTCTGCCGGAATACGTTCGGAGTCGACCTCGCTTTTTTTGATCGTCAGCGTAAACGCGCCGTCATAGGCATTCCCCGGAATTATGAGTTCAAGCTCGTCTCCAAAGCCGGCCGTGCAGCCCGAGGCCCCGCATACGATATAGCGTTCGTTCGGATTGGCCGGAATCGGGACGGGCGTTTGCGGAGATGCGATCGGGTCGGCAACGATCACCCGAACTTTCGCCGTTATCCCTTGCGGATTCGTTATCCCCTCGGGAAGCGCCAACGAGCCTTCGAACGCGTAGGTTCCCGCCACGTTTCCGTCATAGGCCGGGGTCCCGCCATCCCACATGACGTTAACGTTGATTCTGGCGCCGTCGTTAAGCGTGACTTCCGCCTGGGCGGGCAAAGCTACGGCATCCAGGACCGTTCCGTTCGCGACTTCAATGTCTTCCAAATCGCTTATGCCCGCAATCGTCAAAGGCTCGGGTTCCGTCTCCTCTTCCACGGAGAAAACGGCAAACTTGGTAAAATGGTCAACCTTGGCCACGAAAGTCGAGCTTGCAACGGTGCCCGCCACTTCTACCCATAACGCGGTCTCTTCGTTATAGTAGAACAATGCCGCCCTGCGCCCGTCTCCGATTCCGTCAAAATCGAACGCGAAATGGATCGTAATCGGCGTTTTAAAGTTCCCGGCAAAGCTTTTGAGCAGTTCGAAAACCGGGCTTAGAAGCCGGAAGCCGGCCGGAACGAGGTCCTCCGCATGTTCTACCTTTCGCATAGTCAACGTAAACGGGCCGTCATAAACGTTGCCGGGAATTTCAATGCTGAGCTCTTCCCCGAAGCTGGCCGTACAGCCCGAAGTCTCGCATACGACAACAACCTCGTTCGGCGGCTCCGGATTTGCCGGATCGGCGACGACAACTTCGACTGACGCTTTAAAGTCATCGGGATTCGTCACGCCTTCCGGCAGCGTCAACGTTCCGGTGAAGGTATAGGTTCCCGGCGTATTTCCATCATAGCTTGGGTTGCCGGTATCCCATGCGACGTCGGCCATCGCAACCGTATCGTTGCTGAGCGCAACTTCCACCTGGGCCGGGAGATCCACCTCCGCAAGACTCGTTCCATAAACGACCGTAATGACGCTCGGTTGCATCACTCCCGCAACGGTTATCGGCACAACCGGCGCGGCGTCCACGATCACGTTCACCTTCGCCGTAAGGCCGTTCGGGTTCGACACGCCCTCCGGCAGCGTCAGCGTGCCGGTGAAGGCGTATGTGCCCGCAACGTTGCCATTGTACGCCGGGCTGCCTCCGTCCCACGTCACGTCCGCGTTCGCAGTATCCCCGTTGCTCAGCGTGACCTCTACCTCCGTCGGCAGGCCGACCGAGCCCAGCTCCGTCCCGTTCGCGACCGGAATATCCGCCAGTCCCTCGACGCTCTCCATAGGCGCGGCGTCCACGATCACGTTCACCTTCGCCTTCAGGCCGTTCGGGTTCGACACGCCCTCCGGCAGCGTCAGCGTACCGGTGAAGGCGTACGTGCCCGCAACGTTTCCGTTGTACGCCGGGCTGCCTCCGTCCCACGTCACGTCCGCGTTCGCAGTATCCCCGTTGCTCAGCGTGACCTCTACCTCCGTCGGCAGGCCGACCGAGCCCAGCTCCGTCCCGTTCGCGACCGGAATATTCGCAAGGCCGCTCACGCTTTCGACCGGCGCGGCCCCTACGACGACGTTCACCTTCGCCGTCAAGCCGTCCGGGTTCGACACGCCCTCCGGCAGCGTCAGCGTGCCGGTGAAGGCGTATGTGCCCGCAACGTTGCCATTGTACGCCGGGCTGCCTCCGTCCCACGTCACGTCCGCGTTCGCAGTATCCCCGTTGCTCAGCGTGACCTCTACCTCCGTCGGCAGGCCGACCGAGCTCAATTCCGTCCCGTTTGCGACCGGAATATTCGCAAGGCCGCTCACGCTTTCGACCGGCGCGGCGCCAACGATCACGTTCACCTTCGCCGTCAAGCCGTTCGGGTTCGACACGCCCTCCGGCAGCGTCAGCGTGCCGGTGAAGACGTACGTGCCCGCAACGTTTCCGTTGTACGCCGGGCTGCCTCCGTCCCACGTCACGCCCGCGTTCGCGGTATCCCCGTTGCTCAGCGTGACCTCTACCTCCGTCGGCAGGCCGACCGAGCCCAGCTCCGTCCCGTTCGCGACCGGAATATTCGCAAGGCCGCTCACGCTTTCGACCGGTTCCGGCAGGTTGACGGTAAACGTAAATTCCTCCGTTTCTCCAACCTCGTAGCCGGCCGAATAGTCCTCCTTGTACCGTACAAGCACGGTTAAATCCCCTTCAAATAAAGGTTCCTCCCCCGGCACGTAGGGCGTATATGTAACTCCGCCATCCGTCGAGTATTCCATCGAAGCGTCGAGCCCGAAAATCCGATTGGCGGCATCGTCAACCATCAACCCGGACGGCGCCCCGACCTTCAAGCGGATGACGGCCCCGGCGCTATAGCCCCCGCAGCCAGGTAGCTGCCGTCTTCCGATTGCTTCACATATTTCAAATTGCCGGCGCCTTCGATCCACTTCTGCCACTGCTTGGTTCCGTCGGAGGCCAACTTTAGCAGCATTCCGTTTCCGTCCGCATTGTCTCCGCCGCTTACGATAAAACCGCCGTCTTTCGTCGACGAAATCGAAAAAGCCAGCGACGTTCTGCCGGCGGGATACGTTTTCCGCCAGATTTCGTTCCCTTGCTCGTCGACCCGGATGACCAAGGCATCTTGCGAGGACGTATAGGCATTGCCCACAAGCATATAGCCGCTCTGATCTTCCAGCCGATAAATTCCCTCTAGCACCGAGTCGGCCGAACCGTAGGTCCGCTCCCAGACGACTCCCCCTGAAAGATCCAACTTCATGGCATAGCCGATCGAGTCGCCATCGCCGACGACAATATAGCCTCCGTCCGCTGCAATCGCGCTGCGAACGTATCGATCGTCGCTTCGAGCGATCACGAGATCGGAAGAAGTTTTAACGCCGTTCTCGTCCGTCCAAAACAAAACGGCGTCCCGATTCAATCCCACGGAGGCCGTATTGTGATAACCGATCACAACGTAACCGCCGGAAACGGGAAGGACCCCCGAACGCCGCCGTAAAGCGGCTCCGAACGTTGCCACAGCACATTGCCGGCGCCGTCGAGCTTCCCGTATACCCACTTGTAATCGGGGTCTGCGCTTCCCGCGTAAACGTAACCGCCGTCAGGCGTTTCCCCGACGCTCATCAGAGACGGCAAGTCCCCGCCGATCGTTTCCCTGGACCATTCTATCGCGCCGTCCGGTCCGATCTTCATGACCGTCCCTCTGCCGGCGCCGATAAATCCCCCGTCCGAGGTCGGCTTGAATCCGGAAAACCCGCTAAGCCCGCTGTAATCCGTCTTCGCGTACGCGAGCCGATCGCCGGCTTCCGCCGCCCGAACGGGAACCGCCAACGCCGGAACGAGCAGAACGAACGACATCAGCAAACCGATCAGCCGCTTATAGCGCCTTATTTTCGACATCGGTTACCTAACCTCCAGCTCTATCAAATCGGAAATAAACAGAATACTTCTATTTTAAAATAAAAAGGCATGCAAAAAGTCCCCCCTGAGGGGGATGCTGAAAACGACGGCTAAGACATCGCACGCTCATCGTTCCCTATGCTCCGTCCTTTCGCCGCCTCGGGCGGCCCGCAGCACGGCTTCGCCGCGATTTTTCACGCCCAGTTTATCGTAAATGCGTCTGCGGTGCGTCTTCACCGTCTCGTAGGCGATGCCGAGCCTGCCCGCGATTTCCTTGCCGCTCAGCCCGTCCAGCAAACCTTCGTAGACATCCATTTCCCTGGGCGTAAACAACGCGCTCAGCGGATGCGCCTCTCCTTCCGCCTCGCCGGGAGCTTCCATTCCGGCCAGAACGGTCCGCACGAAGGAAACGGAGGCAGCCGCAGAGCCCCGATAACGGCCTTGCCGCTTCGCCGCGGCCATCTCCCGCAGCAGGCTCCGCAGCGGCGGCCCCTCGTCCATCAACAGGCGAACGAAATCGTTCGCTTCACAAATTCGCAGCGCCTCCTCCAGTTGGATGAGCGCTTTTCGCAGGTCTCCCTGCTCGTGCAAGTATCGCGCCTGCAGCGCCATAATCTCGACCGCATCGAGCAGCCGTTTTTCCCGCTGGGCCGCATGCAGCAGTTTTTTGAGCAGGACAAACGCCTCTTCCCCCCGCCCCTTCTCCAGCAGCACCCGCGAGAATAATTCGTAATCGTATAGCAGATAAACGGAAACCGGATCGGAAACGCCCAGCCCGCTGCGCTCGCCCCATTCCAGCGCGGCAGCCGCATCTCCTTTTAAAAGCCGCAACCGGCACAGCTCCATATCCAGCTGCTCCACCCCGCGTTCGAACTCCATTGCCCCCATCCGCCACTTGCCCGACTCCAAAATTTCGACGGCTTCGAAAAGACGGCCTTGGGCCCCCTTAATCCTCGCCAGGCAGATCCAGCCGGGAACCAGCTCGTATTCCGACCGGTTCGGATTCCGCTCCGCCCATTTCACGCCTTCGGCGGCGTACCGTTCCGCGGCTTCGAGATCGTTCCAGATATAGAGCATTTCCGCATGGTTAACGAACAGCCGCCCTAAAAAAACAGGATTAACGGCCCTGTATAATTCGGCCAACTGAAGCGTATAAGGCTCGGCAATCGCCCTGGCGACTTGTCCGCTGCCCATTTTGTAGGCACGGGCCGTGGCCGCCTGCAGCGGGGCGTCCGGCTGGCCGAAAATAATTTTGATTCCGTCCGGAGCATAGCGGGCGACAAGCTCGTAGTGCTTGCGGGCTTCGGCCAAATCATGGCGTCCGAACACCATGATCGTGCCGCGTACATAGTGCGACATGGCGAGAAACCGATTCCGCTCCTCCTCGCTCATGTCCTCCGAAGCGGCAGCGAACCAGCTTTCGGCTTCGCCCATCAGTTGTTCGGCCAGCAAGATGTCGTTCGCATCCTCCGCCACAAGGGAATTGACATAGGAAAAAAACAACGCCGGATGCGTCAGCAAAAAAGGAGTCGGGATCGAGGACAGCCACTTGCGCAGGTTCGACCATTCCCAATCGATAATCCGGGAGGCCATCTTTTCCAGCACGAAGACGGCCCGCTTGTAATCGCCGCCCAGCAAGTAGTATTCGACGGCCTCCTCCTGCAAGTTCCGCTCCTCGCACCAACGTCCCGCCGCCTCGTACAGCGAAGCTGCCCGCTCTTCGCCTTCAAGCTCGAGCCGTCCCCGCAAAAATTCGGAAAACAAATGATGGAACCGGAACCAGCTCCCCTTCGAATCCAGCGGGACGACAAACAGCTGGGCGCGTTCGAGCTCTCCGACGAGCGAACCCGCGTCCTCGAAGCCGGTTACGCCGCGGCACAGCGACGCATTCCAACGCTTTAATACGGAAATTTTTCGCAAAAACGAACGCATTCTCCCGGACAACCCCTCATAAACCTCTTCCATTAAATATTGCCGGACCCGGCGGCTATCCCCGGCGAATTCGCGCACGAACGAAGCGCTGTCCTCCAGGCTCCGCATCGACAACAACGCGAGCTTGAGTCCGGTCACCCAGCCTTCCGTCCGTTTGACCAGTTCCGCGGTCCCTTCCTTTCCCAGCGCGACCCGCGCCTCGCGGAAGAAGCTTTCCCCTTCCCGGGCATCGAACCGCAGATCGTCGGCCGACAAACGCAGCGCCGTTTGCCTTGCTTCCATCCGCGCCGCGGCAAAGCCCGGCTCGGTCCGGCTGAGCAGGCAAAGATGGAGATGAGCCGGGAGATGCTCCGCTAAATAGGCGACTCCCCGGTTCAGCCGGTCTTCCCGGATGAGATGAAAGTCGTCCAATACGATAAGCAGAGGCCCGGATAACCGATTCAACACGTTCAAAAAGTAAATGAGCCCTTGTTCGAAGTTTCCGGTATGAAGAGGAGACAGCACCGGCTTGACGTCGTCCATAAAGCCGGGTCTGAGGCGATCGATGGCGGCCGCGATGTAGCGCCACATCCGGGAACCCTCGTTATCGCCTTCATCAAGCGAAACCCAGGCGGCGTCGATCCCGCATTCCCGAATCCATTGGCAGGCAAGCGTCGTTTTGCCGAAGCCGGCCGGAGCGCATACGAGCGTCAGGGCGCCGTTCAGAGCTTCGCCCAGTTTTTGCGTCAAGCGGTTCCGTTCGATCAGGGAAGGAGCCGGTCGGGGGATTTCCAGTTTGGAATGAAGCAGCGATTCGGTAAGGAAACGGGGTTCGGAATCTGGTTGTTCCATATGGGAGCTCCTTCGCGTTCTATCGAATAAAGCTAGTATAAACCTAAATTACGAAAGCCTATAGAATCAGGCTTTTGAAGACGCAGAACTTGGATTTCACAACCAATTATGGAGGCAGAATATGCAGTCAAAATGGAATGCGAGCAAAAATGCCGTTACTTTCCCCCTCCCCACATGAAGGGGCAACGGGATTTCCAAGACACAAATTGGGATTATCGTTTATTCCAATAAAATACTTTTTCGCTCCATTCGTCGCCATGCCCACTGGTTTTGGAAAGACGTACTCAGTTTCAATGTCATTTGGCGGGCATGCTGGACAAACACACCTGCACAAACAAAAAACGTTCGCCGGAACCGCTGGATGGTGTAGGATCGGTGAATCGGCTCACAACAATGATGCTTGAATCGCTCAAAGAGATTATAGGCGAGCAGCTTTAAGAGCAGGTCGATTTCATTGGCGGCAAACGACTGCGTTGGAATGCGGTGGATGGCAAAGCCATTCTTGCCTTCCTTGATGTAGTTCTCCATGCAGCAGCGCTGGTTGTAGAACCGCCACACATCGATGGCTTCCCATTCCTCCGTTGTGACCATGGCTTCGTATTGCCAAAGCAAATCCAGTTCCAACTGAGACTGATCCCCGTCCCAACGCGGCATTTTGCGGATGACAGCAACACGACGCATCTTCTTCCAACCGATCGCTTGGTAGGCCAGCACGATGCCTTCAATGATCCAGTCCTCGTCCACAAAGCGTGTCCAATGCGCACAGGTTTTGACTTGGTCCTGGAGACGACTTGTCCATTTCAGCTTGCCGACGTAGCCGATCTGACGGGACTCCCAGAACGCGTAGAAGTCTTCTCCGCCAAAGCCTTTGTCAAACCGGGCATAGCGTACGTGGTGGGATTCCAACAACGCCAGCGTTTGCCGGGCAAACGAAAGGACGTCGGTCGAACTGCTCGTGTTGCCGGGACGCAGCGCGGCATTCACTAGCATTCGCGACTGCCCTTCGTACACGAGAAGGGGATGATAGCTCTTTCGGCCGCGCTTCTGACTGTTAAAACCGACTTCCGCTCCCTGCTGGTTGCCGTACACCGTCTCAACAGTCGAATCCAGATCGAGAATCAAGGAGTCGGGTAGCTGCGGTGCAATGATTTCGACATTCAGGTTTCGCAGGGCTGGCGCTAAATGGTCGTGGGCTTTGCCCAGACGAAGCAATTCCTTGTTTAACAATGTGTGATGCGGCACCCGGCCGCCCAGCGCCTGGGCGATCAAGGCATCACCTTGTAGGGATTTGAAATGAAAGAGACGTTCGCAGCCCAAAATCCAGCCGATGATGAGCATCTGCAGAATGCGATGCGTCGGAAAGATGGCATTCGCCGCTTTGGCTAGTCCAAGGCTCCGAAGGGCTTGATTCAAACCGATGTTTTCAAGAAATCCGAGGATCACCTTGCTTCCTGCAAAATTTGTTGCATTTCTCATAGAAAATGCCGTTTTCAATGACGCGATTTTTGTGGTAGACTTCACCTTAAGGGTGCTCCTCTCTTGGTTGGTGATGTTCTAGGCAAACACCATTCTACCAAAGATCTGGGCACTTTTTCATGTTTTTATGAGGTGGTACTTTCGTAATTCAGGATAAACGATGATCGCGACGAGAAGAACCCCGAACGGCGATCGGCGTGCTGCCTCAAGTCCGCGTGGCGCGCTGCTCAGGTCCGCGTGGCGCGCTGCCTTGAGTCCGCGTGGCGTGCTGCCTTGAGTCCGCGTGGCGTGCTGCCTCAAGTCCGCGTGGCGTGCTGCCCTCGAGTCTATGCGGCGTGCTGCCTTAATTCATTTCCGGAGTTTAGCTTTTTCCCGCGTTCGCGAACAGGAGGGAGAGTTAGGCCGTCCGCCGGCTTTCAGAATAAATCGGAACTCTGGAGGGAGCCTAAGTATTCATAATGATAGATTTTGCCCGAGGTTCCCTTGGGAACGGCGCGGAATCTCCCTTTTCGGACAAGCTGGCGGCAGTATTTGATAACGGTTTGCTTGTGGAGTTCAAGCTCGCTTGCCGCCGCGGATGGTCGAACCATCCGATTGTGGCGAATCGCCAAACGCATCAACTGCCGCTCGATTTTTCCGAAAGTGCGGCCTACGGCAAAATCCTTCTCGTTCGCCGCCGCCAGATACGGAGCTAAAATGCTTCGAACCATCCCTAGCACGAACGGCGGATTCTCCTTCATCTCATCCAAGGAGATGGAGATTACGTAACATTCTTGCGACTGCAAGAACAGCGTCCGATTCAGATCCTTTCGATATTTCGAACGATCCGTGCCATGCGAGCCATAATCCATAATTTCAAACACAAAACGAAGCCCGCCCAAAATCCAGATAAAATCCACGAAATACGACCGTCCCCGCCAGTCCTTAACCTCATATTCGGGATGCAAACCCGCAAAATGCCCCACGAGGGACCACCATATTTTTTCGGCAAACATGCGGTTTCCATAACCATGCCCTCGTTTCAGCGCATCCAGTCGTTCCCCTTGGCGCTTCGACAAGTGCTCCTTTATCCACTTTTCATGCTCGATTTCAAAACCCAATATTCTCACCCTTTCCCGAAATAAATAAAACCCCGATCCCTTCGCTATGGAAGGAATACCGGGGCATGCTTCGCCACAATATGAATCCAATATATAATTACCAAATTATCCTATGCGTTGCAAGAAGTTTTTGAAAAGTCTTATTGTTGCCGCCGAAAGATAACGTCCAATTGCTGGCGGGATTGCCTGTCCGAGAGTTGCTGAATATAATGACCGTATCACAGAAAAGGAAAAGGATGCCTCCCATGTATGTGGGCCTGCGGGAACAGGCTCACGGGATGCATCCCCCAAACAACATGGTCATTGTATCAAAGTATGAGCTGGATGAGAAGTCACCCGGCGTTTTTTGTTCGATGTGCAGAATTGGTTCCCTCTCCCTGCTGTGGAGAAGCGCTTAGTGTCATTGGCAGTCGGAAGCGGAAGCTCACCAGCGAGGACGGAGATCGCCGCTTGCTCGTCATTCGCCGGCTGCGTTGTACACAATGCCGGAAGATCCACCATGAGCTCCCGGATTGTGTGGTGCCGTACAAACGGTACGAATCGGCATGCGTGGAACAAGTCGTATCGGAACATGCGGCTCCATCTACGGTAGCGGCAGATGACGCGACTTTGCTTCGCTGGAAGAACTGGTTTCGCGAACAGACCACATACCTGCTCGGAGCTCTAAGATCTATCGCCATTCGCTTTCATCAGGACCCTGCGAAGAAGCCGTCCGTCTCTACGCAGACTGCACATCACCCTTTCGGACACTACGTCGGGGACGCCCCCGGCTGGCTGGCGCGAATTGTCCGCCCGGTCGCAAATTCAAATTTGTGGTTACATACCCGTTCTGCATTCTTGTCCGGCAAGATGCTGCGGTAGACTCATCTGGAAGTCTACCAAGCGAGGTGCAGAACAGATGAAAGATCAGAAGAAAGCAGAGGCCGTCGCGTCGGAACGCATGCAGCTCCTGTCGCCGCTGCTGGCGGAAGGGCTGGACACCGCCAAAGCCAGCCAGATCAAGCGACAGATATGTGAGCAAACTGGACTCTCCGAGCGGACGCTGCGCCGGTATCTGGCCAAGTATCGCCAAGACGGCTTCGGCGGCCTGAAGCCACGAGGCAAGGGACGCCAGCCGTCAGAGGAGATCATTCCACCAGAAATTGTGGAGCAGGCCATTTTGCTGCGCCGGGAGGTGCCCGGCCGAAGCGTTGCCCAGCTCATTCAGATCCTGGAATGGGAAGGCCGTATAAAACCCGGGCAGATCAAGCGCAGCACGCTGCAGGAAAGATTAGCAGAGCGCGGTTACAGCACGCGCCATATGCGCATGTACGCCGAATCGGGCGTCGCCGCACGGCGGTTCCAAAAGCGCCATCGTAATCGCTTGTGGCACTCGGATATCAAGTATGGCCCGTACTTGCCCATCGGCCCCGGAGGTACCATGAAGCAGGTATTTCTGGTGACGTTTATCGACGACGCGACGCGGTTTGTGCTTCATGGCGAATTCTACCCGGTCATGGACAAGACCATCGTGGAGCACTGCTTCCGCCAAGCCATTCAGAAGTTCGGCGCTCCCGAGGCGGTCTATTTCGACAACGGCAAGCAGTACCGGACCAAATGGATGACGAGGGCATGCTCCAAGCTCGGGATCCGGCTGCTATTCGCGAGGCCCTACTCGCCGGAGGCGACCGGCAAGGTCGAACGGTTTAATCGCGTGGTGGATGCGTTCCTGAGCGAGTCCGCGCTTGAGAAACCGAAAACGCTCGAGCGGCTCAACGAACTGTTTGCCGTATGGCTGTCGGAGTGCTATCAGAACAAGCCGCATTCGGCGCTGGAGAACAAGCGTAGTCCGGAAACGGCGTACCGTAGCGACAAGCAAGCGCTTCGGTTCGTGGATCCGGACGAGCTCGCGAATGCATTCCTGCACTGCGAGACACGCAAGGTCGACAAATCCGGCTGCATCAGCTTCATGGACCGGAAGTACGAGGTCGGCCTGCCGTTCATCGGCTGCACGGTGGATGTGGTGTTCGACCCTGCGGACATCACCGAGCTTACGATCGAGTACGAAGGCCATATACCTTGGCGCGTGCGGGAACTCATCATCGGCGAACGCGCAGGCAAGCGGCCGCAGCTTCCGGAGCATATCGGTCCGCTGCCGGCAGATGCGTCAAGGCTGCTCGCGGCAGCGGAGGATCGCAGCAGGAGTCGCAAAGCGGAGCAGGCGCCGGCCGTGGCTTATCGCCGGATGACCAAGGAGGACGGTCATGTTTGAGTCCTTCTACGGCCTTACCCGCTCACCATTCTCCCGGGACATCTCGACCAGCGAGTTGTACGAATCGGTCACGCTCGAGGAAACGCTCGGGCGTCTGGAGTACGCTGCCCAGCGGCAGTGGTTTGCGGTTGTTACCGGCGATTGCGGCACGGGGAAGACGACGACGATTCGGCGGTTCACCGAAGTGCTGGATCCGGCAAAGTACAAGGTGCTCTACCTATCGGACTCTAAGCTGACGCCGCGGCATTTTTACAAGGGGTTGCTCGAACAACTCGGCTGCGAATCGAAGTTCTACCGCGGCGATGCCAAGCGCCAGCTGCACCGCGAGATTGAGCTTATGCGCGGTATTCATCGATTGCAGCCGGTTGTCGTCGTCGACGAGGCCCATCTGCTGGATCGCGAAATGCTGGAGGAAGTGCGTTTCCTGCTCAATTTCAAGATGGATGCACAGAGCCCTATGGCGCTCATCCTGGTCGGTCAAAGCGAGCTGTGGGATCGCCTGAATATGCAAGCGTATGCGGCGATCCGCCAGCGGATCGACCTGCAGTGCAAGCTGCCGCACTATGATCGTGCCCAGACCGGCGATTACATTAGGCGTCACATGACGTTCGCTGGCGCGGAGCATGACATCTTTACCGACAGCGCGATCGACGACATCTACCGATTCTCGAGCGGCGCCGCAAGGCTGATCAACAAAGTATGTACACATGCACTCATCTACGGCTCACAGAACAAACATCGGATCATTGACGATCATATGGTCAAGCGTGTCATCCAGGGAGAATTATCGTGATTCTCCCTTTTCCTTAAACATCAGGGGACAGATTGACCATCACCAGCAGGACAACTTACACCGTCAACTGGCGGGCATTATGCGTTGGCAGTAACAGTCTTATGCTAGCCGTTTCCGGCAAAATTACCTTATACGATTTTTCACACAAAGTCGTGGCATCCGGTGGGTACATGCCCGATTTTGTATGATTTTTCGTACAAACTTTGGGATGTATCCGCTTCTCAATTCATGGTTGTACGATTTTCCATACAAAATTGCCGCATCCGACCGATAATCTCGCGTTTTTGTATGATTTTTCGTACAAATCCCGGAATGTATCCGTTTTCACACCCTCATTTGTACGATTTTTCATACAAAATTGCCGCATCCGACCGATAAACTCGCATTTTTGTATGATTTTTCGTACAAATCCCGGAATGTATCCGTATTCAGGCTCGCGATTGTACGATTTTTCATACACCCCCGTCCACAAACGGCATACCGCCTTTGACAGCAGAAAAGCCGATCCTCCGGCAGATTCACCTGCCAAAAGGGGCGGCTTTTCCGAATGTCAGTCAAAGCAAATGCGCACATCAACCGCGGTAAGCGACGTAGCTGGACGGATTTTCCCGGACGAGCACCTGCAGCAGCTTCGGCTTGTTCGGAAGGGCTTCGAGCTCCTTGTCGATCATATGGAACAGCGTTTGCGCGATGCCTTCGGTCGTCGGGAACGTCTCGGAAAATTCGGGATGGTCGTTGAGCACCGTGCTGTCGAATTTGTCGTATACCATTTCGTTGATCGTGCCGAAGTTGACGAGGAAGCCCGAATCAGCCAGCTCGTTGCCGCCGATCGTGATGTTGACGATAAACGTATGACCGTGCATATTGCGGGACTTGCCCGCGCTCTCGTGCGGATTGAAATGCGCGGAGGCGAGGTGGATATCTTTGTTCAGTTCGAATTTGTAGTTGTGCGCGACAGACGGATAATATTGAAAAAGCATAAGGTCACATTCTCCTTTCGGTAGCTCGATGCGTTCCGGTAGCTCGATGCGTTCCAGTAGCTGGATGCGTTCCGGTAGCTGGATGCGTTCCGGTAGCTCGATGCGTTCCAGTAGCTGGATGCGTTCCGGTAGCTGGATGCGTTCCGGTAGCTCGATGCGTTCCGGTAGCTGGATGCGTTCCGGTAGCTCGATGCGTTCCGGTAGCTGGATGCGTTCCGGTAGCTCGATGCGTTCCGGTAGCTCGATGCGTTCCGGTAGCTCGATGCGTTCCGGTAGCTGGATGCGTTCCGGTCGTTAGGCGCGCCGCCGGGCCGGAACTCCGGCCCAAGGGCGGCAAAGGAACTAGCGCAGGCTTGTTACGCCCGCACCGGATTCGCCAGCGGCTCGAAGCCGTCGATGCGGCATTCGGCCGTGTCGCCGTCCCGGATCTGCACCGCTCCCGGCGTTCCGGTCATCAGGATATCGCCGGGAAGCAGCGTCATGAACCGGGAGTGAAAAGCGACGGCGAACCACGGACGGTACCGCATGTTGAACACCTTGTTCGTATGCTTGACCTCTCCGTTAAGCGCCGTATGAACGGTCAAGTCCAGGACGTTCTCCAGCTCGTCCGGGGTCACCAGCTCGGAGCCGAGGCTGAAAAACGTGTCGAAGCTTTTCGCCCGCGTCAGAAACCGCGGGTTGCGCGCGTGAATGTCGGCCGCCGTCATGTCGAGCGTCGCCGCGAAGCCCGCCACGTACCGGGAAGCTTCCGCCTCGGATACGTTGCGGCATGTCCGACCGATCACGATCGCAAGCTCCGCCTCGGCGTTGATCCGGCCGGCGTCCGCCGGCAGCCGGATCGGCTCGCCCGGCCCGATCAGCGACGTGTCGGGCTTCATGAACCCGACCGGCTCTTCGGCGGGGTCGACCGTTTTCAGCTCCTCGGCGTCCTGCACGTAGTTGAAGCCGATGCCCCAAATTTTGCGCGGGCGCCGGTAGAGCGGGGCGCGCTCATAGCTTCCCGGCGCAAGCGCGGGCATGCCCGCAAGAATCGATTGCCCGCCTTCGGCCAGCCAGGCGCGAACGTCCGCCAGGGCGCCGGATTCGATCAGCTCCAGCATGCCGGTCGGCCAGCTTCGTCCGGCCGACCGGTTCAGCTCCTCCAGCGTGACAATGCCCCGCGCGGTCTGAACGGCCGCCTGTTCAAGCCCGTCCTTGCGAATGGTCGCGAGCCTCATCTTCATAACCCCGCCTTTTTATTCGTCGATTGTTTCGGCCGTTTCGCCTTCCTCGATCCCGGCAAGCAGCGCCTCGGACCGGGCCACGAAGCCGTAGCATTGCTTAACGTTATACAACGTCGCCGCCTCGCAGTACGGCGGCGAAGTCGTGGCGCTGCAATCCGACAGCAGCACGCCGTCGTAGCCGAGACAAACGGCGTCCTGCAGCGTCGCCATCACGCATTGATCCACGTTCACTCCGGCAAACAGCACGGTGCTCACGCTCAAATTGCGCAAAATGCTGTCGAGCGGCGTATCCCAAAACCCGCTCATCCGGTATTTGTCCACGTAAATATCCCGCGGGTCGGCGTCCAGCTCGGACACGACGGCCGCGCTCCAGCTGTCCTTTTCCAGCACGCGGGAGCCGTTGTTCGGCAGGGGGCCGCCGATGCCGATGTCGTCGCCGGACATATTGTATACGTGAAGCACGGACGGGCTCAGATTCATCCTGTCGGCCCGGTTTCCCCAGTTCAGCCAAATGATCGGGACGCCCTCGCGGCGCAGCGCGGGCAGGAGTCGGTTCAGCGGCTCGATCGGCTTTCTCGCCGGGCGATAGTCCGCCCCGATGTAGTCCAGCCACCCGCCCGGGCTGCAAAAATCGTTTTGCATGTCGACGACGACGAGCGCGCTGCGGCCGAGGTCCAGCGTCAGCCGCTGCGGCTCGGCATCGAACGACACGGGCTGCGGCTTTCCCTTCGCCCGGCGGAGATCGACGCGCTCGCCGGATACTTTCCAATGATTGCGGGCATGGCCCAGCGTGTGCATGGCGGTCATAGGCCACCTCCGATAGCTTGTGGTCAAGTTGCGGTCCGCCCGGGACCGAGCCGTTCTTCCCAATCCGCCGCCCAGTTCAGCAGCTTGCGGTCTTGGCCGGGACCGGCGACGAGGGACAAGCCGACCGGGCAGCCGCCGACTTCCGCCCAAGGGAGCGTTATTTGCGGCAGGCCGCCGATCCCGGCGATGCAGCTGAGCTGCATCGTGCGCGAGCGGCGCTCCTCCAGCCGGTCTCCCTGCATGTTGCGCAAAAGCGCGGGGCCCGGCGCCGTCGGAATAACCAGCACGCCGTCCTCGCCCAGGAAGCCGCCGAGGCGCTTGCGGATATCCGACACCGCCCGCCGTTCGGCCCGTCCGGCCTCCGGATCAAGCGTGGACGTCCAGGCGAACCGCTCCGCGATGCCGGGCCCGAAGCGGGGATTCGTCCGCTCGATCCATTCGCCGTGCTCGCGCCAGATGTCCAGGCCCTGCACGACCCGGAACATGCGCATCCATTCCGCGAGCCCTTCGGGCGCGACGGTCGCGCTTTCGCGGGAGGCGAAGGCGGAGGCGATTTGCTCGACGAACGGCTCCAGCGCCTCGCGCGTTTCCGGATCGGCCGCTGCCATCGCGTCTTCCGCCACGATCAGCCGGCCGAAAGCCGCGCCTTCGTCTCCGGCCGGGCCGAGCAGCGGCTCGCCGGCGCGCTTCAGCAGCTTCGCGGAGCCGGCCATCCAGCCCACCGTGTCGAACGTGACCGACAGCGGAATGACCCCCTCGATCGCCACCCGGCCGTGCGTCGGCCGGAAACCGTAAATCCCGCAGTAGGACGACGGGATCCGCACGGAGCCGCCGGTGTCGGTGCCGATGGCGAAATCGGCCAAACCCGCCGCGACGACGACGGCCGACCCGCTGGAGGAGCCGCCCGGGATGCGGTCCGGCGCCTTCGGGTTGACCGGCGTGCCGTAATGGAAATTTTCCCCGTTCAGGCTGAACATCAGCTCGTCCGTATGCGTCATCCCGTCCAGCCGGGCGCCGCTTGCGAGCAAAAGCTCGATCGCCGCGGCATGACGGTCCGCGGCCTCGTGCGTGCGTTCCCAGTCCGGGTTGCCCGCTCCTGACACATGGCCTTTGACCGCGAACACGTCCTTGGCCGCGAACGTCAGCCCGCTCAGCATTCCTTCGGACAAAGGCTCGAGCGTCAGATCGCGCCGGCTGTAGGCTCCCCAACGATCGCTCATCGCGTTTTCATTCCTTTCCGCACAAAATGCGCAGGTCTTCCTCGTCCAGGCTTGCCGGAACGCCCCTCTTGATCAGCGCGGAAAAGTCCTCGTCCGGGATCATCGTCGTGAACACGTACAGGCGGCTGTCGCCGGTGTTTTCCACCTGGTGGTTGAAGCCCGGGGGCACGACGAGATGGGCGCCCGCCGAAATCGGAATTTCCCGGTCGCCGACGATGGCGATGCCGGTTCCGTGCAGCACGTAGAAGTGCTCGAACGCCGCCTTGTGCGTGTTCGGAGGCGTTTTGCCGCCCACGTCGAAAATTTCGACGCAGTTCATGAACGGATAAAAATCCCCGTCGCTGAGCAAAACGAATTTGTTCGTGTCTTTCGGAGAAATTTTGTATACCGGCAAGCTGTCCGCTTTCCCTGCCAACGGTTGACGAATATCCATGGCGCCTCTCCCTTTCCAGTCGATCTGATTTTTAAAACGGAAACTGCGATCCCCAACAAGCCAGTTGCGAAAAACGGGATTTCAGCCCGCGATGCGAAGCCGCGCGAACGCCGCCGCCGTTTCGGCCGCCGCCTTCGCCGCTTCGACGATCAGGGCGCGGTTGGCCGCCGCGGAGCGCCCTTGCGTATGCGCCTCGATCGCCCGGATCAAATACGGCGTCACGCCCTTGCCTCCGCTTCGGCCCTCGGAGCCGGCCAGCGCGGCCTCGATGACCGCCTCCATCTCGTCTCCGTCGAACGCGTCGCTCTCCGGGATCGGCACGCCGAGCACGATGCCGGTGTTAAGGCCGAGCCGCCAGTGCGCGCTGGCCATCGCGGCGGCTTCTTCCCCGGACCGCACCTGAAGCGCCGAAAACGCCGATTCGCGGACGAAATAGCCCGGGAACCGGTCGCTGCCGTACGACCAGACCGGCACGCCGAGCGTCTCCAGCGCTTCCAGGCTTTTGCCGACGTCCAGAAACGTCTTGATGCCGCCGCATACCATCATGACGGGCAGGCTCCCCATCGCCGTCAGGTCTCCGGAGATGTCCCACGTCTCGGCGACGTCGCGGTGGACGCCGCCGAGGCCGCCGGCGAGCGCGACCGGAATGCCGGCGCGGGCGGCAATCCACGCCGTCGTCGCCGCCGTCGTCCCGCCGCTGAGCCGCCTGACGGCGGCCGCGCCCAGATCGGCCGTCGTCAGCTTGACGCGCCCTTCCGCCTGCGCCAGCCGCTCGAGCTCCTCCCGCTCGAGGCCGATGCGGATCTCGCCGTCCATCATCGCCACGACGGCCGGTTCGGCCCCGCGCTCGCGGATTGTCCGCTCGATGTCGAGCACGAGCTCCAGCGATCTCGGATACGATAGGCCGTGGGTCAGCAGCGTCGACTCGACCGCGACGACCGCCTCTCCCCGGTCCAGGGCATCCCGTACGCGCAGTGAAAATTCCATCGCCAGCCCCCCTTTTTTCACGTTACAAATTCAGCTTGAATTCGAAATCTTCGATGACGGTCGTCCCGGCGCAAACGAACCGGCTAATATCCGACGGCCCGCAGCGGTGAACGACCGACGAAACGAGATCGTGCGTATATACGAACGGATCGCGGCTCGTATCGAGCACGAGAAACGTCGCGTCCTTGCCCGGCTCGAGCGATCCCATCGCGCGGTCCAGCTTGAGCGCCTGCGCTCCCGAAAACGTGGCCGACCGCAGCAAGTAGCTCGAATCGATCGAACGCGGCTCCTTCGTCGCCCCGCGCGTCACCCGGCTTGCCGTGTCCATTTCCCGGAACAGGTCGGGGCTGGAAAACATCATGTTGTCCGAGCCGATCGAAATCGGAATGCCCCGCGCGAAAAACTCGTGCAGCGGCGGAATGCCGTCCCCGAGAATCAGATTCGTCCGCGGGCAGCAGGCGATCCGCTGGCTGCGGGCCTTCAGCTCGACGAGGTCGGATTCGGTGGCATGGGTGAGATGCACCATCAGGTCCGGCTCGAACGCGAACGCCCGCTTCACTTCCGTTTCGCCGAACGTTTGAAGCGAGTTCTCGTGATCGCGCGGAGATTCGCTCAGGTGAATGGCAAACACCTTGTCGCCGACGATTTCCCGGATCTGATGGTAGACTTCGAGGCCGAAGGCGTTGATGCTGGAAATGCCGAACCCGTCGGCCTCCTCCGCCACCGCTTCAAGCTCCTTGCGCGTCAGCTCGAAGCCCGCCTTGTAATCGGCCATCGGCCGCCCGAGAATGACGGGCCGGATCGGCAGCCCCCGGCTCGCCTTGCGCAGCGCCCGGATGCCGTCCAGTCCGCCCTCGCGGAAATCCCCGAACGCGGCGACGCCGGATTTCAGCATCTCCTTGAGCCCTTGCCGGATCGTCTCGATCAGGCGCTCCTCGGACAGCTGCTGCAGGTAGCGGTGCTTGAGGCCGTTCGGCGGCAGCACCGCGTCCTCCACGAGCATCCCGGTTCCGAGCTCCTTGGCGCCCGTGTCGGCGATATGGGTATGCGCGTCCACGAACGCCGGAATGACGAGGCCGCCCTTCAGGTCGATGCCGTGCTCGCGCGGCTGCCGCTCGATGGCGGCGATTTTGCCGTTTTCCACAATCAGCGTCGCGTTTTCGATCAGCTCCAGCTCGGGGCCCGCCGCGACTGTTCCGTTCACATAGACTTCCATTCCACGTTCACCTCGTTCGTTTCGATGTTTAGCGGATTCCGCGCCAGCATGTCCTCGATTTCCTCCGCGGACGGATAGTGGACGGAGCTGCCCGAACGGCTTACGGCCACCGCCGAAGCCGCCGTCGCGTAGCGGACCGCCTGGCGGATGTCTCGCTCCTCCAGATAGCGGTTGACGAACGCGCCCGCGAAAATATCGCCCGCCGCGAGCGAGTTGCTCGTCAGCACGCGGACCGACGGGCTGACGATATACCGTCCGTCGCCGTATGCCGCGCTCCCCTGGCGCCCTCTCGTGCAGACGACGACGCGGGGGCCCCAATCGGCGATGCGCGCCAGCTTTTCGCGGAGCTCGTCTTCTTCGGGTCTTAACAAATGGACCGCCGCTTCGTTGGCGAACACGATATCGATGTTGCCGAGCGCGTTTTTGACGCCTTCGACGCCCCAGCGCCGCACGGAGGACGGCTCAAGATCGATGGATCGGGAAATGCCGAGCCTTCCGCACTCGGTCAGCAGGCAATCCACGTAAGGTTCCAAAAACAGATGCGTATGCAAATGATCGGTCCGGGACAAATCGAAGGCGGCCACTTCCTCCGGCGCAGGCAGCCTCGACGGCTCGATCGGCGGGGACAGCAGCACCGCCTTCTCGCCGGTCCGGTCGACCATGATGATCGAAGTCGGCGTTTGCGTATTCAAAATCCGGTGCAGCGACGGCTCGACGCCTTTGGTCTCCAGAATGTTCTGCACCTGCCAGCCCATCGAGTCGTCGCCCGCCCAGCCGAGCACGTTCGCGCGCGAGCCCAGCTTCGCCGAAGCGGCCGCGAAGTGAACGGCCGGTCCGCCCGGGGACCAGGACACCGTTTCCGCAAACGTTTTTTCGTCGTACCCGGGCATGCGCGGAAGGATGAACAAGCCGTCCATGACGACGTTGCCAAACGTTAAAATGCGTTGCTGTTTCATAGGCCTCAACTTCCGATTCCGGCCGGCTCCGCCGGCTGCCTGAACGCAAAGCCGGGAACGGCCAATGTGGTGGTTTTGTCGAACAGCAGGCCGTTGCCGGCATGCAGGTCCAGCAGGACGCGCTCTCCGGCTTCCGGTATCCATTTGGCATGCACGAGCGCCGTCAGCTTCGTCCGCGAAGCTTCCGTGCGGACGTGCACGAGCGCCGACGAGCCCAAATGCTCGATGACGTCGACGACGGCGGGAATGCCGGGAGCACCGCTTCCGCTTTTCGCGACTCCGATGTCTTCGGGACGGATGCCGAGCACGAACTCCTTGCCTTCCCACTCCCGGCTTTCGCCGCCGCTGCCCAGGTCCGCCGGAAGGAACGCGTCCAGCGCCTCGACGCCCGGCAAGCCGTCACGCACCGCGCCTCGGCACGGCTGCAGATTGATCGGCGGGTCGCCGAGAAACCCGGCCACGAACAGGTTGGCCGGCCGCTTGTACAGCTCCAGCGGCTTGCCGATTTGCTGGATGACGCCGCTTTGCAGCACGGCGATCCGGTCGCCCATCGTCATCGCTTCCTCCTGGTCATGGGTGACCATAATGGTCGTAATGCCCAGCTCCTGCTGCAGTTCGCGCATTTCCAGCCGAATTTGCCGGCGCAGCTTGGCATCGAGATTGGAAAGCGGCTCGTCGAGCAGCAGCAGCGACGGCCGCAGCGCGATGGCCCTGGCAATCGCCACCCGCTGCTGCTGGCCGCCGGACAGCTGCTTCGGGTAACGTTTTTCCAGCCCCGTCAAGCCGACCAGCTCCAGCACGGACTTGATGCGCCTGCCCATTTCCGCTTTCTCCGTCTTATGGCACTTCAGGCCGAACGCGATGTTGGCCTCCACCGTCAAATGAGGAAACAGCGCGTAATCCTGAAAAACGAACCCGATGTTGCGCCGATTCGGAGGCAGGTCCTGAATCTCTTCCCCCGCCAGCCGGATTTTGCCGACGTCGGGCGTCTCGAAGCCGCCGATCATTCGTAAAACGGTGCTTTTCCCCGAGCCGCTCGGCCCCAGCAGACAAATGAATTCGCCTTGCTCGGCCTGCAGAAAAACGTCCTGCAGCACCTCCACGCCGCGAAACGTTTTCGACAGTCCCTCCAGCGCCAGTTGACTCATGAACGTTCCTCCTCTCCCGCATTTCGCGATCCTTGCCGCAGCCTATTGCGGCCGTTCATTCCATACGCGGCTCTTCGCGCGAGTCATGGCTCTATTTTACCGGTTTACGGCCCCGGCCCAGGCAGCTCCCCTGCCGCGGCCAAGCCTTTCGCCTTACGCCTTCAGTTGCTCATCCAGCAGAACGATGCCGTCCAGCGCCGTCACGATCGCGTGCTCGAAGCCCGCTCCGGCCACGAACGGCTCGCCGGTGACGAAATTGTCGCCGATCGCGTTGACGACGCCGCCGCGCAGGCCGAACAGCGTCGTCAGCGTCAGCAGGATCGCGGCCTCCCGCTCGACGTTCAGCACGCCGGCGCGGTGCCACATTTCGAATTGCTGCTTGTGCTGCTCCTGAAGGTAACCGTTCAGCGCCGGGCGGCCGACGCCGACGTATTCCGAGTCGGACGAGCGGGTGACGCCCAGATGGTGGCGGAAGCCGTTCGTTTCCGCCGCGCGCTTCATCGCCGCGACGAGCCGGTAATCGGCGATGGCCGGGAATTGCTTCGGCGCGTAGCTTTGGCTCGTGCCGTCGTCCCGGACCGCGCCGGTCGCGATGACGAGATCGCCGACGGACAGCGACTCCTGCATCGCGCCGGAGCCGCCGACGCGAATGTACGTGTGGGCGTTCGTATTGGCCATAATGTCCATGAGGATGATTTCCAGCTCCGGCCCGCCGCTGCCGCAGGAAATGACCGAAATGTCGACGCCTTTATAGGTGCCGGTGTACGTTTTGGCCATGCCCGTGTCGGACACGAGCCGGTGCGTATCGAAATGCTCCGCGACTTCCTCCGCGACGTCCTTCTCGCAGCCGTGCAGCGGGTCCTTGACGACGAAGATGACGTAGGGCGCGATCTGATCCGCGGTAATCTGGGTAAAGGCAGGCTTGCCGTTTATCGTAAAAGGTCCGATTTTGTTCATCATCTCGATGATAACCTCCAATATTCGAATGGGATGGAATCCGCGGCCGGCAAGCGCAACCCGCAATGGCGGCGGAGAGCCGAACCGCGGTTAAAAATAGCGCGACCAGCGGGCGAATTTTTCGCCGATGAGCGACAGGATGAAAATGACGAGCGTAATGATGGCCGACCAGGCGAGCACGATCTGGTTCAAGCCTTCGCTTCGCTGCTCCGAATAGACCCGGACGGGGAACGTCGGCGAGCCGGAGCTCGAGATGAACATCGTGAGCGTCACGTCGGTAAACGACATGAGCAGCCCGAACACCGCTCCCACGATAACGCCGGGCAATATGATCGGCAGCGTGATTTTGCGGAACGTCGTCCACTTGCCCGCGCCGAGGCTGTGCGCCGCTTCCTCGAGCCGCGGATTCGTTTCGCGAAGGCTTTGGATGACGATCCGGAAAATAAACGGCGTAATCATGACCGCATGCGCCAGCACGAGCGAAACGAAGGAGCCCGACAGCCCGATCATGCCGTAAAACTGCAGCAGCCCGAGCGACCAGATGACAAGCGGGAAAAACAGCGGGGCGAGCAGCACGGACTCGATCCATTTGCTATCGCTTTTGCGGAGGGCGAGCGATGCCGGAATCGTGATGGCGAGCGAAAGAACGGTCGCGATCGCGGACAGCCGCAAGCTGGTGACAATGGAATTGCGGTATTCCGAGTTGTCCGCCATCTCCCGGAACCAGCGGAAGCTTAACCCCTCCAGCGGAAACGAGAAATAATCGGCCTTGTTGAAAGCGACGATCACCATCAGCAGCATGGGCGCCAAAACGAACAAAAAGGCCAGATAGACCGCGATCCGGTGAACAACCTTGAGCGCCCCGTAAGCGACGCGGCTGCCCGCATTCGGCCGGTTCATTGGCGATCCCTCCCCGAGGCGTTGACCGAACGGTTCAACAAAATGGTAACGGCCGCCAAAACGACCAGCAGCGCGATGGAAATGACCGAGGCGAACGACCAGTCGAAAATTTGAATGGCCTGCTGGTAAATGATTTGCGCCAGCAGCTGGATTTTGCCCTGGCCGACGATGCCCGGCGTCGCGAAGGAGCCGAGCGTCCCGCCGAACACGAGCGCGCTGCCGGCCATCATGCCCCCTTTGGACAGCGGGAGCGTGACGCGGACGAACGCCGTGAACGAGCTTGCGCCGAGGCTGGACGCCGCGTCCAGCACGTTGGCCGGAATGGACCGCAGCGAGTTGACGATGCACAGCACCATGAACGGCAAAAACCCGTGCACGAGCGCGACGACGACCGCGCCGTACGTGCCGAGGAAGTTATGGGGCTGCGACAGCAGCCCCATGTCCCTCAGCGCGACGTTGATCGGCCCGTAGCGGGCGAACATGAGGTACCAGCCGAGCGACTGCAGCAGCGCTCCGCTGAACAGCGGCGTAAGCACGACCGTGATCAGGGTCGTCTTGACGAACGATTTCGCTTTATAAATGTGGTAGGCCAGCAAATAGCCGACGACGAGCGAAACGGCGACGACGATGACCGCCAGCAGCAGCGTCGTTCCGATCACCTTGATGAAATAAGGATCGGAGAAAAACCGCGAAAAGCTGCCGAGCGATAAATCCCGCTCCCACATCGTCCGCTCCGGCTGATTCGCCTGAAAGCTGTTGATCAGCAGCACGATAGCCGGAATCAAAAACACGGCCCAGTAGACAAGCATGGCGGGAGAGAGCAGCGCCACCTTGGACCACAGCTGTCTTTGCCCCGCCGGATTCGGCCGCCGGGACTCCGCGATTGCTTTTTCCATCCGCCTCTCCCCCTTTCAAATGTTGGACATGCTTACGTCAGTTGGCGAGAATTTCGGTGTTCCATTTTTGCGTCCAGTCGGACCGTTTGGAAATGATGTAATCCCAGTCCAGCACTTCCAGCTTGCTGACCGCTTCCTCGCCGTACACGATTTGCGCGGCAAGGTCGTCCGGCACCGTCACTTCCTTGTTCGTCGGCCCGAAGAACAGATCCGTCGCGAAATGCTCCTGCGTCTCGACGCCGATCGCGAGATTGACGAATTCCTTGGCCAGTTCGGGAACCTTCGTGCCTTTGGCGATGACGATCGTGTCTTTTGCCATGACCGGTCCCGGGCTGTTCGGGGATACGAATTCGACCGGAAAGCCCTTCTTGATATATTCGTTCGCGTAGCTGTTGAAGATAGGCGCGGCCAGCACGCTGCCGTTTTTCATTTCCAGGAACAATTCGTCCAGGTTGGAATACGACATCGGAACCGGGCCCAGCTCTTTCAGCTTGTCGAAGTTCGCTTGATCGTCCTGCTCCGTTTTGCCGAACGCTTTGCCGGCAATCGCGACAAGCGCGTCGCCCTCGAAGCCCGGATACGTCGGGAACGCGACCTTGCCTTTCAAGTCCTCGCGCCACAGATCGGCCCATTCGGCGATCGGCTCCGTCACGAGGTCTTTGTTGTACACGATGCCCAGGCCCATGAACGTCATGCCGTAGCCGTTTTCCTGAGCGGCCGGGTATAGCTGCGAGAAGTTCGGAATGCTCGGATCGACCGGATCGGCGACGCCGTCGTCGATCGCCTGCTTGGATTCGTACAAATTCAGGAACGCCACGTCCATCGTCGGATTGCCTTTTTCGGCGTACATTTTGGCGAGGCGGTCGCCGGTTCCCCCGAGCACAAGCTCGACGGTGGCGCCTTGCGCTTCCAGCGGTTCGACGACGTATTTCTCGATCGTTTCGGCGTACGATCCGCCCCAAACGCCGACGACGAGCTTCTGGCCTTCGAAGCTTTTTTCGCCGGATGCGGCCGGAGAAGACGAGGCCGAGGATGCCGACGGAGACGCGGACGGGGATGCCGGACTCGAGCTGGCTCCCGAATTGCCGTTGTTGCTTCCGCAAGCGGACAAGACGAGCATGGCAAGCACGACAACGGACGACAGCGATGCGATACGATGGTTTCTGACCCTTTTCACTCCAATAGCCCTCCTCAGATGCTTTGTATGTTAGGTTCTGAGGAGAGTATACGAGACAATCGAATTTTATGTAAATTAACATAACGCCGTTTTGGACGCACAACCTAAAAAGCGGTCTTTTTTTGTACGGGAAACTAAAATAAGCGTCAATCTCTTTTAAAATAGTGATCGAACCCAAAATTATTGTTATATTTTATTACACGAAAATTCTTTATACTAATAGAAAAGCGAGGGGACGCCCAATGCGTACGAGATACGAAGGGCGCGTCTGGAACGACCGGTTCCTGCCGCGGCTCACCACTAAAGAAATCGCCGACATTCCGAAGGAGAAAGCGCTGCTCGTCCTGCCGATCGCTTCCGTCGAACAGCACGGCCGCCATCTCCCCGTGTTTACCGATTCCCTGCTGAACGAGACGCTGATCGAGGGGGCGCTTGCGCTGCTGCCGGAGGAAGCGCCGGTATGGCTGCTGCCGCCGCTCTCCTACGGAAAGAGCAACGAGCACGACGGCTTTTCCGGAACATTCTCGCTGTCGACGGCGACGATGACGGCGATTTTGTCGGAGCTGATGGGCTGCATGCATAAGGACGGCTGGAAAAAGCTGATGATCGTCAACAGCCACGGCGGCAACCCGGAACTCATTACGCTGGCGGCAAGAGACGCCCGGGTGGAGCTCGGGCTGCAGGTGTTCTTCGTCAACACGGCCGGCTTGTACGCCGATGAATCGTTTACGGCGAGGGAGCTGGAATACGGCATTCACGGCGGGGCGCTGGAAACGTCGCTTATGCTCGCAGCCAAGCCCGAATGGGTGAAGCCGGAGCACTACCGGGCCGAATATCCGACCGTGGCGGAATGCTCCTGCTTCAAGCTCGGCGGCGACGTCTCGCTTGCGTGGACCACCCGCGACCTGTCGGAAACCGGGGTCATCGGCGATCCGACCGGGTCCACCGAAGAAATCGGCCGTCGGATGTACGAGCGGGTGACACAGAAAATGTCCGAAATCGTGCTGAGCGCCGTCTCGACCGACTATTAAGACGCAGGCGCCCGTTCATCCAGAAGGGGGAAACCGACATGCATCTCACCGTAGAAGAAGCCCTCCGCATCTATCCGTTGTCCCGTTCCCGCATCGTGGCGGGGGCCGAAGGCGCGGGCCGCGTCATCAAATCGGTCAACATGATGGATGCCCCGGACGTCTCCGACTGGGTCAAAGCCGGAGAAATGCTGTTTACGACCGCCTTCGCCATCAAGGATACGCCGGAGGATTTCCTCCGGCTGCTGCAAAAGCTGAACGAACGGGGCTCGGCCGGACTTGGCATCAAGCTCGGCCGCTATTGGAAGCAGATCCCCCGGTCGTCATCGAGGAAGCGAACCGGCTTCATTTTCCCGTGCTGGAGCTGCCGTACGAATTTACGTTCGCCGACCAGATGAACGCGCTCGTCGAAGCCGAAATCGAGAAAAGCACCCGCAAGTTGCACGACGCGCTGGACAAGCAGAAAAGCCTCATGCGCTTCGCCATGCAGCCCGGCGATTCGGCCAATCATTTTCAGCGGATCGGGGACATTTTGTCGTATCCGATCGTCATCGTCGGCGCAAGGGGGCAAATTTTGTACAACACGTGCGATTGGCCCGAAGCCGAAGTGCTGAAGGATTGGCCGTGGAACCCGAAATTCGACAAATCGCGCTCGCTCAGCGGCTGGCGCTGCACGATCCCGCTCATCCAGGACGGCGAGTGCTGCGGTTTTCTGCTCGTCATGCCCCGCCATGCGACGATCATCCAGGAGGAGGAAGGGCTTTTTCACCAAGCCGCCGAGATTCTTTCCTTCCATATGGACCGGTTTCAGGACGAGCGCCAATCCGTGTCCGGCTACCGCTGGTCGCTCGTGCTGGAACGCTACTTGCAAAAGCGGATTACGCCCGAGCAATTTCTCGAGCAAACCCGCGCCCTCCGCCAAAACGTTCGCGACTGCGCCTACCTATGCGTCAAAACCGCGATCTATCCGGAATCTCCCGGCGAGGACGCTCCCCACAAAGGGCTGCGAAAAATCCGCCGCGAGCTGATGTACCACCCGTATTTGAGCCCGATCGGCTCCCACCATCTTTTTGTCGGCAGCGAAATGGTCACCCTGTTCGCGCTGCCCGCCGAATCCCGGGAGCTTTCCGTCCCCGACTTCGTGCAGCGGATCGTCTCCGCCCTCGAGGAGGTCGTCGGGTCGGCGCCTTCCCCGGGCTACCGCTGCTACGTCAGCAAGCCGAAGCTGAAGCTGGCCGATATTCTGGAGGCGAGCGACGAATGCGACCATGCGAAAAGCATCAGCGAACGCCTTTCGTTCGGGCGCGCGGTCACGCTGTTTTCGGATCTGGAGCTGAACTACGTTTTTCGCCACATCCCCCGGGACATTCTGGCCGGCTACAGCGACAACCTGCTGCTTCCGCTGCTCGCGAAGGACGAGGAGTATCGGGCGGAAATGCTGAAGACGCTGGAAGCGTACATGGCCAACGAAGGGAACGTCAACGAGACGGCCAAGGAGCTGTTCGTCCACCGGAACACGGTGCTGTATCGGCTGGAGAAGGCGAGCGAGCTGCTGCGGATCGATTTGAAAAAAATGAGCGACCAGCTGCAGCTCAAGCTTGCGATGCTGTTCCGGCAGCTGGCGGAGGCGGAGGACGGGGCCTCCTGAAGGCTGTCAGTCCGTCCCGGCGGCCCTGCTGACGGGGGCGGGGCACCAGGGCGGGCCTGGCAGGAGGTGCGGTGCCTGACAGGAGGTGGAGCGTTAAGGGGGCGTTCAGCTTATTCATGTTCCCAGGGGAGACGTTTTGTCGTTTCCGGCGCCGCTTTAAGCTCCAGATCCCGGTACGACGGAGAACAATAATGGAGAATTTTACATTTCGGATTTCTCCACTTCGTGCCAGCGATAACCGAGCAGAACAGGCGGCATATATATCGGCATGATCCATGAATATTTGAGTTCAAGGTTCAAGTTTCCGAGCCAGAATCTTCCTTTCTCATCCAATTGCATTTTCCATTTTCCGCTGGCTACGGCTTGTCCTCGATCAACTCGTTCTCGGGCTTCCTCGTAGGAAAATTCTTCTCCTTTATTGCGTTCAATTTCTGCCAGGGCCAGCTCATAATTCCGCTTTTGTTCCAGTTCTTTCTCTTCGGTGAATTCAGAGTCGTATACCTCGGAAAAGTCCAAGCCCTTGAGTTTGTGACTTTCGATCAAGTCTTTGAACGCTTCGGTCACAAATACCAATGTAGTAGCTCGTTCTTTAAATTTGAAAATATAGGTGTCTTCAGGTATTTTTTCGAAATCAAACACAAGCTTATTGAACCCTGCAAGTGAACCGTCTTTGAAAGTTTGAATATCGGATCGCTTCCAGTCCACACAATCCAGCACCTTCGTCACATTAACCATGTACAAATCCAGCTCTTCATGGATCAAAGGCAGAAACTCGACTTCATCTTTTACAAATGGTTCAATCGCTTCCTTGACACGTGCAGAAATAACCGGCTTTGAAGTTAAAAACACCGGAAAATCCTTGTAGCTATTTTTTGTAGCTGTTTTTACCTTTGCTGGCGACCACAGATCAAGCTTAGGTGTTCCATCAAAACGGGACGTAATTGGATGGGTCTTATCCCTGTCCGATATGAGCACCATTGATTTAATATGGTTGTTCCATCCATAAGCTTTCATTTATCAGCACCCAATTTCAAGATGTGTTCACACTTATAAAGCAGCGGAGGCCTCGTCATCCAACTCTTTAAATTTCGGATTTCTCCACTTCGTGCCAGCGATAACCGAGCAAAACAGGCGGCATATATATCGGCATGATCCATGAATATTTGAGTTCGAGGTTCAAGTCTCCGAGCCAGAATCTGCCTTTCTCATCCAATTGCATCTTCCATTTTCCGCTGGCTACGGCTTGTCCTCGATCAACACGCTCTAAGGCTTCCTCGTAGGAAAATTCCTCGCCTTTATGGCGTTCGATTTCCGCCAAAGCCAACTCGTAGTTCCGTTTTTGTTCCAGTTCCTTCTCTTCGGTGAATTCAGAGTCGTATACAACCGAAAAATCCAAGCCTTTGAGATTTTGGCTTTCAATCAGGTTTTTAAATGCTTCCGTGACGTATACACAAATCCTAACAGTCTCTTTAATTTTAAACATATACGTACTGGCAGGAATCTTTCCAAAATCGAATACAAGTTTATTGAAGCCGGCAAATTTCCCTTTAGTCGTCAACTTAACATCAGATCGTTCCCAGTTGACACAATTCAGTACATTCGTCACATTAATCATGTACAAATCCAGTTTTTCATGCATCAAGGGGAGAAACTCAACTTCCTCTTGTACAAAGAGCTTGATTACTTCTTTGACACGAGAAGAAACGACAGGTTTTCCAGTAATATATTTTGGAAAGTCATTATAGGATTCCTCGCTATTGTAGGATTCTTCGACGATCGTTTCTACCAAAATAGGTGACCAAGATTGGAGCTTGGATCCTCCCTCAAACCTAGAGGAAATCGGATGGCTTTCGTCATTGTACGATGTAATTGGCACGGATTTATAATGACTTCTTAGTTCATAAATTCTCACTTCGTTCACCTCATTAATTGTTTAAATTTCCAAGTTTCAATCTTCCATGAAGTAAGTCTTGACGGATATCGTTCAACACTTTCACTATTTCATCGCGATCATCTCTTACAGGATCAATTTGTTTAAGCACAAACTCAAAATACTCCGACACGTGATATCCATTATGAGTTGTCATGGTTTGCCCGTCTATAACAGTAGTGGAGGCTCCTTTTCCTGGAGGCAAGTAAACTCCATTTGCAGAGGAATTTAGATCGATTCCATTTTCATCCAATATATCCTGAAGTTCCTTAGCAAATCCATTAGGTGACGGTTTCTTATAAGGCACAATATGGTGAGCAGCCCAACCATTTGGCTTTTCCAGCCCCGTTGCCTTTTTAATTTCAGCTTCCAAGATAGCAGATGGAGTCCCTTTTACCCTGTTGGTTAATTTATTTGGACTCACATTAGCGTAATTTTGAATCTGACAAACATCAAGAAGATTATGCGTCAGAATGCCAAGGTCCGAGATATAATACGTATGAAAATCGCTAACTGTAAAGTTGTAAACCTGTTTGACTTCATATCTGACAGTTATTGCATCAACTGTGAGAAGATTACCGGTCTCGGTTTCTAGCTGATCGCCGGGTTTTAGTTCATCAGCCGGTACCCAACCTTCTCCCTTTACCCAGAAAGGATGATTACCCGTTGTCTCTATCGTTGTATCGCCGATTTTTAAGGTGAATATTTCTTCTGTCTGACTGCTGAAAAGTTTCTCGACCGGTTTAAAGGCTTGGACGCCTGTATCCGTATATTTGGCCAGAACGAGGTCGCCGACTTGTATATCCTCTACCGGTTTAACCCCGTCTTTGGTCGTTATACTGGTTCCCTCAGGCAAACAACCGCATGGGTTCGATTTATAAATCTTGTTGAACTTCTTGGCACCCGCGATTCCGTTCCCCACATACGGAACGATGGAAGCAGTGGATAACAATGCACCAGCATAATCACCGTTTACAAGGTATATCACACCATTTAATACATCAGCACTCTCTCCGATAAATGGAATCATACCAATGGTGGTGATCGTACATTGTAATTTCGCTAAATCTGTTGGTTCGTCATCACAACTAACCAGTTGATCGGCCTTCTGCCAAAACATTCTGAGCCCGGTCACGCCGTACATATCCCCGAACCAAGCCTCATACGCGGTTAGAGGCGGAGTCCACGTATCCGGATCATAAACATACCGCTCAAAGTAGTTATAGCATTGTTTGCAGCTATTGATATCCTTGGCCGTAATCTCTTTCCCGTTTACATGCGTATACGGAACAGGAATGACGTTAAGCCGGTTCAAGGGATCGTTAAATACCTCTACACGATATGCCGAGGCGTCTTTTTTCTTCGTACCGTCCATTCGGTACACATAGATTTTGTAATTTCCGCTTTTCGCCCAGTAATACGTCCTGCCGGATTGCGAATAGGAACTGGCGAACAAATTTTTAGAGGATGCGGTTGAATTAACCGAACCGTCCCACCGGATGGTCGTGCTCTGACCGGCCTGGAAATTGCCCGTCATCGTTGTTTCATAAACCGTGTAGGCGTCCTGTCCGGTCGTGACCTGAATGAACAATTGGGAGTGATTTTTTTTGTGCTTGTAATTGACTTCTACATAGTCTCCGGAATCAATCGTAGCATCGAAGCTGTTGCTCAAATTCGCGCTGAATGCCCGGAGCGCTGCCATTTCCTCTCCGTAATTGCCGTGAGTATAAGAAATTTCATTTAAATCGGCAGACAATTCATAAGCATAACCGGAAAAATTCCACGCGAGGGCTTGCCTGTTCGTATGAAGGACATCGTTTTCTACCCGCAAATAATAGATGCCCGCATCGAGATTAAAGACCTGCTCGCCCTCAAGGTCGAAATATCCCCTCACATTCCCGTTCGCATCCTCAATAGCCCCTTCTCCGGCGGAGAGGTACAAACTGATCTGGCGAGGCTCCGTCAGTTCGATGCGATAATAATCGACGTCATACAAGGACGTTATCGTGGCCGGATTGCCGTTGGCGTCGGTGTCGACCAATTGTCCGAAAGTCAGGCTGCGGGCGGAAGTTCTGCTGGCTTGCTCCATCGATTCCACAACGAACCGTGCCTGCAGGCCATTAAAGGAACCGAAGCTTCTAACGACTAAATAATAGGTCGTTCCCGCATTCAAATTTACTTCAAGCTTGGAGAACAGCTCTCCATAGGGTTTGTAGCTTTTGACATCGTCATTAAAATCAATCAGATTTTGCAAATCCGGGTCCGCATATAATCCGATCTCCGTATCGTTCAGTTGCGCCAGTCCGGGATAGTTTGCCGTAAAAAACCGATACGTTCCCGAGTGCGAAGGAGTAAATTGCAAATAGGCGTCTTCTCCCCGCGGCACGGACAAATCGACGGGTTGCCCCAACTGCATCGCCGCAAATGACGCTTCGCCCGCAGATGTAGCCGTCAATCGCGCAAATACTTTACCGCCATTGACTTCGTTAACTTGCACATAGTACGGAGTTCCCGCACTCAAATTCACGATAACCTCGGAATAAACCGAATCGTTCTTGTCATCGTTATAGCCATTCGTAATGGGGATGGCCATGTCCAGATTGGAGTATACAGCGAGTTCGGTATCGTTAGATCTGGAAGCGGAACTTCCACTGTACGGACTGGTTGAAAAACGGTATTTTCCGTTCTGGGCCGGAATAAAGACGTATACATTGCTGCTGCCCGACTGCTGATGGATATCAACGGGCTGATCCAGTTGAAGATAGGGGATGGTCGAGCTGACTACGTCCGCCGTCACGCGAGCGCGAAGACGCGTGGAATCGAAGCCGGATACCCTGACATAATACGTTTGTCCCCCGACCAGACTGATGCTAATTTCCGAAAACACGGTATCGTCGACATCGTCGTTAACGGCGAGAGCCTTGGTCAGTTGAAGATCCGAATAAATGCCGAGTTCCGTATCTACGGTAGCTCCGGAACCGCCGTATGGACTCGTATAAATGCGGTAAACCCCGGTTGTTGCTGGCGTAAAGCTATAGAGTTGGCTCGTCCCGGCGAGCTGATCCATATCCTCGGGCTGAAAAACGATCAGTTCCGGGATCGTTGTGGAAGCCTGAATCGAGCTATAGCTGCTTGTACCCCCGGAATAAACGGCAGCTACTTCCAGCGTGTAGGTTTGCATCGGACTCAAATTCGTAAAGGTAAAAACAGGCGTCGTCGCAGTGCCGGCTTGCGTACCATCGATTTTAAGAAGGTATGAGACGGCTTCCGGCATTGCATCCCATGTCAATTTGATGCTATTGGCCGATGGAATGTATTCGAGGCCTGTAGGAGCCAAAAACGGTTGTACCTGTATTTCACCAAGAATCAAGGTATATGGGGATGAGCTGAACTGACCGCTGAACCCGATGACTTTTATATAATAGGTTGCCCCTTCCGCAACTTGAAGGGTAATGAATTCAGAAGCGCCCGTGCCATTGGAAGATTGACCCACTTGAACGCCCGATTGATTATAAACGTAAAGTTCATAATCCAGGGCGAAGGGTATCGTCAATTGTATATCAAGCTCGCCTGTTTGGTCGGTTGTTAGCTTGTAATAGTCAATATCGCTGCCAGAAGAAATGTACGAAATATAACTGTTCCCCGGGACTACGCTTTTTGCGGTAAGGAACGTATCGTTCGGTTCGTACGTGTCCGGTCCGACTCCCGACTGGGCAACATAAATAACAAAAATATCGTCAAAATTCCCGGTTCCGATAGACGTATACCGGTACTTGATGTGATACGTGCCTGTCGGCGTAGATGATGTTGTCTGCCAAGTGAACGGGATGGCAACATCCAACTGAGGGTTCAATATCGTTCGGGTCGCGACGATGTTGGAAGGATTCGAAACTGGATAAACTTCTACGACAATTTGCGTATGCGGGTTCTCGCCGTGCTCGTTTCCTTCCAATTTTAAGGAAACGGTGACAGAGTCCCCGGGATAAATCGTCGCGCCATCGTTTTGTTTGTCATACGATGCGATTCCGATTTCGCCTTCGGGCTCGGACGGCAGTACCGTATTTAAACCGGACAGATTCTCATCGGAAAGAGGAGCTATAGGACCGGAAATCATGCCTTCCGCTTTCGCAAGGTTGATCAGTCCATGTCCGTACTCATTTGCCATTCCTAGAACGGTTGCATGATCATACAGTTGCTGGATGATTTCTTGTCCCGTCAAGGAACGTTGATTCGACCATAATAGAGCTGCCGCTCCCGTAACATGCGCTGCCGCATTGGAAGTTCCCGAGGCAACCCCATATTCTCCGTTTATTTTGGTACTTAAAATGCCAAACCCGGGTCCTACTAAATCCAGCTCGCTTCCCGTGCTTGAAAAGTCAGTTCGATGATGGGAAGGGTCGACGGCTCCGACCGCTACAACCTCCGGATATTTTGCCGGATATTGAACCGTATCGGTGCCCGACCCCATATTACCGGCTGCTGCAATCACAAGGATGCCTGATTCAACCGCATCTTGAATCGCTTCATGCAACATTGCGCTGTATTGGGAAGAAACAAAACTCATATTGATCATGTCAATATCATTTTGTATCGCCCAATCGATACCTTGAATAACCGAACTGGTCTGCCCATCTCCGTTGGCATCCATGACTTTGACAGCATACACTTCGGCTAACGGAGCCATGCCAAGAACACCGATCCCGTTGTCGGAAGCGGCAATCGTACCGGCAATATGCGTTCCATGCCCGTTATCGTCCCAATAACTTCCGGAGGATTCGACGAAAGAAACTCCTCCTGCAATTGCCAGATCCGGATGGTCGGATATCCCCGTATCGAAAACGGCTACTTTAACCGACCCCATACCGGGTTCTTTTTGCGTTTGAACCATGTAAGAACCTGAAGAGTGAATCCCCCATGGAATCGTTTGAGCGCTTTCCTTGACTGATTCGCTTTCTACTTCCGTAAGAGCGCTCTCGGCGATTTCTATTGGCTTATCTTCCTCAATGGAGGCTATCTTAGGATCCAAAAGCAGTTGATTCACTTCGTCCGTATTTAATTCCATGTACAGAGCGTTAAAAGAATCAAAGCTCTTTACGTTATAATAATCAAGCTTGTATCCGATATCCGATTCCAATATATCCCGGCTGTTCTCCGCCACTCCATATAACTGGTCTGAAACCAAAATCCTGCCGGAATTCAAACTAATTTCAGGAGTTGTACTTTTCTGAACATTCCAATCTTTGTATGTATCCAAAACCGTTGATTCGCTGACCCGATATTCGGGATTCAATCGTACCAAAAATCCGCCTCGCGGCTTTTCACTATAAACACTTCTCGTTACGCTCATTGTCGATAAGAGACTATCGATTACGTCCTCGTCTACTTTAGTTCCCGAATATACGGATTCCAGGTTTGATAGAGAACTTCCTCCGCCTGGTTCCCCAAAATTGTTACTTGCCTTAACTGAACTGGTTAAGAATTCAAAATTTCCTGCCAATAAAGATAAAATCAGGAACAAGGATAAGACTTTTTTCAAGCACATTTCCTCCTGTTCGACATAGTATCCCATTACCTCCCAAGGAAATAATAGTAATTTAATATTACTCTGTTACTTTAAAATCAGACAAACTCTAATTTTGTAATATTTTGTCGAATTCATAGTTGCTATGAAAATTTAAACCTTTATACCCGAATTTCTGTGCACATAATAATCACAAATCAGGAGTAAATACCTATCAGATTAAACATTTCAACCTGAATTACGAAAGTACCACCTCATAAAAACATGAAAAAGTGCCCAGATCTTTGGTAGAATGGTGTTTGCCTAGAACATCACCAACCAAGAGAGGAGCACCCTTAAGGTGAAGTCTACCACAAAAATCGCGTCATTGAAAACGGCATTTTCTATGAGAAATGCAACAAATTTTGCAGGAAGCAAGGTGATCCTCGGATTTCTTGAAAACATCGGTTTGAATCAAGCCCTTCGGAGCCTTGGACTAGCCAAAGCGGCGAATGCCATCTTTCCGACGCATCGCATTCTGCAGATGCTCATCATCGGCTGGATTTTGGGCTGCGAACGTCTCTTTCATTTCAAATCCCTACAAGGTGATGCCTTGATCGCCCAGGCGCTGGGCGGCCGGGTGCCGCATCACACATTGTTAAACAAGGAATTGCTTCGTCTGGGCAAAGCCCACGACCATTTAGCGCCAGCCCTGCGAAACCTGAATGTCGAAATCATTGCACCGCAGCTACCCGACTCCTTGATTCTCGATCTGGATTCGACTGTTGAGACGGTGTACGGCAACCAGCAGGGAGCGGAAGTCGGTTTTAACAGTCAGAAGCGCGGCCGAAAGAGCTATCATCCCCTTCTCGTGTACGAAGGGCAGTCGCGAATGCTAGTGAATGCCGCGCTGCGTCCCGGCAACACGAGCAGTTCGACCGACGTCCTTTCGTTTGCCCGGCAAACGCTGGCGTTGTTGGAATCCCACCACGTACGCTATGCCCGGTTTGACAAAGGCTTTGGCGGAGAAGACTTCTACGCGTTCTGGGAGTCCCGTCAGATCGGCTACGTCGGCAAGCTGAAATGGACAAGTCGTCTCCAGGACCAAGTCAAAACCTGTGCGCATTGGACACGCTTTGTGGACGAGGACTGGATCATTGAAGGCATCGTGCTGGCCTACCAAGCGATCGGTTGGAAGAAGATGCGTCGTGTTGCTGTCATCCGCAAAATGCCGCGTTGGGACGGGGATCAGTCTCAGTTGGAACTGGATTTGCTTTGGCAATACGAAGCCATGGTCACAACGGAGGAATGGGAAGCCATCGATGTGTGGCGGTTCTACAACCAGCGCTGCTGCATGGAGAACTACATCAAGGAAGGCAAGAATGGCTTTGCCATCCACCGCATTCCAACGCAGTCGTTTGCCGCCAATGAAATCGACCTGCTCTTAAAGCTGCTCGCCTATAATCTCTTTGAGCGATTCAAGCATCATTGTTGTGAGCCGATTCACCGATCCTACACCATCCAGCGGTTCCGGCGAACGTTTTTTGTTTGTGCAGGTGTGTTTGTCCAGCATGCCCGCCAAATGACATTGAAACTGAGTACGTCTTTCCAAAACCAGTGGGCATGGCGACGAATGGAGCGAAAAAGTATTTTATTGGAATAAACGATAATCCCAATTTGTGTCTTGGAAATCCCGTTGCCCCTTCATGTGGGGAGGGGGAAAGTAACGGCATTTTTGCTCGCATTCCATTTTGACTGCATATTCTGCCTCCATAATTGGTTGTGAAATCCAAGTTCTGCGTCTTCAAAAGCCTGATTCTATAGGCTTTCGTAATTTAGGGCTTGCTGAACAAATCAAAAATTCAACAGTAACAAGGGTTTGGCGCCTCTTTTGTCGAATTTAGGTGCAAGGAAAACGAGGGCTAACCCGTGAAAAACCTTGCACTTGGAGGCGTCCGAATTGTATCAGCGAACCGAAAGCCAGATGATCCTGCCAGGCGATTTCTTCCTGCCATTCGGCGGAAAACTCGCCGAAGATAACCGTTGGGTGCTGCTCGCCCAAATGATTCCGTGGTGGAAGCTCGAAGAGAAGTACGCCAAGAACTTCAAGAAGAGCCTCAAGGGTCAAAAGGCCGTATCGATCCGCGTCGCACTTGGCGCTCTCATTATCCAGGAACGGCTGGGCACCGACGACCGCGAGACGCTTCGGCAGATTCTGGAGAACCCGTATCTGCAGTACTTCCTTGGCTTGCCGGAATACCAATACCGCCGTCCGTTTCATCATTCGCTTATGACCCACTTTCGCAAGCGGCTGGGCGGCGAGATCATCGATGAAGTGAATGAGTGGATCGCACTCGAAGAATCGCGCAATAACAGCGAATCTCCAGATCAATCGGACGACGACGATGATCCAAGCGGCGGAGCTGACGCGCACACATCCGATGAATCGGCAGAACCGCTGCCTCGGCAGATGGAACTGACGAACGAGGGTGAACTGCTGCTGGATGCGACCTGCGCGCCGGCGGACATCGCCTACCCGACGGATCTGTCTCTTCTGAATCAGGCCAGAGAAAAGCTGGAGCAAATCATCGACATCCTGCATGAACCGGAACGCGGAAAGACTCGCAAGCCAAGAACATACCGGGAGCGTGCCCGCAAAGCCTATCTGGCGGTTGCCAAGCAAAGGCGCGTGAAGCCGCGCACGATGCGCAAAGCAATCGGCAAGCAACTCAGGTTCGTTTCCCGTGATCTGCGCATCATCGCCGAACTTGCTTCCACGGGCGGCCTGACGCGGCTGCCACGCCGCATGTACAAGGAACTTCTGGTCATTCAGGAATTGGTTCGCCAGCAGCAAGCGATGTACGACAAACGTACGCACAGCGTACCGGATCGGATCGTCAGTATCGCGCAGCCGCACGTGAGGCCGATCGTGCGCGGCAAAGCCCGCGCGAACGTCGAGTTCGGGGCGAAGCTGGCGATCAGCGTGGTGAACGGCTACGCATTCCGGGAGCAACTGTCCTGGGAGAGCTTCAACGAAGGTCAGACGCTGCAGGCCGCAGTGGAACGCTACCGCGCCAGGTTCGGCTATTATCCCAAAGCGGTGCTGGCCGATCAGATTTACCGCACGCGGGACAACTTGCGCTTCTGCAAGGAGAAGGGAATTCGACTGAGCGGACCGCAATTGGGGCGTCCGTCATCCGCCGATCAGCAGGAGCAGAAGAAAATCGCCAAAGCGGATGCAGCCGCGCGCAATGCGGTGGAAGGCAAGTTCGGTGAAGGCAAGCGCAGCTATGGGCTTGGCCGTATTCGAGCGCACCTTCAGACGACCAGCGAGACCGTAATCGGGCTGCAACTGCTGGTGATGAACCTCGAAAAGAGACTCCGGGTTCTCTTTTTGCCCGTTTTGCAATGGCTATTGTCGAGGCTCCCAGTTCGTTTGCTCGTGTCACCGTAAAATGTGACCCGTTCAGCAAGCCCTAATTTAGGTTCAATACCGATTGTCATTCCAAAATTCTAACCCCAAGTGCGGCGGTTTTCCATTCCGTATCCCGTCCGAACCCATCCGCTTCTCATCGGCTATCCCGGCGTCATGCGGCGGGTTGCGAATGGCGGGCTGAGCGGGGCTGGCGGCGCTCGGCGGGCTGAAATGGGTAAATTTTACCCAAATGAGCGGGGCTGGCGGCGCTGGGCGCAAGCCCTGAACCGGGCCGGCATTACCGAGACGCGCGAAGGATCCAAAGGGGGCATTCGCCTGTCCAAAAAGGCCGAAGAAATTACGCTGTTCGACATCTTCCATGCCATCGAACAGGACCGCCCGCTGTTCCGCATGGAAGTGCCGGCGGCGCTCTCCGGCGAGCTGGTCGACCGGATCGCCAGCGCGACGATCCGATCGCTGCGGCAAGCCGAGCAGGCGATGACGATCAGCCTGCGCGGCGAAGGGGACTGACCGTTTGGAACAACGACAAAAAAAGCGATCCCCGCCGTCCGAATGCAAACGGCGGGGATCGCTTTTTCGCATTCCCGATTACGGCCCCTCCCGTGCCGGCAGCCATCTGAAAGTGGCTGCCGAGCGGGCAGGCAGCGTATACGCGAACGACTGCCGCCGCCATACCGCTTCGAAGGTACGCGGCCGGTCGCCGGTATTGACCGCGATCAGGACGATCGTTCCGTCCGGATTCCGGAAGGCGACGTTCTCGATGCCCGCGGAGGCCGGCGAGGAGTCGATCCGTACCGCGCCGCGACCGACAAATTTGCTGACGTGGCCGAGCGCGTAATATTCGACGTTTTTCACGGCTTCCCCGCTTCCGGGGTCGATCGTAACGACGCCTCGGCAATCGGCGCAGCCTCCGTTGGCCGGGCCGCCTTCCGGATCGAGGGCCAAATTCCAGAGCAGAATCGTTTCCGCCCAGTTGCGGGCGGCGCCGATCATCAGCTTCGACATCAGCCAGGCCAGATTGCTTCCGAAATCCTCGCTCCAGCTTCCGCCGCTGCATTCCGTAAAATACACGGATTTGTCGGGAAAAGCATCGTGTACGCCCGTCATCGCATCCGGCTCGCCGCTGTAGCAGTGGTATGCCGTTCCTTCCGTATACCGGTTGGCTTCCCCGTCGCTCAGCACGGTTTTGGCATAGTCCTCTCCGCCGTCCCAGTTGTGGTCGTAAGCGATGATTTTCGTCTCCAGCCCGCTTTTCTCGAATGCCGGTCCCAAAAAATCGCCGATAAATTTCGCCTGTTCTTCGGCCCCCATGCTCATGCTCGGATAGTCGGGCGAAGTAAATTCCGGTTCGTTTTGGACCGTGACCGCGTCAATGGGGATGCCCTCCGCCTCGTACGCTTGAATATAGCGGACGAAATATTCGGCGTAAGCCCGGTAAATCCGGTCGTCGGCAGCATTCAAGTACCAGCCGTTAGGGGTGGCTTCCCCGTGCTTCATCCAGGGCGGAGCGGTCCAGGGAGTGCCGAGAACCTTCACCCGTTCATATTGGCGGACGATTCGCTGCAGCGCGGCGATGACTTCGGCATCCTTGCCGACCGAAAAGCGGGTCAGCCCGAAATCCGTCTCCCCGGGAGGCAGATCGTCGTAGGTGTAGCTGCTCGGATTGCCGTTTTCGTCCACCGAAAAATCGGAAGCGCCGATCGTATGGCGAACGTAATCGAGGCCGATTCCGCCGTCGCCGAAAAGCTCTTCGAGCAGCCGGTCCCGCTGCGGTTCGGACATCTTCGAGTTGATCAAATAGGCGCTCGAACCGGTAAGCGCCGCGCCGAAGCCCCGCATCGTCTGATACTGCCGCCCGGCATTCACCTCGATGACCGCGTCGGCAGCTTTGGCCTTCCCGCTGAACGCCGTTTCCGGTTGCGGACTCAGCAGGCTGCTCCGATCGGCCGTCGTCAGCCACGCTTCCGCGATCAGGACGCCGGCCGGCGAACCGGTGCCGGCGCCGGGAATCGACGCCAAAACGACGAGGGCGGCCAACGCCCCCCATATTCGGCAAAGGATTCGCGTCCCCTCCTCTCCCCCGAAAGACGAGGAAGAAGCCGAAGCTCAAAGCTCCGGCTCCTTCCCCCAAACGGTCGTTATTTCCCCGACGGGCTTCCGACGACGACGGAAGTTTCCAGACGAATGTCGGCCGAAGAGCTGCCGATATAGACGGGAACTTCGCCTTCCAGCATGACCCATCGGTCCGCTTGTTCGTCCCAGTAAGACAGCGCTTTTGGATCGAGCTCGATCTCCACGCGCTGCTGCTTGCCGGGCTGAAGCTCGACCTTGGCCCAACCGGCCAGTTGCTTCGGAGCCGTGGTCACGTCGGTCGGCAACTTGCCGGTGTATACCTGCACCACTTCCGCCCCCGAAACGTCGCCGGTATTGCGCAAATTCAGGGACACCTTGATTTTGCGATTGTCGGCATTGCCGCTTACCGTCGTTTTCGCGTTGCGGTATTCGAAGGTCGTGTAGGAAAGGCCGTGTCCGAAGGCGAACGCCGGCTGCAGTTCGTTCTTCTCGTAGCCGCGGTAGCCGACCATGACGTCCTCGCTGTATTCCGCCACGCCGCCGACGCCCGGGAATTGCGTCTCGGAAGATACCGGCGTGTTGTTCTCGTCCACCGGGAACGTAACCGGCAGCTTGCCGGAAGGGTTGACTTCCCCGAACAAAACGTTGGCGATGGCATTGCCTTGTTCCTGCCCGGCGTACCAGGCTTGCACGATCGCTTTTACATCGTCTTTCCAGCCGTCCATTTCAACCGCTCTGCCGCTCATCGAAACGACGACGGTGTTCGGATTGGCGGCCGCCACCTCGGAGATCAATTGTTCCTGATTGTTGGGCAAATCCAGATCGGAACGATCGATATAACCTTCGCTTTCATAAGTGCGAACGACGACGATCGCGACGTCGGAACGGGCGGCGAGATCGACCGCTTCCTGCATCGTCGGGTCGACTGCATCGGCAGGCGGAACCCAGCCCAGCCGGATCAAGCCGCCGAAATCGGAATCGAGCGTGTTCGGCCAGTCGGTGCGATATTCGATGCGGATATCGTGTTTTTCGCCGGCGACGAGGTTCACCTTCGCTTCGGTCGTTTCGACGGTTTCGCCCTTGTTGTCGATCAGCAGTTCGCCGTCGAAATACAGCTTCCCGGAGCCGAGGCTCGTAATCGACAATGTGTACTCGCCGGTTTCCGGGGCGGCGATGGAGCCCGTCCAACGGGCCGACATCATGCCGTTGAATGGGTCCGGCAATTTCGTCAGCTTCGAGGATTGCCCGTTCAACCCGTCGTAGTTATAGAAACCGAGGTTCATGTTTACCTGGCGTTCGGTGCGGACAAGCGACGGATCGCCTTCCATTCGGTTGTTCGTCCAATATTCCCCGTGCAACCCCGAACCTGCGGCCGCTGCGCCGTTTCCGGAAGCGGCGCTTTCCGGGAAGAGCAGCGAAGAAGGCACGGCCGACGGACCGTTCAGAATATCGCCCGTGGAAATCGGATCGGTTCCCGGGGCATATTCCACTTGCACGCCGCTTCCGGCCTGCTCGCGAATCGCCTCCAGCGGGCTCACGGTGTACGTCGGCTGCACGAGGGAGCTTCCGCCGACCGTGGCGTAGCTGTCCGCATCCGGTCCGATGACGGCGATCGAGTCCAGCTTGTCCTCGTCCAGCGGAAGCGCGTTATCCTCGTTCCGGAGCAGCACCATCGTTTCCTCGGCGATTTCCAGCGCGGCTTGCCCGTGCTCCGCCGCGGGGATTTGCACGTTCACGGCCGGCTTGTCGAACAAGCCCTTATCGAACATCTGCACCAGAATTCTTTTCGCCATGCCGTCGATTGTTTCTTCGCTAACCTGACCGTTTTGAACGGCGGCCAAAAGCTTGTCGCCCCATTGGCCGTAAGGCACGCCCGGCGTTTCGAGGTCAAGTCCGGCGATCGCCGACTCCGCGGTGCTCAGATTGGCGCCGTAGTCGCTCATGATAAAGCCGTCGAAGCCAAGGCGGTCTTTGAGCAGCTCCGTCAGCACCGTCGGGTTTTCGCAGGCGAATACGCCGTTGATTTTGTTGAACGAGCACATGGCGGCGCCGAGGTCCGCTTCTTCCACCGCCGCGGCGAACGGGCGCGTATAGATTTCCATCATCGCGCGCTCGCTCGCCTCGGTATCGACCGTAAAGCGTTCCGTCTCCTGGTTGTTCAGCAAATAATGCTTGGCGGTGGCGATGACGGGATATTTTTGCACCTCGTTCACATAGGCGACTCCGAGCTTGGATTGGAGAAGAGGATCTTCGCCGAGCGACTCGAAATTGCGAGAGCCCCAGGGCAGCCGGGCGATATCGAAGCCCGGGCCGAGAAGCACGTTGTGGGTCGTATTGTACGCTTCGTTGCCGATCAAATCGCCGTAGCGTTTCGCCGTTTCCGTATTCCAGGTCGCGGCCAGCGCGATCGGGGTCGGAAAAGCGGTCGATTTTTTATTCTGAATTTCGGGGTTTGCAATACGAATGCCGGTCGGTCCGTCGGCCATCGTCAGCGCGGGAATTCCCAATCGTTCAATCGGAGCATTGTAAAAACCGTAGTAGTTGTTCAAATTTCCCGTAACGAATTCGACCTTTTCCTCAAGAGTCATCTCCTGAAGCACCAGTTCGGTTCGCTCTTCCGGGGATTTGGATGCGTCCAGCCATGGTTGCGTCTCGGCCGCCGCGGCCGTATGAAGCGGCGATACGACGGCAATGCTCGTAACCACCGCAGCGAGCATCGCTCGAAACGGTTTTAACGATTTTTTCATCACTTGATGTTGTCCTCCCTCAAACGGTGTTGAATGTCATGATGTCGTTTTCCCTTGATCCGACAGCCTCTCCCTTTCCGGCTGTATGTACCGCATTCACCTCCGTTGCGTACTGTCAAATCGGGCCGGCCTGTCGGGGAACCGCGCGGTCGTGACGGAAACCGGATTAACCAAACTAAACAAACGTGAATAATCGGAAAATTAAGCCCGACGTCTCCCGAACGCGTCCCCGTTTAGCGGTTATCGTGCGTTTGCGTTTCCGGCCGGTCCTTTCGGCTCCGACCCGCACAGCTTCAACCCGCAGCCCTTGGCCGCCCAATACAACCGTAAACCAAAATTTTGCGAAATGCACTCCCAAATATTGGGTTGATGAATGGAATGGATGACATGATTTGTAAGTAAGCGTTTCAAGGCAGCGCTTAACATTAAATTTTTTTTACCGCATTCAGGTTGATTATGACCGAACCCTTATAAAATAGTTCAAATTGTGTCCTAAAATATTACAAAATATTAATCTTCGAAAAACAGGGTCTGGACAAGATTCGGGGCATGACCTTCTCCAATAAGCTTTGGGCGGCAGGCACCGGGAGCTCGGCCAGGGACAACTGTCGGCCCTTGGCGGGTTGAGTTGGGTCGCCACGACCCAACTGGAGCGGCAGAGGGCGTGCAGAGGCGGTGAGGTGAGTCATGTTTACCCAACTTAGCTCGACTGTCGGCCCTTGGCCGGTTGAATTGAGTCGCCACGACCCAACCGGACCGATAGCGAATGCGCGGAGGCTATAAAAAAAGCGACCCCCTCGTCCGCCCACGAACGAAAGGGATCGCTTTTTTTACACCCGCTTACAGGCTCATTTCCAAAATCGCCTTCACGTCGTCCTTTTCCAGCTTTTTGAACGAGCCGATCGGACCGAAGAGTACCGCTTCCGCCGCCATCCGGTCCAGCTCCTCGCCGCCGATGCCGAGCTGGCCGAGCGTCGCCGGGGCGCCGATGCGCGTAAAGTACGCGCGGGTCGCCTCGATGCCCGCGAGCGCAATTTCGTCGTCGCTTTTGCCGGCCGGATCGACGTTCCACACGCGAACCGCGTATTGAACGAACCGGTCCACCCGCTCCTTGTACACATATTTCATCCAGTTCGGGAAAATGATCGCCAGTCCCGCCCCGTGCGCGATGTCGTAAATCGCGCTCACTTCGTGCTCGATGCCGTGCGTCGCCCAGTCGGTCACGACGCCGAGCGGCAGCGTGCCGTTCAGCGCATATGTACCGCAAAGCATCAGGTTGGCGCGGGCTTCGTAATTCGATCCGTCCGCAAGCGCGATTTCGCCGTTTTCGATCACCGTCTGCAAAATCGATTCCGCGAACCGCTCCTGCAGCGGCGTATCGGTCGTCCGGGAAAAATATTGCTCGAACACGTGCGACATCATATCGACGATGCCGTTCGTCGTCTGGTCTTTCGGAACCGTAAACGTCAGCTCCGGATCCAGGATGGAAAATTTCGGGTAGATGAGCTTGCTCCCCATCCCCCGCTTCTGCTTCAGCTCCCAGTTCGAAATGACGGCGTTGCCGTTCATCTCCGAGCCCGTCGCCGCCAGCGTCAAAATCGTGCCGAGCGGCAGCGCCTCCCGGATGACGGCTTTACGTACGCAAAAATCCCATACGTCTCCCTCGTAAGGAACGCCGGCCGCAATCGCTTTGGAGGCGTCGAGCACGCTGCCGCCCCCGACGGCGAGAATGAAATCGACCCGCTCCCGGCGGCAAATCTCGATGCCTTTGTTGACGGTGGACAATCGCGGGTTCGGTTCGATCCCCGAAAGCTCGAATACCGCCGCCCCGATGCCGTCAAGCTGAGCCTTCACCTCGTCGTACAAGCCGGTCCGTTTGATGCTGCCTCCCCCGTATACAAGCAAAATGCGCTTGCCGTAAGGCTTTACCAGTTCGCCGAGCTGCGCCACCGTCCCTTTGCCGAACACGAGCCGGGTCGGGTTATACAGTTGAAACGAGTTCATACAGCTGGATTCCTCCTTCGGAGTTCGAATGGCCATCCCGTATATTGTACCATGTTTCGTTGTTCGAAGAGGAGGCCGGGCCGGGCCGGGCGCAAGGTGCCGCGCAACGCCGATCCCCCGGCGCAACCGGCCAAACCGGATGCCGAGCCTGAAGCCGAACAGCAGTCCACCTCGACGCCTATGCTTTTCAGTATTGCCGATCAACCTTTCAACAATCCGATGGATAATATTTTAATTCCTCTGAATATAATGTCCTTGGAAGGTTAAGCCGGAAGGGGGACGGCGACTTGCGCGCGAACGGAATCGGAGCTTCCCTGTGGGCGTTTCTGGCTCGGGTCAAATGGCTTCAGGTCATTTACGTGGCCGGAATCGTCGGCATCGTCGCCTTCAGCGTCTACTCCCTGATTCGCATCGAATCTTCGCCGGGCTCCGCCGCCCGGCCTCCCGGGCCCGCCCCCTCCGCATCCGGCAAAACCGCGGATACGCTGACGACGCTGATCGTGAAGCCGATCGTGGAATCGGAGACGAACCAGGTCATATTCCGGGGCCTTTTTTACATATTCGTATGGCTGCTGCTGTTCCTTGTCGTACCGGTCGCGCTCATGCGGTTGCGAAGATTTCGTTTTTTTCAAGTGGAGTTTGAATTGGAAACGGAAAAGGCGGCGATGCAAAACGCGATTGTCACGTCCTCCAAAGCTTCGCTCATGGCTTATTTGACCGGGAACGACGTATTCGTCAAGACGCTCGCCTGCCTGGACGGCAACTCGATTCGTTTTCAGACCGTGCTCAAGACGCTCCTCGAAGAAATCCAGACGGCCTATCGCGAAACGTTCAACGCCGCCTTCGTCTTCGAAGTGTACGAAAACGACACGCCGGCGAAATACCGGCACCTGGCCCAGGATTCGCTGCTTACGAACAAAGCCGCCTGCTGGAATAAACCGAACAACGACAGCCCCTTCAAATGCAATTTGCTGGTCTACCGTCACGAACTGGACGACGGCGAGTACCTCGTAACGGTGTGGAGCAGTTATTCTACCCAATTTGACTTATTTGACCAGCAAGTTTTGCCGCTGCTGCATAATGTAATTATGAGAAATATCGAAACGATCGAGCTGATGGTCGTGGCCACTTATCCCGTAGATTGACTTTCCTGTTTGAAAATCGGGGAGGAGAATTTACTTTATGGATCGAGGAGTTGAAGGGATGAACGATAAAAAAAATGCTCCCATCAATGCGGCGAACGTCATCAAGCGGGCCGCCGATATGTTGACCAGGCCACGGGAACCTTCCAAGTCGGCCTCGGAAGCGATGAAGAACATCAAGGTTTCCAAGGACGATCCGCTCGTCAAACCGTTCACGAATCCGCGTTGATTCGAACGGGCTGATCTGCATGCCGCCGCGGCGGCTTGTGGGACAGCCTATTTTTTTATGAAAATAATGGAGTACGTTTCGACAAATGATTCTGATTTTCGTTATTTTTCGATATAATATAGTCAGTGGTTACAGAAAGGAGCAATCCGGCTCATGAGGGCGATATTGGTCGATGACGAAAAGCTCGCGCTGCAGCACTTGGAGAATCAACTTCGAAAAATGTCGGGAATCGACATCGTAGGCGTCTATCAGCACTCGGAGGATGTGCCGGGGGCCGTGTCCGAACTGAGTCCCGACGTTGTTTTCCTCGATATCGACATGCCTGTCATGACCGGAATCGAAGTCGCGGAACACATTCTGATGCGGGCTCCCGACACGTTCGTCGTTTTCATTACCGCTTACGACGAATACGCGATCAAGGCTTTCGAGCTCAACGCGGTCGATTATTTGCTGAAGCCTCTCGACTACACGCGGCTTCAAACGACGATCGAAAGACTCAAGCATCGGCTTGCGCACAAGCCGGCAGCGAAACAATCGGCCCCGGAACCGATGCTTCGCTGCTTCAAAACGCTCCAATACGGCGGCTTGGAGCCTGTCGTCCTTCCTTGGCGCACGGCCAAGGCGCAGCAATTGTTCGCTTATCTCGTCCATCATCGGGGCCAGCAGGTTCGCAAAGATACGCTGATCGAGCTGCTGTGGCCCGAAGTCGACCTGAAGAAAAGCCTCACCCAAATGTACACCTCGATGTATCAGCTGCGGCAGGCTCTGCAGGCCGTTCAGCTCCCGGCGAAGGTTCACAGCCTGGATAAAGGCTACCAGCTCGATTTGCAAGGGGTGCGCATCGACGTCGACGAATGGGAACGCAAGCTGTCGGAGCTTGCGCCGCCGGACGAGCATAACCTGGCGGAGCACAAGCAGCTGCTCGAAATCTACCGCGGGGACTATTTCGAGGATTACGATTACATATGGGCGGAAAACGAAAGAGAGCGCCTGCGGACGCTTTGGTACGAGCACGCGCTGAGCGTGGCGGACTGCCTCGACAGAATCGGCCGCTATGCGGAAGCGTTGTCTCTTTATCATAAAATTCGCGACCAGTTCCCTTATTCCGAAGAAATTTACTTGGCCTTGATGAAGCTTCATCACGCCCACGGCAACCTCACCGCCGTTCAAAAACAATACCACGAGCTTTGCGAGGTGTTGACGGAAGAATTCGGAGCCGCGCCTTCCCCGGAAATCCGGGAGTGGTATAACGAGCATATGGACCCGGTCTCCTCGTAGCGGGCGCTTCGGCCCGGCGCGCGGACGGGAGCGGTCTTTTCGCCCTCGAGAGCGGGGCGTTTCGGTCGCGGCGCGCGGACGGGAGGATTCTACTCGCCCCGGAGGCGGGGCGCTTCGGTCGCGGCACGCGGACGGGAGCGGTCTTTTCGCCCTCGAGGGCGGGGCGTTTCGGTCGCGGCGCGCGGACGGGAGCGGTCTTTTCGCCCTCGAGAGCGGGGCGTTTCGGTCGCGGCGCGCGGACGGGAGCGGTCTTTTCGCCCTCGAGAGCGGGGCGTTTAAGTCGCGGCGCGCGGACGGGAGCGGTCTTTTCGCCCTCGAGGGCGGGGCGCTTCGGTCGCGGCGCGCGGACGGGAGCGGTCTTTTCGCCCTCGAGGGCGGGGCGCTTCGGTCGCGGCGCGCGGACGGGAGCGGTCTTTTCGCCCTCGAGGGCTGGCCGTGCCCGCATGGACGCCGTCCCCTTCTCCGTTTCGCCGTCGCTCCCCCTCATGCTGCCGGTTTAACTCCGCATAAAAACGCTCGGTCGGCTTGCCGCGCATCAGGCCGCTGTTGCCCGGTCGCCGACTTGGTCGCTACTTTTCCCCGGCTTCGGACATTCGAATAGCGCCGGGCTCCGATAGCTGAAGCAGTTCCGGCAATTCGTCCCAGGAGACGATGCGCGGAAGCCGAAGCTGCCGATTGTAGGAGTTGTCTTTGACATAGACGTTCAAAGTCAGATCGGACAGCGTTTCCAGCACCGCGGGCTTGTCGTCGAAATAATAATCCAGCCCGAGCTCGCGAATGATATGAACTTTTTCCGTATCGCTCATCCCGCAAAAAAAGCGGTCCGGCGCTACCGGAAATCCCGCCTTGACGAGCCAGCTTTTCGTCCGATCGCCGTATATCGCATCCCTGGCCGTTATGTAGTAAATCTCATGTCCTTCCCGGTCAAGCCGTTGAAGCGCCTCGACCGCTCCCGGGAACGGAGGACAATCGGTAAAATAAATCTCGTCCCGCAGGGCGTTCCACATTTCCTTCCCCTCCTCGGACGTCATGCCGAAAGGTTCATGAATCGGAACCGTCGTCAGCTCGCGAAACCTCTCCAGCGGAATTTGCCGGTTCAACTTCTTGTTGTACAAATGAAACGCGTATTCCCGCAAATTGATTAACGTATCGTCGATGTCAAAGCCTAATTTCATCCGGTAAACTCCTTAAGGGGAAAATGGAAGGCATCCGCTCCGTTCGGATCTCGGCAGCCCGATTGGAGAGGATAAGCTCCCCCTTATTCTACCAGATTGGGCCGGTGCCGCCTAACCGATAAGCGCGGGACCGGTGATGGGGGCGAAAGATGTAGTGCCCCCCGTGCGCTACATTGAGGCTGCGCGAAGCGGTTGCGGCACATGTAGCGCACCCCGTACGCTACATCGAGGCTGCGCGGAGCATTTGCGGCACATGTAGCGCACCCCGTGCGCTACATCGCGGCTGCGCGGAGCATTTGCGGCACATGTAGCGCACCCCGTGCGCTACATCGCGGCTGCGCGGAGCATTTGCGGCACATGTAGCGCACCCCGTGCGCTACATCGCGGCTGCGCGAAGCGGTTGCGGCACATGTAGCGCACCCCGTGCGCTACATCGCGGCTGCGCGGAGCATTTGCGGCACATGTAGCGCACCCCGTGCGCTACATCGCGGCTGCGCGGAGCGGTTGCGGCACATGTAGCGCACCCCGTGCGCTACATCGCGGCTGCGCGGAGCATTTGCGGCCCATGTAGCGCCCCCCGTACGCTACATGTCGTTATTTTCTCTGATGCCAGCCGTTTCGGGCCTCACTATTACGGTCTCCAGGGGCCGTTATTTGCTCGCATCACGGAATATTTCGCAATTAGCGGCCTTTCGTGACCCGTTATTTCCATTGCCACCCCCTTTCCGGCCCCACTCGAACCAATTAACGGCCTCCAGGGGCCGTTATTTACTCGCCTCGCGGGATATTTCGCAATTAACGGCCTCCAGGGGCCGCTATTTACTTGCATTGCGGGATATTTCGCCATTAGCGGCCTTTCGCGACCGTTATTTCCGTTGCCAGGCCGTTTCCGGCTTCACTGAACGAAATTACGGCCCCTAAGTCCAGCCGCGGCGGCCAACCAAACGCGCCTCCCCCGCCTTGCTTGCGCGAGCGCGCTTATTGCTCGTGCTTTTTCAGCAGGATGACCGCGTTGTGGCCGCCGAAGCCAAACGAATTGGACATGCCGATGCGCAAGGATGCGCTTCGGGCCTCGTTCGGCACGTAGTCGAGATCGCAGTCCGGATCGGGCTCCTCCTGATTGATCGTCGGCGGAACGATTCCCTCCTGCAGGCTTTTGACGAGCGCGATCGCCTGGGCGCCGCCGGCCGCTCCCAGCATATGGCCGGTCATCGATTTGTTCGCGGTAACCGGGATGCGAAACGCTCGCTCGCCGAACAGCTTCTTGATCGCCGCCGTCTCGGATTTGTCCCCGAGTCCCGTGCCGGTCGCATGGGCGTTGATGACGTCGACGTCCCGCGAATCGAGGCCCGCTTCCCGAAGCGCCATCTTCATCGCCTGGTACGCGCCGGCTCCTTCCGGATGGTTCGCCACCATATGGTAGGCGTCCGAGCTCGCCCCGTAGCCGATCACTTCCGCATGGATCCGGGCATTCCGCCGCAGCGCGTGGGACAGCGATTCGAGCACGACGATCCCGGCTCCCTCGGCCATGACGAACCCGTCCCGCTTCCCGTCGAACGGACGGCTGGCTTTGGACGGCTCGTCGTTCCGCGCCGACAAGGATGTCGCGTTCGCGAAGCTCGCCAGCGCGATTTCGGTCACCGCCGCCTCCGTTCCGCCCGCCACGACCGCGTCGAGGCTTCCCGAACGAATCCAGCGCCACGCTTCCCCGATCGCCGTGTTGCCGATCGAACAGGCCGTTACCGGCGATATCGACGGTCCGGTAAGCCCGTACCGGATGCCGATCGTCGCCGCCGCCATATTCGAAATCATCATCGGCACGAGCGTCGGACTGACTCTCTCCGGCCCGCGGCCGCGCAGCGTGTCCGCTTGCCCGAGCAGCGTTTCGATGCCGCCGATCCCCGACCCGACGAAAACGCCCACCCGCTCCCGATCCGCAAGTTCCAGGTTCAGGCCGGAATCTCCGAGCGCCTGTTCCGCTGCGGCCAAAGCGAATTGCGTAAACCGATCCATCCTTCTCGCCTCTTTCGCGCCGAATCGCCCCGCGGCATCGAAATCCCGCACCAGGCCCGCGATTTTCGTTTTATGCCGCGACGTATCGAACGTATCGATCAGGGAAACGCCCGATTGTCCGCGAACCAGCCCGTCCCACAGCCGCTCGGGATCGTTGCCCAGCGGCGACACGACGCCCATCCCCGTAATGACGACTCTTTCCATCGCTTATGCCTCCTTGTCGCTTCCTAATCGCATTAGATGATCGTAGTTTGTCACACTCGATATCCTATTACAAGTTGTAGTTAATCCTAGTATAATAAGTAATAGGATATAGAAGTGGTCTGGAGACCGGTCTCGGAATGGATCTGACAATCGATCTGGAAGTGAATCTGAGCAATCGATCTGACAATCGATCCGGAAGCGGATCTGGCAATGGATCGCGGAAATACGGAACGATAGGCATTCGAACCCCAAAAAAGGAGAAACCCGAATGAACCGGGAAACGAGATTAAAGGCGTTGTCGGAATTCCTCAAAACGAAACGGGCCAAAATCGCGCCCGAGGACGCCGGGTTCCCCGTCGGTTCGCGCCGCAGAACCCCGGGCTTGCGAAGAGAGGAGGTCGCCCAGCTGGCGGGCGTTAGCCCGACCTGGTACACGTGGCTGGAGCAGGGCCGGGACATTCGCGTTTCGGCTTCGGTCCTGAACTGCGTGGCGGCGGCGCTGCTGCTGAACGACGACGAGCGGAAGTATTTGTTTTCGCTGGCGCTGGAGGCCGGGAGCGGCGTTCCCGCGCTTGCGGAAGAGCCATCCGCGATCAGCCCCTCCCTGGAAATGATTTTGCGCGAGCTCCGGTACTGCCCGACGGTCATTTCCGACCGGCGCTGCCAGATCGTTGGCTGGAACGCCGCGGCCGCGTACGTGTTCCTCGATTTCGAGCGGCTCCCCCCGCAGGAGCGGAACATGATCCGGCTGCTCTTCGTCCGCAAGGAATTCCGGCGTCTCGCCGTCAACTGGGAGCATTTTGCCGGCGGGTTTTTGGCCATGTTCCGGGCCTATTACGGGCAGTACGTGCAGGACGAGTGGTACGAGCGGTTTATTGCCGAGATGAAGGAAAGCCATCCGGATTTCGGCGAATTGTGGGAGCAAGGTCAAGTCAGCTCCGCGCCGGACGTGGCTGTCGAATTCCGTCACGCGAAAGCCGGAAAAATGCTGTTTCACCTGACTTCGCTGCAAGTGCAGGGCAGCGCCGATTTGCGCTGCAGCGTATATACGCCGGCCCCCGGCACCCCGACGGAAGCCAAGCTGAGGCGGCGAATGGAGCAAAAATCGGACGAATCCGTTTCCGCCGATTAGGCCACCGGTCGTACCACACGAAGTTATTGCCGCCATTCTTCATTAACGTTTTTTTCAAACAACGAGTTGGCTACTGACCTGTAATAAGCGGTTCCTGGAAGTGCGCGGCGGCTGACCCGTTTAGAAAAACAGACGACCGCTTTTTGGTTTTTGACCGGAAAGTGATCTCTGATTTTTCTGGAATGAATTCCTAACTCGTCTTGCCGAAATCAAATCTCTCTCGTGTACATGTTCTGATCCTGCAATCGAATCAGTACTTTGCCAAAACGTCCGCCCTCCTGGATGACTACTTTGTCGGACGGATAGGCTTGCTCCAAATAGCCGGCAATGATGTTCCGATTCCGCTCATCAACGGGCAGACGGTGATGGCCAAGCCAGGTCAGAGCTTCCTGCAACGCCGCTTCTCTGGAGACTTCCTTCGTCTTCGCTTCCCGCGTGATCAGCGATTCGTAGGCATAACCTTTCAAATACAGCAGATGCAGCAAATATCCCATCTCTTTAAGTTGCGTATGGCGAGGCTGATCAGTGATAAGCGGCCAAATTTCATTCACCAGGCTGTGCTCCCCTGGAATGACCGGCATACTGATATAACAGAACTTTCGAGCGCACTGGAGCACCTTCTCCACAATTCCCCAATTGCGAATGACCGGGCACATCGAGACAAAGACGAGATCGAAGGCCTCGTTCCAGCCCTCGGCCTCTACGTCAATAACTTCAAACGGTACGGGTACAATTTTCACTTGATCTTCGGCGAAGTTCAAGATGTTTTCTTCCAGCAATTCGATCAGCGGGGGAGAAGTCTCTACGGCGGTTACACGAGCCCCTCGCTCCGCAAACGGTACGGAGAACACGCCCGATGCGGCGCCAATATCGAGCACGGAGGCATTCTCGAATTGGACGCCTTGTCCTTCCAGCCAGTTCATGATTCGTTTGGTTCGTTTCCTTCCCTCTTCGCTAAACGATTGTTCGTTGAACGTCTTGGCTTTGGGGTCAAAAGACCGGGTAGGATCAATTCCCTTCTGTTTCATCCGATTGATTATCGAATCGGACTCGTCTTTCCACGCTTTTTCCCAGTTTGCTGCATTAAAAAGATCGATCATGAGTATTCCCCGCGCTTTCCTTATGGTTTGTGGATTCCCCTAAACGAGCGGCCTGATTCATCCTGCCGCCTGTTCATGCTCCGGCGATTTCCCTTTACGAAGAAAAAGACCGAGTACAAACGCAACGAGGGCGATGAAGCCGCCGAAAATAAACGCATTGTTGATGCCCGCTGCGAGTCCGTTGGCAATTTCCGCTGGAGCCTGCGGATCGCTCGCCCCGCTCAAGTAATGCTTCTGTCCGCCCGACATAATACTGATGTACAGAGCTGTGCCGATTGCGCCGGACACCTGCTGCAGCGTATTCAAAATCGCTGTCCCGTGCAGTGCAGATGGTTTGGCAGTTGGTTGAGCCCGCTGTCTGTGCGGGCATCATGACTAGCGCTGAACCAGTCATTAGGGCGATGTGAACGACGACGAGGAACCCCGTGCTCGTCGTTTCATCGAATCGGGTGAATTGCCACAATGAGATGGCAACAATGGCCAGTCCGGGGATGATCGTTATGCGAGGTCCAAACTTATCAAACAGCTTGCCTGAGATCGGAGCCATGAGCCCGTTCACAAACCCTCCAGGAAGCAGGATCAAGCCTGATTTAAATGCCGTTACCATGAGTACACCTTGCATAAATATTGGAAGCATGATCGCCGACGAGAAAAATGTCATCATTAGCACAAACATAAGCACCACGATAAGCGCAAATGTCGGATACCGGAAAGCACGTAAATCCATAACAGGTTCCTTTAACAATAACTGTCTCCACACGAACAGCAACAAGGAAACACTGCCTGCAGCGATCGTCCAGACGACTGCTGGTTCCGACCAACCGCGTTCGCCGGCATTACTGAACCCATAAACGATTCCGCCGAAGCCGATTGTTGACAACACGATGGATAGGAGGTCCACTCGCGGTTTGGTGACTTTCGTCACATTCCTCAAGACAACGGCTCCTATAATAATGGAGAGCAGCGCAAACGGTAGTACAAGGTAAAATAGCCAGCGCCATGATAGTCCGTCAACGATTAATCCTAATATAGTTGGGCCAATTGCCGGGGCGAACATGACGACGAGCCCAAAAATACCCATTGCACCCCCGCGCTTTTCCGGCGGATAAATGGTCATGATAACGTTCATTACAAGCGGCATCAGCATGCCGGTTCCCATCGCTTGAATGATCCGCCCGACGAGCAGCACACCGAATTCCAGCGACACCGCCGAGGTCACCGAACCGACGAAGAACAAACTCATCGCCGACAGAAATATTTGCCGGGTCGTAAACCATTGCTGCAGGATTGCCGTTACCGGAACAAGCACGCCAACAACGAGCATATAGGCGGTGGAAAGCCACTGCCCCGTTGCAGCAGACACGCCAAACGATTTCATTAATTCGGGAAGGGCATTGCCCATTAAAGTCTCATTCAAACCGGCGACAAACATGCCGATAATCAGAGCAAACATGATTGGGCCGCGTTATGTTATTTAAGTCGATCATCCTTTTTTCCCCCAAGCTTCTGTATTCAGGTTACTGTTTATGACCGCGGCGACAAGTGCGCCCCTCGAAGCTGCAGCTATAGCCTGATGCATTTGCGATGCTGCATCTCCGGGACTGTATACACCCGGAACGTTCGTTTTTCCGAATTCATCGACAACGATCCCTCCCCATTCCGTGATCCCTCCGCAGTCCCGGAACGGCAAGCGATTGATCCTTCATGCCGACGGCAAACAATATTTTTTTGCTTGTAAAAGTTTGTCCTTTCTCAGTCTTAACTTGAAACTGGCCGTCGGTTCCCACAATCGACACCGCCGTATCCGCCACGAACGATACGGTGGGGTAGGCGCTGATCTCCTCTTTTGCAATTCACCGAAACTTACTGGGACTGATCCACATCGAGAAGCTTTTTATCCAACATAAAACCAAACCCCCATAGATCGATAATATCCATAATTAGATAACAAGAAGTGCATTACTTCTTGTTTACCTCGTGGCTGCAACGCTTGAACGCCTCATTCAATACCGACTGAATCGTATGTTCCTGCAAGTATTGGTGCAGATGCTGTTCCGCGCCGTTCATCACTTTTTCGACCAAACATTCGTTTTTTCTTGGACGTTTCTGATCCCGTTGTGCAGTCCCATCTTCCGCTAACAACCGATGTTGCCGCGAACTCGAATTCAAGCATTTAAATAACTGCTGTCTTCCTTCAATCACTTGAATCACATCCAGAAACGTAATCTGATCGGCCGGCCGTGCAAGCTCGTAACCACCGTTCACCCCCGGCATAGCACGTACGATTCCATCCTGCCTCAGCTTGGACATGATTTTGGATAAATAGCTTTCGGAAACATCAAGTGCCCCAGATAATTCCTTGATCCCGACGTTGTTGCAACGCTCCGAGTGTCCCAGGTGAATTAAGGCGTGTAGGGCATAATCTGTACTTTTGGAGAACTGCAAGTTTCCCATCTCTCTTCTCATCAATATCATTAATATAGACCTGCGTTATCCATAATAAACGATTCAAATCCAAATTGTAACGACATTCTTGATCCGAACTTCGCTTGTCATCAACTGTGTGCGGCTGTGAGCATACGGCGGGCGGAGATGAGCAGCCACGACACAACCGAAGCGGCAGCGTGCGCCTCCGGAGGAGGAGCGGTGAGCAAGGGTCTCCCTCGAAGCCGCCACGTCCTCCCGCTCGCCGCAATTACCGCCCGTGCACGATGACGCCCTTGGCGACGTTCAGCATCGGATAGGCCCCCATCACTTGGGGAACCTCGTCCAGCGCAAACCGGTGGCTGACCAGCCCTTCCACGTCCACGGCCTTGCCGCGGATGAGGGCGATCGCTTCCTCGTGGGTGAACGGGTTGACGAACGACCCCATAATGCGCAGCTCTTTCGAGAAGATCGCATAAGGCGAAACGGAAATTTCCGTTTCCGGCGACGACACGCCGAACAGCAGCACCTGCCCGCCCTTGCGGGCAACGGCGAACGCCAGCTCCATCGATTGGCGGCGTCCGACGCATTCGATGACGATGTCGGCCTTGCCGGCCCATGCCCGCACGGCCGCTTCGTCGTCCGCGCCCAGCGCCTCGAGCTGCCCGCGCTTGCCGGCCACGGGCTCGAAAACGGCGACGCGCGCGGCCTGCTTGCGAACCAGCTGCAGAAACAGCTGGCCGATAAAGCCGCCGCCGATGATGACCGCGGTGCTGACCGGCCGCACGTCAAGCTTCTTGTAGCCGTGCAGCACGCAGCCGAGCGGCTCCACCAGCGCGCCCTCGACGTCGCTGACCTCGTCGGGCAGCAAATAGCAGTTGGCGGCGGGAACGTCGCACAGCTCGCCCATGCCGCCGTCGCGGGTGACGCCGACCGCCTGCAGACGGTCGCACAAATGCGGCCGGCCGTTCCGGCAAAATTCGCAGGCCCCGCAATAAATGTTGGGATCGACCGACACCCGATCCCCGGCCTTGATGCCGACAACCCCGTCGCCGACTTCGATCACTTCCCCGGCCAGCTCGTGGCCGAGCACGATCGGCGGACGGACGGCCGCCGAACCCGGATGGCCGTGGTAAATGTGCTGGTCCGTGCCGCAAATGCCGCACGCCCGAACCGCGATCCGCACTTCGCCGTGCTTTAGCGCCGAAAGAGGCCGTCCAACCTCCACCGTCATGTCCTGTTTTCCCCTCAACACCGCTGCGCGCATGCTCTGAGCCTCCCCGGCTGCATTTCCCTGTATGCGATAGCGCCCTCCGGCCGGAAGCGCTTCAACGTTAAGCGTTAATCGTGCAATTCAACCGACTCTCGCTGCTTCCCGAACGCATCCAAATGGCATGGCAAATCCGCGCCAGTCGTTATGCGGCCATAGGAACGAAATTAGTATAGCACGATTTGCGGAGCCGCAATAGCAGGTTCACGTTCGCCGCGCCCCGGGGTCGCTCCTGCCGCTATACCCGTCATTCCTCGAACAATTCCTTCAGCACGGCGTCCCTGTTTTCGAGAAAACGTCTCGTAATGACATAATGCAGCGTGTCCTCGTAGCGGATTTCTTGAATCGGCAAAGCGTCGAAATCGAGAATTTGGGCGTTCGGATACCCGAGCAGGATGGGGGAATGCGTGGCGATGATGAATTGAGCCTCTTTCTCCAAATCCTTGATGATATGGAGAAGCGCGAGCTGCCGGGCCGGCGAGAGCGCCGCTTCGGGCTCGTCCAGCAGGTAGATCGCTTTTTTTCCGAATCGGTTGGCGAACAGCGAAAGGAACGCCTCGCCATGGGATTGTTCGTGCAGCGAACGTCCGCCGTAGTAGCCCAGGCTTTGCGGCATCGTATCGAGATGGGAGGCGAAATGGTAAAACGTCTCGGCCCGCATGAAAAAGCCGTTCGTCACCTTCGGCAGCCAGGAAAGCCGGATGTGCTCCCCGAGCGCCGAATGCGAGGCTTCCACCTCGTACGCGTTGTTTCTGCCGCCGCCGGCCGTGTTGAACCCGCATTGGTATGCGATCGCCTCGAGCAGCGTGGATTTTCCCGAGCCGTTCTCTCCGACGAAAAACGTCACGTTGGCGCGGAACGAAAGCGTTTCGAGAGCCTTCACGGCCGGTATGGTAAAAGGGTATTCGTCCCGGGAAAAGCGGTCGCTTCTCAGCAATTGCAAGCTCTTCAAGTACATCCGCGTCCCTCCGTTCCGCTCCGATCGGCGTTTTACTTGAAGATACGCGATCGCCGCGGAATTTTCAAGACCGCTTCCGCCTAGAACAAAATGACTCCGGCCGCCCCGGCCGCCAGCACGACCGCAAACGGCGACAGCTTGTACTTGATCATCGCCAGCAGGCTGCCGGCGGCGATGGCGAGGGTAAGAACGGTCGTCCAGGTGAAGACGGTGTCGCCCATGGCCGGAAATGCGAAATGAATCGCGGCGTAGGCGATCAGCCCGGCCACGATCGGCCGCAAGCCGTAGAAGGACGACTTCACCCATTTTTCCTCGCGGCGCCGGAACAAAAACGCCGAAACGAGCATGACGACGGCGAGCGAAGGCAGCACCATGCCCAGCGTCGCGAACGCCGCGCCCGCAAGTCCCGCCGTTTCGTAGCCGATCAGGGTGGCGCTGTTCGTGGCGATCGGTCCCGGCGCCATGCCGGCAAGCGAGACGGCCGTCTGATATTGCGCCTCGGTCAGCCATCCGTTCGCCGAAACCTCATGCTGAATAAGCGGAAGCACCGCGTACCCTCCGCCGAACGAAACGAGTCCGATTTTCAAAAAAACCGCGAACAATTCCCAAAGCATCCGTCATCCCGTCCTTCGTTCGTCTTGTCGTCAAATGTAGTATTCGGGATAGTAGAGTTCCGCCTTGCCGCCGTTCGGGCCGTTTTTCTCCGTTTTTACGTTCAAGCCGAGCCGTTCCTTTCCTTTGACGAGAAGGATGCCGACGACCAGCCCGGCGAGCACGATGTAAACGGGATTCAAATTCGTCGCGAGCAGGACGGTCAGCGCCGCGACCGACACGACGGCCGTCGAAACGTCGAACACGGACGACTTTGCCATCCGGTAGGCCGCGAGCAGCATCAACGCGATGACCGCGCCCTGCACGCCGGTCAAGGCGGCCCGGACTTTTTCCGAGTCCCGGAACCGGACATAAGCGAGGCTGAGCGCGAGAACGATAAGAAACGTCGGCAAGGCGATTCCCGCCACGGCCGCGATCGCTCCCGATATTCCCGCCTTTCGGTAGCCGACGAACGCCGCCGCGTTGACGCCGACGCCTCCCGGCGCGGAGCCGGCGAGCGAGACGAGATCGGCCAGTTCCTTTTCCTCGATCCAGCCTTTCTTGTGCGCCACTTCGCGTTCGATCAGCGGCATCATCGCATAGCCTCCCCCGAACGTCGCCGGGCCGATCCGCAAAAACGTCCAAAAAAGCTGTCCGATCATTCCGAGCCGTTCTTTCCCTTTCGATGTCATGATCGTCCGCCCCCTTGTACTTGTACCTCTATTGTAACATCTTAATTTCATTTTGGAATAAACTTTCGAAATAATTGGACGATCAAATGTATTTATAGCATTAATTTCGTTTCGTTTATAGATGATTAATTCCATTTTGAAATAAAATAGGCAAACCGATCGGAATTACGGGATGCAGGGGGGGCGGACTTCGGCTATAATAGAAAGAACATTTTTCATTCCCTATTACGGGCAAGCGAGGACTAGCGGTGGACAAACTCGAACGTCAGCTTCCGTCGGCGAAAAAGCTCGTGTACATGCAGATCGCCGCCAGCGAAACGATCTCCAAAGCCGAGCTCCTGGCCGCGAGCAAATTGACGAGCAGCACGCTAACGCGTTTATTGGACGAAATGGTGTCGGAGGGGCTTATTCGCGATTCCGGCCTTGGCCCGTCCAGCGGCGGAAGAAGGCCGATCCTGTATCAAATTCACCCCGATTACGGTTATTTGTTCGGGGTCGAGCTGTCGCGGATTCATTCGACGCTCGGCTTGTTTGATATGGAGATGAACCCCAAATCGCTCGTTCGCTGGCGGATGGACGAGGCGATGACGCCCGAACGGTTCGTCGAGCACGCGGCCGGCCTGATGAGAAACATTTTGAGGGATCATCAAATTCCGCCGGAGCGCATCCTCGGACTCGGCATCGGCGCCGTCGGTCCTTTGGACCGGAACGAGGGGCTCATTCTCGATCCGCTTTATTTTCCCGCGAAAGGCTGGACAAACGTTCCGATTTGCCGGATGTTCGAGGAGAAGACGGGGTTCCCGGCCACGCTTGAAAACGGCGCCAATACCGCGCTCATCGGCGAAATGTGGTCGATCCGCCACGAGCAAATCGAGCACGCCTTGTACGTGCATGCCGGCGCAAGCCTGCGTTCCGCCATGATGTCCCACGGCCACATCGTGCACGGAACGATCGACATGGAAGGCTCCATCGGCCAAATGATCATCCAGACGGACGGCCCCCGGCTCCATCCGGGCGGCAATTACGGGGCGTTGGAGGCTTATTCCTCCGTGCAGGCGCTGGTCAAGCAAGCCCAGGCCCATGCGAAAATAGGCGGCGGCCTCCCGACCGAGCGGTACCGGCTGCCGCCCGAGCAGATCAATTTCGACGTGCTGCTCGAAGCGCTGAACGACGGCGATCCGACCGTCCGGGAATGGTTCCGGCAGTCCGCCGTCTATTTCGGAGTCGGGCTTGCCAACATGATCAACCTGCTTCATCCGGAAAAAGTCATTTTGGGCGGGGCGCTCATCCATTCGAATTCGCTGTACTTCGACACCGCGGCCGAAACGGCTCGCAAGCACACTTATTATTATCCCGCTTACGAGCCGCAATTCTCCAGAAGCCGGCTGAAGGAGGACGCCGTCGTCACCGGAGCGGCGCTTGTCGTGCGAAACCGCTTGATTTTATAGCCTGGCGGCGCGAAACAAGCGTTTGCGCAGCGCCGATGCCAACTGCGTGCGGCTGTATGCGTTTGGCGGGTTGAGATGGGTAATATTTACCCAACTGGGCCCGGCCTTAGGCGTTTAGACGGGTCAGATGGGTAATATTTACCCAATTAGGCCTGGGCATAGGCGTTTAGCCGGTTCAGATGGGTAATATTTACTCACTGGCCCGGCCTTAGGCGTTTAGACGGGTCAGATGGGTAATATTTACCCAATTAGTCCCGGGCGTAAGCGTTTCACCGGTTCAGATGGGTAATATTTACCCAATTAGGCCCGGGCATAGGCGTTTCACCGGTTCAGATGAGTAATATTTACTCAATTGGCGCGGCCTTAGGCGTTTAGCCGGTTCAGATGGGTAATATTTACCCAAATTAGGCCCGGGCATAGGCGTTTAGCCGGTTCAGATGGGTAATATTTACCCAATTAGGCCTGGGCATAGGCGTTTAGCCGGTTCAGATGGGTAATATTTACTCACTGGCCCGGCCTTAGGCGTTTAGACGGGTCAGATGGGTAATTCACCCAACTGGGCCCGGACAAAGGCAAAGGCAAGGGACCGCGCCGTCGTCCGCCGACGGGCAGTCCCTTCCCTATTCGGCCATGCCGCGGGATGCGTAAACGAAGTAAAGCAGAAACGCCAAGCCCGCGAAGCCGATGAATCCGAAGCCGCCGAAAATGTCCAGCCTGGAGGAAAAATAGCCGAAGCCGACGCCCAGCAGCGTAAGCGCCACATTTTCCCCGAGCGATTGAAAGGACCCGATCGTCGCCCGCATCGAGGAGTCGATCCGATGCTGCAAATAACCGGAGGCGAGCGGCTCGAGGACCCCCGAAGCCAGACAGGCCAGAAACAGCGCCGCCAGTCCGGCCCATCCTTTCAGGAACGCGAGGCCGACAAGGCCGGCCGCGATGGCCGCGGTCGCGCCGGCAAGCAAGCTTCGGTAACCGAACCGGGCTTTCAGCCGGTACGCGAGCAGGTTGCCGGGCAGCCGCAGCAGAAAAATCGCCGCCGAGAACAAGCCGAAATAAAACACCGGGATCCCGATTCGATCGAGATAGGTCTGCCAAAATTCGTCGACAAAATGGATGGCCGCCCCGGCGATCATCCCCGTCAGCACGACGGGGCGAACGGACGGATGGCGGCGGAAGAAGCGAACCGAAGCGGACAAATAGGCGCGAATCGGGATCGGCTGCGTTTCGTCGTCCGGATTCCCGCTTCTTGCGGGTTCCTTCAGGGAAAGCGTCAACGCCAGCGCAACCAGCATGCTCAGCAAGGACAGCCAGTAGTTGAAGGAAAAGCCGAACCGGCCGGCCAGCAAACTTCCGCACAGCGCGGCGACGATGGTCGAAACGATGTCGATCGCGTTCAGGCGGCCGGCTATCTTTTCGAACAGCGTTTCCTTCCCGCCGGAAAGCAGCGAATCGTACAACAGCGCATCCTCGGCTCCGCTGCTCGCCGAACTTCCTACGGCTGCAAGCAGCACAACGGCCGCGAAATGCCAAAACTCCGTCGCGAACAACAAAATCGAAAATTCGCAGCAGCCCATCACGGCGGACACGATCAGCATGCGTTTTCGGCCCCACCGATCGGCGATCATGCCGGTAGGCACCTCAAGCAAAACGATCGCGGCTGCGAAAATCATTTCCGTATACACGACCATTTCGACGGTCATGCCCCGCTCTTCCCAAAACAGGCGTTCGATGACATAAGCGGGAATCAGATTGTAAAAAAAGCGAATGGCGTACAGCTTCCGAACGTTTGGCATCGCGCGTATTTCCTCCCCTGATTCGATTGAACGCGTTCAACCGATTCGGGGGCGCTCGCGAACGAAACGCCGCTGCCGCTAACGGGATTAACGATTAGCAGGGAGGTCTTGCGAACGTCATTAAATCGTCTCCTTTTCGGGCTTTGCTTCCATTATACTTTAATTTAGGGAGTTCGCACTTCGAATATCAAGGCTCCGCCGCCTGCGGCGTTCCGATCGAGCTGATCGGGTGGAGCTTCCCTTTATAGGCGAACGACGCATGCCCGGTCTCTTCCGAAACGACAAGGACAAGCGCGTCGGTCCGCTCCGTCAGCCCGATCGCCGCGCGGTGGCGCGTGCCGACTTTTCGGCCTTCGATCGCCGCGGCGGAAATTGGCAATACATTGGCCGCCGAAACGATATGGTCGGACCGGATGAGGACGGCGCCGTCGTGAAGCGGATTTCCCGGATAAAAAATCGCCTCGAGCAAAGAAGAGCTGAGCGAAGCCCGGACGGGAATGCCGGAGTGGAGCAGCGCATCGAGCGGATCGTTGCGCTGGATGACGATCAGCGCGCCGTGACGGCGCTCCATCAAATGCCGGACGCAAACGGACAAGTCCAAATACTGCGACGTGAACGAAGACAAGTAGCACTGCAAATAAAAAGAGGCGGCTAACGACTCCACCTGCTTGAACGAATCGCCGATATGCTCGAAGTCGCTCAGCAAACAATGGTTTTCGTTTTCGATCATGTCCAGGCTGCGCCGAATTTCATGCGCAATCGTGTTCAATCGCTGTTTCAGCAGTTCTTTCAACGGGGTTTCGTCGCACGTTCGCCTTTCCATTCCAGCCACCTCGAAACGATTCCGATCCAAATTCCGGATTTCCGTTTAGTATGCGCTCCCGCCGTCCGTCTTCATACGCAAAGCGGACCGCATCGCCCCCGGCGAGCGGCCCGCCCTCGGTCGGGTTATACGGCCAAGCCGGAATCGGCCGCCTCGCCATCAAGCCTGCGTTCGAACGCGAGAAGCGCGCCGTACCAAGCGAAATGGAGGTAGAACGCGGCCAGGATCCCCATGGCGAGCCAATTCGGCGCGAAAAACATGACGAACATTCCGACGAACAGAATCAAAGTCAAAGCCGCCGGACCGCGGGGTATTCCTTTTCCGTAATAAAAAGCCAGCCCCGTCAAAAGCGTCCCGAGCATCAGGCTCGGTCCGGACAGCCCCATGAAGAGTGTGCCCGGCATGCCCATTTGGACGTTCATGACGAATTCGTTCGCTTCGTTCAGCTTTTCCTCGGTATCGATATCGCCGAACAGCACCGGATAATCGAACATTTGCAGAACGGAGTGAGCGCTGTCGAAATAGAAAGATAAAAACAAAAGCACGTAACCGATCCAGCCCCACCATTTGATTCCGCTCGCTTGGCGGAGAAACATCCCGGTCAAACCGACGAGCAGCATGGGGATCCCGATATAGAGCGCTACGTGCGTCCATACGGCGGTCGGCAAGAACGTATCGAGTTCGTCCAAACCGGCGGGAATATCCTCTACATGGAGCACCATGACCACCGCTCCGATGACGGCGCCCAACATCGCCATCCACCCGCTAAAACGATAAAAACGCTGAAGTCCTAGCAACATCTTCTTTTCGCTCCCATTCCAAATTTCGGCTCGCGCCGTTTACGCCCCTAATCGTAGAGCCGCCCGCGTCCCGGCGGCAAGGGCATAATTCCCGGAGGGGCCGGGAATTGCGAGCCGCGAATTCCCGGCCGGCGGGACGCGGCCCATGATATACTGGACACGTCAGACTATAGATTCGGAAGGAAGAGCGGGATGCGCCTTTTGAACAATCGCATGTTGCGGATCGCGGCGGGCGCCGGGCTTCACGCGCTTTGGTGGGCGGCAGCGTCCGCTTCGGTTATCGTGGCGGTTTTCAGCCACTTTCTGGGGGTGGGCGTGTACGACGTTCCGTGCGGCGGAGCCGATTGCCGCAGCTTTCTCCAGTTGACGGAGGCTCAATTCGGCCACCTGCAGACGATCGGCGTAACGCCGGAGGCCTACGGCGGATTCATGGTCAGCCTGCTGACGATTCAAAACCTGTCGGCGCTGGCGATCGGATTTCTCGTCTATCGGTACGGCTGGAGAGATCCTTACAGCATCGTCGCCTCCCTGTTGATCCTGGTCGCCGGAACGATTTTCAGCACGGACGACACCCTGCTGAGTCCCTTCCAGTACCGGCTGTTTCGGATATTGGACGACTTCGGCTCCATGTATTTGTTCTTTTATTTTCTGTTCCCGGACGGCAGGTTCGCGCCCAAGTGGACGATCGTTCCCGCCGTCGCCTGGCTGATTCCGATGGGGGCGCATCTCTGGTTCGCCCCGGGAACGCCCCTGGACCATATGACCTGGCCGCCCGAGCTTCGAGGCGGGTACATGCTGTTCATGCACGGCCTCGTCATTGTCGCCCAGCTGTGCCGTTACAGGCAAAGCGCGTCGCCGGAGCGCAAGCGGATCGTTCGCTGGTTCATCGTCGGCATGAGCGCTTACTTGCTGGGCGGGGCGATCGGCCTTATGGCCCCGTTTGCCGACAACGGGATCTACCGGATGGCGACGATCACGCTGTTCTACGGAGGGCTTCTGATTTTGCCGTTTTCGATGGGCATGGCCGTGCTGGAATACCGGCTGCGCGGCATGGCCGTCGCGTTTAACCGGACGATCGTATACGCGGTGCTGTCCTTGATGATCGTCCTCGTCTACGTCGTGGTCGTCGGCCTGTTCGGCCTGCTGTTGCACGGACAGGTGACCTCTATGCTTGCGCTGCTGGCGACCGGGTTGATCGCGCTGCTGGGACAGCCTGTCCGGCTGCGGGTTCAACAGGCAGTCAATCATCTCGTGTTCGGCGTGCGCGAGGATCCGTACACCCTACTTTCCGGGCTCGTTCAGCGGCTAGAAGGGGCGCTCACGCATAAATCGCTGCTCATGTTCGTCACCGAGAAAGTCGCCCTGGCTTTGCGATTGCCTTACGCGGCGATCGAAGTGCGGCGGGACGGCGGGACCGAAATCGTGGCCGTCTACGGAAGCGCCCCGGAACGGAGTACCCGGATTCCGCTGACGGTGCAGGGCGAAGAAGTCGGCTGGCTGGCGCTGGGCATCGAGCGGGCGGCCGACCTGGTGCCGCCGGGAAAACGAAGCCTGCTGGACGACTTGGTTCGCCAGGTCAGCATCGCCGTGCAGGCGGAACGGCTGACCGAAGAGCTGCACCGTTCGCGGGAGCGGCTCGTCGGAGCGCGCGAAGAAGAGCGCAGGCGGCTGCGCCGGGATCTGCACGACGGTCTGGGCTCGAGCCTCGCAAGCATGATGCTGCGGCTCGATCAGGTCGCGCTGCTGCAGGATGCCGATACGGACAAGGCAGCCTCCCTCCTTCGGGAGATTCAAGCCCAGCTTCGCGAAGCCATCGCCGAGATTCGCCGGCTGGTTTATGCGCTGCGTCCCCCTTCTCTCGACGAATTCGGGCTTTTGTTCGCGCTGCGGGAGCTGACGCTGCAATTCGAGAACAGCGGGCTGCGCATTTCGATGGAGGGACCGGAGCGGCTGCCGCGGCTGAACGCCGCCATCGAGGTCGCCTTGTACCGAATCGCGCAAGAGGCGCTGACGAACGTCGCTCGCCACGCGCAGGCAAGCTCCTGCCGCATCCTGCTGGAGACGGAGGAAACGACGTTGAGGCTGGAAGTCCGCGACGACGGGAGCGGGATGCCGGTCTCGGTCAGGCCGGGCATCGGCATGCGGTCGATGAAGGAGCGCGCCGAAGAAGTCGGCGGAACGTGCCGTTTTCGTTCGGAACCGGGAGCCGGGACTACGGTGACGGCGATTTTACCTTTGGAGCTTGGAGGATGGACGAATGAATTGGAACGATGGGGAAAAGCTGCGGATCATGCTGGCTGACGATCACCCGATGTTTCGCGAGGGATTAACGGCGTCGCTGGGCTCGGTGCCGGAATTCGAGGTGGTGGGGGAAGCTTCGGGAGGCGAGGAAGCGGTTCGGCTCGCCCAGCAGCTTCAGCCCGATATAATCCTGATGGACATCAACATGCCGGGAAAAAACGGGATCGAGGCGACCCGGGATATCGTCTGGCACAGCCCCCATATCGGGATTCTGATTTTGACGATGTTCGACGATGACGCGTCCGTGTTTTCGGCTATGCGCGCCGGAGCCCGCGGCTATCTCCTCAAAGGAGCGAACAAGCAGGAAATCGTCCGGGCGCTCCAGGCGGTCGGGAGCGGGGAAGCCATCTTCAGCGCCTCGATCGCGCGGAGAATGATGTTTTATTTCGACGCGCTGACGAATAAGCCGGCCGAGCCTCTGTTTCCGGAGCTGTCGGACCGGGAGCGCGAAGTGCTGGAATGGATCGCGAAAGGACACGACAACGCGTTCATCGCGCGGAAGCTCGGCCTGTCGCTCAAGACGGTGCGCAACCACGTTTCGAACATCCTGAACAAGCTGCAGGTCGTCGATCGCGCGCAGGCCATTCTCATGGCGCGCGAAGCCGGGCTCGGCCAGCCTTAGGGCGGCCGGGCTCTTTTTATTCGTTTCGATCTATCCACGCATCCCGTGCGGGATGCGACGAGCGGGACGCCGGCGCCGCCGATCTGATGATATTATTTCAATCCACGCATCCCGCACGGGATGCGACATACCATCATCTGGAGTAGTATCGGACGGAAAGATTTCAATCCACGCATCCCGCACGGGATGCGACCAACGGACGCGGCCAATATATACCGGGTTTCGAAATTTCAATCCACGCATCCCGCACGGGATGCGACGACTTTCGGCGGCTCGTAGGGGCAGTACATTTTCATATTTCAATCCACGCATCCCGCACGGGATGCGACGGCCACCTCCGTAAGGAGGCTTGGGCTGGACTTGCGATTTCAATCCACGCATCCCGCACGGGATGCGACCCGCTTGCGGCCGTCCCAAACCCTTTCAGGCTGCTGATTTCAATCCACGCATCCCGCACGGGATGCGACTCGGGACGATGCGGACGAAATTATTGGATGGTGATTTCAATCCACGCATCCCGCACGGGATGCGACGCCTACGTACCGACGCTGGACGAAACGCTATCGGGATATTTCAATCCACGCATCCCGCACGGGATGCGACATAAACTTTTCTGCTCGCGAGGGGAAGGTGCGGAATTTCAATCCACGCATCCCGCACGGGATGCGACAGCGATTTTTCGCCTAAAATTACCCAAAAATATAACTATACGAGAGAAGAATCGCTTTCAAATCGAAAATAGAAGCCCAAAAAATGTTAATTATCCGAAGCAAATTCCAAAATTTAGAAGAAATTTGGTGCGAATCCCCCGGGAAAATCATGTGCGCTTCACATTCGCACCACGAGGATTCCCGCTACAAAATCAACGGGCCTTCCAAATCAAGGGACTCTTTCACTCCGAAATGCTCTACCTTGCCCTTATAATTGTTGCCCAATTGGTAAAAGCGAAGGCTGTCCTGTTCCTCGTCAATCAATTCCAGCAGCTTTAATTTTAGGATTTTAAACTCCGTGGCGTCAACTACGCATTCGAATACGGAATTTTGTACGCGTTGCCCGTAGGCCTGGCATGCCTTTGAAACTTGACGCAATCGCCTTTGTCCTGCGCTGTTAACCGTACTTACATCATACGTGATGAGTACCAGCATTGAGATCACCTACTTCCACAAAAAGGGCGGGTACTCGTCCAGATCGTTGCGCAAATGACGGGCCAACAGTAAGGCTTGAACGTGCGGGACCAGCCCCCAGGAAATTTTTTCTCCCAGATACGGATGCACGATCTTCTCCTGCTTCCTGTTCTGCCATGCGGTCAGAAAGGTTTTTCTTGCCTCGTCTTTCATGATGACGGCGCCGTTTTCTTTTTTCAAAAAGTCATCCTTGCCCACGATTCTCTTGTTTATGAGCGACAGCACGAACTTGTCCGCATAGATGCTTCGCAACTCTTCCATCAAGTCCAACGCTAGCGAGACCCTGCCCGGACGGTCGCGATGCATAAAGCCGACGTATGCGTCCAGCCCGACGCCTTCCAGTGCGGACGCCATGTCGTGGGCCAATAGCGTGTAGGAGAGCGAAAGCATCGCATTCACGTTGTCCAACGGCGGCCTTCGGGAACGGGAGCGAAAAACGAAATCCTCCTTCTGCTGAAGGATCATGCGGTCGAACAGCTTGTTATAGCACACGGCCGCTTGCCCTTCGAACCCTCTCAACCGCTCCAAATCTTCGCATGATCTTGCGTCCGACAGGATGGCTGAAAGCTGGGCCGAAGCTTCTTTAAAACGATCGACGTCGATGCGCAACGGATAGTCGCGCGTCATCCTCTCGATCATCCATTTCTGGTTATAAATTTTTCCGACGATAAAATTGCTCGCGATTTTCGCGGACATTCGCTCGTCTTCCGAGATCCGGTACTGCTTTTTTCTCAGGACGACGTTGCCCTGGCTTTGCCCGACGACTCTGGCCAGAAAACGGCCGTTCATCGTCAGAAACGTCAAGGAGATATTGCGCTCCGCGCAATATCCCATGAGTGCCGGGCTGGCGCCGGTGTATCCGAAAGCGACGATTCCCTCCAGATTGTGCAGCGGCAGCCTCCCCAATTTCTCCTGATCTTTCGTCAGCACCACGTTATCGCCGTCGAGCGCCAAATAAACGTCCGGTTGGTTGACGAACAAGGTGTTCAGCAGCTTTTTCATTCCTTGATTTTCCCTTCAATATAACTTTTGACCGTCCGTTTGTTCATCATTTCGGGCAAGCAAATGGATTGAAGGGAACAACTGCGGCAGTATGCTCCTGTTTTCACTTTGGGCGTGTACCTCCGCCGGTAATAATCCTGCATTTCGGCGACGACGGCTCGGACTTTGCTTTTGAGATCGGCAGTCAACGGCACTTCGACCCGGTGCTTGATCTCGTTGTAATACAGGTAGCCCAGATTGACTTCGCACAAAAGCATCTCTTCCAGGCAAAGAGCTTGCGCGGCAAGCTGCAAGACGTCTTCTTCGCCTTTTTTCGGCTTGCCGCGCTTGTATTCGACCGGATAGGCGACGTACCTGCCTTCCGCCCCCTGGATTTCAACTCCGTTGTCGTCCCGGATAAACTCGACCACGTCGCAGATCCCGGTAACGCCGAGGCTTTCGGATTTAACAGGCATGGCGCGAACGGTCAGCTTGTCTCCCCGCTTTTCTCTCGTAAACGGTTTGTCCGCATTTCGGTGAAGATGCTGCCCTTCGACCGTTCGAACATTTTCCGCCCATTGCTGTTCGATGTGAATGAACGCCCATTGCCGTTTGCAAAATTGAAAATGCTGAATGCCCGAAAGCATCAAGTAGGAGTCTTCTTTATCGTCCATCGATCGTTTCGACTTCCAATCCTTCCAGCGGCGATACGGAAAATTTGTAATCTTCGAACGATTTCGGCTCTTCCGCGGTTTTCTCCCACTTCAGGGAGCGATGGACCTTGGCTGATGAAAATTGGCCCAATTTGGACCGGTGCTCCCACCAGTAAACCTTGTGCACTTCCATGCTGCCTTCCGGTCTGGCGGACGAAGCGTCGTTTTCGAACAAAGAGACGAGCGCTTCTTTGATCTTGAGGGCATCCTCGTTCGTGAATCCGGTTTTTTCGGCTAGTTGCGTATTGATGCTGCCATAAAAAACGTAAACGCCCGCGTCGACGCGATGCTTCATGCCCATCGTATCCGAAGAACGCTTCTCCCCCGGTTCGGAGTTGACGCTTTTCGTAATTTGCGTGCTCGTAATATCGATCGGATCGAGGCTTGTCGCAGTGTGGATCGAAACGGGCCCCCGAACCCCGACGGAAACGCCGGCCCCCGATTTATCGGCTTTAAAAGCGAACACCTGGCCGAAACTGCGAACGTCGATCCATTCCTGGCAGGCGATACGGGCAAAGTCGTCGCTCGAGCCCGTCTTCGATTTCAAAATTTTCTCCAGTTCGGCATTGCCGTCGGCCCGTTCTCTCAAGCTGTTGTAAGCATCCGACTTGCGGTCGTTCGATTGGACGAAAATCGATTCGCCCATATCCTGAAGGCGATTGCGAATTTTCCGCTTCAGCGCGACGTCCGAAATCTCGCCGTAACCGTCGTAGTTTTGGCGAGGACGGTTGCCGTTCAACGGATCTCCGTTCGGATTTGCTTTGATGACGGACAAAACGACGGCAAAATCAATTTTTCGGTCCAGTGTGCTCATTCCGATCTCTCCCTTAATTAAATGGATTGTTCGCTTGCGTCGTCCTGACTTTCTTTCTTCTGGTAGAGTTCATGCCGCTGACTGTAAAAACCGAGCAAATACAACCCGGACAACGGCTTATTGTTAAACTGATCCGGCGGGATGCGCGAGCCGATTTCGTCGATAATCTTCGACAAATAGGTCGCCTTCGTTCCCAGTCTGGCTTGATACGGCTGCAAGCTCGTTTGAATGGTCGCCCATGTCCTCGCCGGATGCCGGGAGAACGCGTTCATATAGCGGATCGCATTGGTCGCACGGCTTTCTTCGGAACCGAGCGCCCGTCTCTCCAGCACGTCGGCGACAGCAAGCAATCGGCCGAACAAATAATCGCGCTCATTGTTATGAACGTCCAGTGCCACACGCTTTTCCTCCTTTTGATTGATTAAGGCGCATGCGATGCTCAGCGTCTTTTCCCACTCCCATTTTTCCATCGACACGGGATTGGAAGCGCGGTGCAAAGCGCTGTCCACGATGTCCTTCGGGATCGCCCGCTCGTCGACGATGCAGGGCAGCATGCGCTCCATCAGCCCTTTGACGATCTTCTCGCCGGCTCTGGGACCGTAAGCTGCAAAGGCGATGTCCTTCGTAGCGGGGGCTCCGAAAAATTGAACAAATTCGCCGTTCTCGTCTTTGCGGTATCGGTGCAGCCACACGCAAGACGAATGCCACCTGATCAGCCGGTTCAGATAAAATTCCTTGTTCAAATTCCGATAGTACAGGACCGCCATGCGCCCGGTCGTAGCCGAATCGAGAACGAGAATATTCACGTTCGCATTCATCGAGGACGACAGTCGGTTGCGATACCCGCCAAGCGCCTTGCCGAACTCGTCCGCGAATTCCTTGTTCGTAAACGAGATATTCGCTTTGACGACCGTCGTCTCCGGCGACAAGGAAAAGGAATCTCCCATCGGCTCCGGGACGCCCAGGTCGTCGTTCGCCCAAACGAGAAAAACGCGTTGGTCGACGATTTTTCCCTGGCGGTTGATAAGCCATTTCAGGGCGTTATGTGCCTTCTGCGAAACTTCGTAGCTGATGCTAGCCGCCTCGTTGCCGGTTTGAAACCGTCCGCGAAACGTAAAGCCGCTTGTGTCGTTGGCCGAAATCAGTTTGGCTTTGTCTGCGGCGTTCCGGATTTTGTTGGCGTGCCGGTCGGTGCTCGGACGCTTCTCCCCGGTAACGTAGCAGTAATCTTCTTCCCCTAACCGGCGGCCGTAAAAGCGCATGAAGGAATCGTACATCTCCGGGTCCTTCCACACTTTCGTCAATACCTTGTCGGGGGAGTATACATTGAAACGAACGAACAAACTCTCGACGCCGCCGACCATGACCGAGAAGACCGGCGGTTTGGGCGTATCCGGCTTGTCCCATTTGTCGAGCAGCCGATTGTCGGCGTCGACGTAGAGAACTCGGCTCTCCACCAGATCCTGAATCAGCCTTCCTTTTCGCAAGTACCGGTAAATGCTTCTGACTTTATCGACGGCATAGGGAGATTCCGCCCATTCTCCCAATTGCTTGATGTAAGAGGGAAAAGGGTCGTCCTTCTTGATCTCGCCGCCGTAAGCGGCGAAGTCCCCCGCCACGTAACTTAATTTATCGTGGAGCGGATAGGGAGCGATCTTGGAACCGGCGCGGCTCGCCGACTCTTCGGTGCAAGGAATCAGCGTACTTGCATCGTTCTTGTCGATAACGTCCGCCCAATGAAATTCCCCGTCCTCCGTTACCTGTACTTCAATATGCGCGTTCTGGGTCGTGTGGGAGACGGGCAGCAGCGTGAATTCCTGCTCGTTGTGCCTTCTCTCGATTTGACCGACCCGATCCAGGTTCGACTCGTAGGTCTGGTACAAATTAAGCAGCCAGCTCATGGATTCACCCCCTCTTCCATCTGTGCGTACAAGTCTTCGGCCGACTCGACATTGGCGGAATCGAACCGCTTCGGCTTCATTTCGGCCACCGTTCGAACTTGCGTGCATTCCTCCGGCCGGATGAACGTAATGACGCCGTTCCTCATGACCGGATTCCACAGCCGGATCTCCATCTGGTCACGGCCGGTTTCGTCCGGGTAACTGATGCCATGCACCATCGTGCCGAAATGAAGCTCTTCGATGCCGTCGTAGACCCCTTCCCCTTCGCCAAAAACGCACGGCTCGACATAGGCCTGACATTCCCTTGTTCCGAGGAAAATGTCCCGTCGCCCGCCAGCCTGGAGCGAACGTTTGAGGATATTGTGGTGCTTGTGCTCGTTGCGGTCGAACGCCAAATCCGGTCGGTTCAGATTGAACTCGAAATGAGCGCGAACCTGATAGCGTACGTCCCTTAAATACGTGTAGTTGGCCAGCGTATTCCCTCCGCCGTACTCCATCGGACGAATCCCCTTGGATTCCATGCGGATCGGGTTCAGGATCCGGACCTCGTCAATCAGCATCTGAAGTGTAGGTTTCCAATATATGGATTCCACAATCCCTTTCAGCGCTTGGTAGGTGGGAATCTGGTAGGACAGCTTCTCCCCGCCAAGTTTCGTCAGAGGATCGGTAAACAGGGCGTACTTGCCGTAAACGACAAATTCGATGGAATTTCGCATGGAAAGGACACCTCCTTTCTGGTTTCGACATTCTTTATATCCAACTTTATCCTAAAATCCAGTCATTGTAAAATATTTACCAAATGGTCGTTATCTCACATAACGCGGATGAAAAAATCAAATGATCCCCGCAGCGAACCCGCTGTCATTGTCCGAATCGACGCCGAAGTCGCGGTTATAGGCGCCTTCTTTTAACGCCAATACCTTCCCGTCCAGCAAACCGACTAGACCGTCGTTCTGCGCCAATCGTTCTTGTTCGTGGCGGAATAAATTGACGGTATACGGCTGCGCCCTTCGCAGTAATTTTGACAGCTCCGCTATGGAAGTCCCTCCGCTAAGCTCGGCAATGACCTCCTTGCCTTCGTCGCCATATGGAACCAGAACGGAAACGGTCGGACTATCGATGACCTGAAAGCGTTCCGCCGCCGTCCGATAACTGTTCACAATAAACAAACGAAGATCGTCTCCAGCGTTGCTCTTGTAGGCCTGATAGTAAGAATTATGCTGCCTCGGCACCGTCAACAGTTCGATCGCGCTTTTGCTTAGCGCCGGGATCGGGTAATCCAGACTCGTTTCGAACTCCTTAAAAAATTCCTGAAAATATTTGCGCATCGCCTGCTGGGACAACGGGCTGCCGCCGTGAAGACTCGGATCTTTTCGCAGGTCGGCGAGAATTTTTTGAGTCTCTTTTTTGCCGACTTTAATCTCCGGCAGATGCTTCAGATTTTCCTCCGCATGGTCGATCACATACACCTTCCGGATGCCGTTTTTGCCGTGCCGGTTGCATCGGCCCGCGGCTTGCGCAATGGAGTCCAACCCCGCCAAAGAACGAATGACGCAATCGAAGCTGATGTCGACTCCGGCTTCAATCAATTGCGTGCTGACGCAAACGACTTTTTCCTCGTTCCTTAAATGCTTCCTGACGTTCTCCAAAATACGATGCCGGTGCGCCGCGCACATCGATGTGCTTAAGTGATAAAGTGGAATTTCCTCTTTCTCAAGTCTCTCGTACAGCTTTTTGACGACGCCCTTGGTATTCAGAATGACGAGCGCGCTGCGAACCTCTTGCAATTGGTCCAGGACGAATTCAGCCAATCTTTCGGTATCCAGCGCTTCCGTCGCCCGGTCGACGATTTCGACTCTTTTGAACGCGTCGATGACCCTGTTCAGATCATCGATGATCTCGGCATCGGGGTTGACCGCCAGCTTATGTTCTACGAAATCCAGGGCGGGCTGAGTAGCGGTACAAAGAATCAAACTGGTGTTGCAATAGGTTTTGAGAAAATTCAGCGCCTGGTTAAAAAGGGAGACGCAGCGAACGGGGACCTTCTGAACTTCATCGAAAATGATGACCGATTCGCTCAAGTTATGGAGCCTGCGAACGTTCCGGCTTCCCGCGGCAAAAAACACGTCCAGAAACTGCACCATCGTCGTAAATACGATCGGCGAATCCCAGTTGTCCTTGGCCAGCTTTAATTTTTGCCGCTCATTGACGATGCCGTCCTCGTGCTCGTCTTCGTCGTGCAGATCGTCGACCACGTTCGAATGATGCTCCAGAACGTGAGCGTCATCCTGCAGGATGCGGCGAACCTCTTCCGCATTTTGCTCGATGATGGTCGTATACGGAACGACATAAATAATGCGTTTTTTCCCGTATTCCTGAGCGTGCTTGAGCGCATATCGCAAACTGGCCAGCGTCTTGCCGCCTCCCGTCGGGATGGACAATGTGTAAATTCCCGAGGGCTTGGCCGCAAACCGTTCGCATTGTTCGGACATGTCCCTTCTTAATTGAGCAATCGGGTGCTGGGCGTCGTCCCGAGCGCGGAACGAATCGAGCTTCGCCATGAGCTTATCGTAATAAACCGTAAACAACGTTGTCCGGTCCGGCTTGGATTCCTCTTTTTCCCCTTCTTCAAAGATTCTCGTATTGGTCCGGTCCGCATCGATCAGCGCGCTAAATACGAACTTGGTCAAAAACATGACTTTGCTTTCGTCGGATATCGGAGAAGGTTTGGTCATGAATCCCTGCAGCTCATCCGACGCCCGGGCAACATAGGAGCGAAATTCCGTCTCGTTCATGACGTTGGCAAGGAAATGCCGTTTGGCCCGGTCGAATTCGTCCAGCTCCTTTTTCTCGACGCGCTGCAAGTAGGGGGACTCCAGATCCGGGCTCAAAAAATCGAGCAAATAGCCATGATGCGACAAAATGGCGTTGCCGACGATTTCGGCCAGAATCCAGTCGTATCGGGATGGCGCACCGGTGTGGAACATTTCAAACAGCAGCTTCCCGCCGGCGGTCGAGTGGTCCACGCTGCCGCGCTTGGGCGGGGAATCGGGGTTTTGCACCGCTTGCTGTATGTATTCTCTGAATGCATGGGTATACTTGCCCATATCGTGAAGCAATCCCGCCAGCCCCGCAATGTGCTTGATGCCAACTTTGGCTCCGAACGATTCGGCCAAAACCTTCACTTCCAGCAAATGCGCTTCTACGCTTTGAATTTTTCCGTCGCTTCCCCGGATATGTGCGATATAGTTCATTGGCACCCTCCCGACTTGTAATCGATTCTATTGATCCTAATGTACCATAGAAAATTGACAGCCGGTTGCCAGCGAACGTATGTTTCTGTAATAATTTGATTTTAAATGGGTTGTTTTGGCGGGGGACTAGTTGAGGAGGAAATTTAAAGAAGACCACTTTGGGGAATCTGATAAATTAATGGCTATTTGTAGTCACGTGGTGGATTCTATGAGCGAATTGATTACCGCGAAAAGCTTAACGACGCAACCCCTATCCAGGAATGCGGGATGCGACCTTGAGTTAGCCTTCATGCCGAGAGTCCTTTACCCTTTGGTTCCCGGGAGAAATTGCATCTCTTACGAAATCACGAATTCCTTCACAGCACCTTATCGCATCTGAAGCCATTTCATTCGTTACATCAATCCCTAAATATCTAGCCTTAATGGGATAGTCGTTCAGATCCTCGCAATATTTTCGGATTTGATCTGGAATGATCATTCCTGCTGACTCTAATTTATCTGCTATAGCTTCCAGATCGTGTGACCTAAACTCCGCAATTCCTTTATAAAACACTAGAGATTTCAAAAACTTCTCGGCAGAAAGAGATGCGGTAAATGCAACAAGTTCAGGATTAACACCGCTATCCGACACTAGTTTGGCTGCTATTAAATCTTTTTCTGCCCCTCCATACCAAACATTGTAGTCATCGCTCATAAAGTACGATTCCCTCCCTCAAAACACTTTCATAAATCGTAGACTTCCTAAAATCTTCGTTCGTACAAATAAGCAAGTCTAGATCAACTATAGGAAATTTACTTGAGTGCCGCCTTCCCGCCCGTATGTTTGAACGAATATCTTTACTATCTTCTTCTACTAAAATAAGGATATCAAAGTCGCTGCTGGCGCCTGAATCCCCGCGAGCTCTTGACCCGAACAATACGATCCTCTCAATATTTTCAGGGTCCCTCTCTGCATAAATGTCTGCTATGATTTTCGCCAACTGTAAATCTTCGGGCGAAGCTTTATTCGTACGTACTACAACCTCACCAGAACTTAGGTCAGCATAAAGATGGCCCTCTCTCAGGCCATACTCGTTAAATAGCTTTTGGAGCTTCTCCTTCATCTCCTGAGGCACCTTTTCGATTCCCATAATACCACCTCAATCCACGCATCCCATGCGGGATGCGAACTGTCTGGATAACCATTGTTTCCAAGATGCCGAGATCTCATCCACGCATCCCACGGGAGGGTGCGACTATCTTTATTATATAATTATATACTCGCGTAAGCATAAAGTATTTCAATCCACGCATCCCATGCGGGATGCGACCAAGAAGCGTTATCCGAACTTCGACGTTAGTGCCATTTCAATCCACGCATCCCATGCGGGATGCGACATAGTCGTTACTTTTGCCATGGGGCTGCCTCCTCAATTTCAATCCACGCATCCCATGCGGGATGCGACGCGGCAACGCAGCAAGTGGCTCCTATCATCGAAATTTCAATCCACGCATCCCATGCGGGATGCGACTTGAGGCAGACACCGAACTTGCCCGGCTGAGACTTATTTCAATCCACGCATCCCATGCGGGATGCGACCGGCGCTCGGTTGACCAACTCTTGCCCCATCGCCGATTTCAATCCACGCATCCCATGCGGGATGCGACACAAGAAATCTTTAAAGTCCTGCCGCTCGGATGGGATTTCAATCCACGCATCCCATGCGGGATGCGACTCAAAACGGGAATCCGGTGGCGACTAGATATTATATTTCAATCCACGCATCCCATGCGGGATGCGACAATTTCAAACTATTGTTAAGTGATGGGAACGAGATTTCAATCCACGCATCCCATACGGAATGCGACTAATGTGCTTGGTTACAACGTTTATATCGACGGCTTATTTCAATCCACGCATCCCATACGGAATGCGACGTTGCATACCGTCTACGGTTACAAAGGCGGCTTGCATTTCAATCCACGCATCCCATACGGAATGCGACACCCATGCTAATGTCATATTAAGCATGATAAACCGGATTTCAATCCACGCATCCCATACGGAATGCGACCAACTCCGGCGGCTCGATTACTTTATCATCGACAGATTTCAATCCACGCATCCCATACGGAATGCGACCAGCGTCCCTCCCAATATTTCGTGTACCGGAAAATTTCAATCCACGCATCCCATACGGAATGCGACCCGGACGGCAACGCATACGGACCGGACGACATCCATTTCAATCCACGCATCCCATACGGAATGCGACAAAGGATGGCATCAAATACGTGCAAGTCGGGCCATTTCAATCCACGCATCCCATACGGAATGCGACTCCACGCCCGCGCATGGCGGGCGAACTACTTGTAATTTCAATCCACGCATCCCATACGGAATGCGACAACCTTCTGGGAACGTTTAGACCACACCATAGACATTTCAATCCACGCATCCCATACGGAATGCGACTGTAACTGCTGCTGACGCTTGTTTTCCTCTGCGGCAAATTTCAATCCACGCATCCCATACGGAATGCGACGAGAGCCTTTCTTTACATACGTGTATCCGATGACATTTCAATCCACGCATCCCATACGGAATGCGACTTGACTTTCTTCGGTACGGCACGTACCGGTTCTTTTGTATTTCAATCCACGCATCCCATACGGAATGCGACATTGGATGATGTCCACGGAATTTCGACCTCTCGGGTATTTCAATCCACGCATCCCATACGGAATGCGACGCGATACGGACAAAGACGTGTATCAATACCAAGGGCAAATTTCAATCCACGCATCCCATACGGAATGCGACGGGACAATGCTACTTTGTCCCCTTCAAGGACAACAAATTTCAATCCACGCATCCCATACGGAATGCGACCACGCACTGATGTCGTCAAACCCTGAATATGTTATTTCAATCCACGCATCCCATACGGAATGCGACTCCGTTCATCCGCCTTCTCGTCTCCCGCAATTGCTATTTCAATCCACGCATCCCATACGGAATGCGACAGCGATTTTTCGCCTAATATTCCCCAAAAATACATGTATTCGTGAATATAATGGCGCTATTATCGCAAATATAAAGCCAAATAGTGTGAATCCACCAGTCGGATATCCAAATTTTTGCAGAAATTTGGTGCGAATCCCCCGGGAAAATCATGTGCGCTTCACATTCGCACCACAAGATATGTACGGCTCTGAACGAGCCAAAAAAATAAAACCGATGCTCTATTTTAGCGTTTCGTGTCATCGAACGTCAACAAAGCCTTTTCCCTTTTGATGCATCTAAACCGGAAAAAAGAAGCGTTCAATCCACCTTGAACCGATACCCCGCCCCCAGACGGTGTCGATGTACGAGGGACTCGCCGGAACCGACTCCAGCTTCTCGCGGATTTTGCGAATATGGACGGTCACCGTGGAGCTGTCGCCGTTCGCTTCCAGCCCCCAAACCTTCTCGAACAGCTCTTCCTTGTGAAAAACCCGATTCGGATGCTCCGCCAAAAAAGCGAGCAAGTCGAACTCTTTGGTCGTCAATAATATTTCATCGCCGTTCACGAATACGCGTCGGGCGTTTTTGTCGATTTTGAGGCCCCGGATGGCGATTTCCGCCCGGCGGCTTTCCGCCGGCTTCGCCAGCCGCTCATAGCGGGACAGGTGCGCCTTTACGCGCGCCACCAGCTCGCCCGGGCTGAACGGCTTCGTCATGTAGTCGTCGGCGCCGAGGCCGAGGCCGCGGATTTTATCGATATCCTCCGTCCGGGCGGACAGCATGATGATCGGAATTTCCCGTTCCGCCCGAAGGCGGCGGCAAATTTCGAAGCCGTCCATGCCCGGAAGCATCAGATCGAGAATGACGAGATCGTAACGGCCGTTCAGCGCCTCGCGCAGTCCGCCGTCCCCCGTATGCTCCATCGTAACCGAGTAACCGCCGATTTCCAGGTAATCCCTTTGCAATTCGGCGATGCTCGTATCGTCCTCAATGATCAGAATGCGCTGCATCGTTCATCCGCCCTTCCGTCCCGTTTGCCGATCCCGCTCCCGGCTTCGGCAGCGAGAAATAGATCGAGGTCCCCTGACCCGGCGCGCTCCGCGCCTCCACCCGGCCGCCGTGGCCTTCGATAATTTGCTTGACGATGGCAAGCCCCAGTCCGCTGCCTCCCTGATCCGAATTGCGCGCCGGGTCCGCCCGGTAAAACCGGTCGAAAATATGCGGCAGCGCCTCGGGTTCGATTCCGCGCCCGTTGTCCTCCACCTGAACGACGAGCCAGTTGCCGGCGTCGCCAACCTTGATGCGGATCAGGCCCGGATTTTTGTCCATATATTTCGCGGCGTTTTCCAGAATGTTCGTAACCGCCCGCTTCAGATGGCTCCGGTCCGCGGGAACGCGCAGCGTCTCCAATTCGTCCGGAACGGCCAGCCGGCACTCGATTCCCCGCTTCTCCAGGTCGATCGCCATCGCGTCCGCGCATTCCCGCAGCAGGGCCGCGATCTCGACCGGCTCGAATTGAAAAGACAGACGGTTCAAGTCCAGCTTGGAAAACAGGAAAAGCTCGTCGATCAGACGGTCCATTTGCTGCGTTTTGGTGTGGATCGTCCGCAAGTAGCGGTCCAGTTTTTCCGGCGTGTCGGCGACTCCGTCGAAGATTCCCTCGACATACCCCTTGATCGAAGAGATCGGCGTTTTCAAATCGTGGGAAATGTTCGCGATCAGCTCTTTGCGATTGTTTTCGTACTGCATTTGCAAATCGACCGATTGCTTCAGCCTTCTGCGCATATCGTCGAACGACCGGCTCAAATCGCCGAATTCGTCCCGGCCGGACGTATCAATGCTTACGGCGAGATTGCCCTCCTTCATTTCCTTCGTGGCCCGCATCAGCTCGCGCAGCGGCCGGATGATGCTGCGGGAGACGAAATAGGTCAGGAAACCGTTCGTCAGCACGAAAATCACGAGCATGGCCAGGAACAGCCAGGGAACGGATTCGCCCAGGAAATCGGCCAGAAAGTCCCCGAACACATACAGGTCCATGACGACAAAAGCGCTCCCCTCCCGGCCGTCCGCAAAAGGGATCGTGATCTGGTCGAACAGCAGCCAGCCGTCCAGGATAAGCATGCGGCTCTCGACGGTATCGGCGGCCAGCTTTTCGAGCAGCTTCGGAAGCCGCGCCGGTTCCGGCTCGTATTCGAGGGACGGCGATACGAACGCGGGCTCCCCGCCCCGCACGACCACAAGCCCCATATTGATCTGCCCGAGCCGGTCGTCCAGCTCCTGTTGCGTCGCGGGCGCCAGCATCCGGGACGGATCGGTTTCCGCGTGCTCCCGGATGTCCGACACGACCGCTCCCTCTTGCCGCAAAATGGCCTGCACCGGATTGCCCTCGTACCGATCGAGCCGGTAAACCGAACCGAAATGCTCGGCGAACGAGCCCAGCATAATGAGCAGCGCAAAGCCCGACAGCAGCAAAGGCACGGCCAGCATGAGCAGATAGGACAGCAGAAGCCGCAACCGAATCGACATGTTTTCCAACCCCTATAACTCTTTCTTGTCGAACAGAACGTAACCGGCCGTAAAAAAAATCAGCCCCCATGCCGCGAGCAAAGCGAAGATGCCGGTCAACTGCGGCCATGCCGTCGGGCCGTCCGTCCACAGAAGGTGCCAGTCGGTATAGTGTACCGGCAAATAGGCGGACACGGCAGGCACCAGCAGCACGCTAAGCTTCAGCAGCGCGTACAGGACGATGAGAACGGCCAACGCGCCCGTCGTATTTTTAAAAAGCTGGGCCACGAAACCGGCCATCGCGCCGAGCACCGTCATCGGCAGCACCGATGCGGCAAAAGCCGTCGCCGTCGGCAAAATGCCGGCCGCCCAATCTTCCCTCCCCTGCAGCAGCAAGGCCGAAATCAGCGAAAAAAGGAGACCGACAGCCGTATACAAACACACCGAGAGGAAAATCGCGCCGATCTTCGCCGCGTACAGACGAAACCGGTCGACCGGCCGCGTCAGCGCCGTTTTCAGCGTTCCCGCCTCCGCTTCGCCCGTAAACAGGTCGACGGCGGTCATGAACGCAATCAGCGGCAGCAGAAACGAAGTGAACAGCCAGAGCACGCGCATCGGCAAATCGCCCGCGCCGACGAAGGCAAGGCCGTAGCCGGCCTGCACCCGGTCCAGCGTCAACGCCGCGCCGACCGGAACGAGCAGGCAGAGCGCCAGGAAAAACAGCGATTTTCGGCGCAGGGCGAGCTTGAACATCTCGTTGACCAGGCTTGCTTTCAGGGCATGCATACGTTTTCCACGCTCCTTTCGTGCCGAATCCGCTCCAGAAAATAGGCTTCCAGGGAACCGGCTTCGGCCAGCAGCTCCGGCATGGCGCCTTCCGCGATCATATTCCCTTTATACAGGATTCCAACCCGGTTGCATAGCGTTTCCATCTCGTGAACGAGGTGGCTGGACAGGAAAAACGTAATTTTCTCCTCCCGGGCCAGCCGGCGCATCAGCTCGCGCATGTCCGCCATGCTTTCGATGTCGAGCCCGTTCGTCGGCTCGTCGAGAATAAGCAGTTCCGGCCGGGACAGCAAGGCGCTTGCAAGGCCCAGCTTCTGCTTCATGCCGAGCGAGAAGTTTCCGACCTTTTCCTTGGCATAGGGGGCAAGCCCGGTCAGCTCCAGCACTTCCCCGATCCGGGACCGCCCGATCTCCGGGTAATATCGCAGCGCCAGCTCCAGGTTCCGGCAGGCGCTCATATAGTCATAAGCCGCCGGCGCCTCGATCATCGTTCCCGTGCGCTTCATCGCTTGCTCGTAACGCTCGGCCACGTCATTGCCGAACAGCACGGCCGTTCCGCGATCCGCCCGGCTCAGCCGGACGATCGCCTTCATCGCCGTCGTCTTCCCCGAGCCGTTCGGCCCGAAAAATCCGTAAATGTCGCCCCTTCGAACCTGAAGCGACACATTTTCGATGCCGCGCCCGTTGCGGTATTTTTTCGTCAGTCCCTTTAGTTCCAACACGATTTCGTCCCGGGGCTCCGTCAAGTTTCCGTTCACTTCGCTCGCCTCCTCTTATCCTCAAAGCTCGTTATATCTGCAGCCTGATTAGGTCTACAGCCTGCGCCCGGCCGGAAAGAGGAGAGAAGCTTTCGCTTCCGTCCTCTGTTTCCTCTGCGCCGCAGCGGGGATTTCCGGCCGCGCCGGTATCGTTACGCACCGCGCGCGCCGGCTCCCGGCACGCGGTGTTTCGCTGCATGGCGGCGGTCGGCCGCTTACGCAAACCGGAGTCAGGGCTGCTTCGTTCCGAACCCTTAGTCGTTATCGCGATCCGGAATGACTTCCACGTTTTTTCCCGTCAAATCGATCTTGTCCGGCACCGTGCTGTTGATGTCCGTCGTATCGAGCGCCAGGTCCAAAACGACCGTATGCTCCTTTCCGTCCGCATCCTTGCCGGAGTACGAGATGGCGATATCGTGCTCCGTAATGCCATAGTCGGGATCGGCCACCGCGTTCATCACGATGCTGTCGATCCGGACGTCGGACGAAAGCTCCGGCAATTGGCCGACGACGCGCTCCCACTCGTCGAACGCCTCGTCGCCCGGCTCGCCGTCCTTCGGTTCCTCTTCGTCGTAACGCGACATTTCCGTGATCAGCAGCGAGCCGACGGCGTTGACCGCGGCCGGAATGCGGCTTCCGGTCAGCTCCACCCGTATGTTGGACGTATCGCCGACTCCCGGCGTCTCCACGAAATACTGCTTCATGTTGCCGACCAGCGCGTCGATGACGTTTTCCGTCGTTTGGCTTATTTCGGTCGCCTGATCCTTCCATTCCTCGCGGTCTTCGGTCTCGCCCTCTTCGGAGTCGTCGCTGACGTAATACGTCTCGCTTCCGGCCGATTTCAGCACCGTCCGTTCCCCTATTCCGTACGCCTCGTAACGCTCCTCGCCGTTCAGGCCGCTTACCTCGACAATCGCGCTCGTCGCATCGGACGCGTCGTCGCTTTTGATGACCGAGCGCACGTCCAGCAGCTTCGAACCGTTGTCCGTCAGCGTCACGTTTACCAGCCGCGTTTCGTTCGATTGGGTCGCCGTCTGGCGGAGCGCTTCCTTGTACGTGTCGTAACCCGGCGTGCCGCCGACTCCGGCGAATGCCGTCGATACGATCATCAAGCTCCCTACCGCCAAACCTGCGCCAATCCATCCCGTTTTTTTCTTCATTTTCGATTTCCTCCTTAAATGTTGTGCGGAAAGGTTTTTCGCTTCCCATGACTTCATCGTAAAGGAGGTTCCGAAACTGCCGATAAACCGCTCATTAAAAGAGGAGAAACAATTTATTAAGAAAAGATTAATTGGGGGGATCAAAAAAGGCGAGCAACTGTTGGTGCCACATCCGCTCCGGCAGCGCCGTTATCCCGCCATGTAGTGCACGGGGTGCACCACATCCGCTCCGGCAGCGCCGCTTTCCCGCCATGTAGCGCACGGGGTGCACCACATCCGCTCCGGCAGCGCCGTTATCCCGCCATGTAGCGCACGGGGTGCACCACATCCGCTCCGGCAGCGCCGCTTTCCCGCCATGTAGCGCATGGGGTGCACCACATCCGCTCCGGCAGCGCCGCTTTCCCGCCATGTAGCGCACGGGGTGCACTACATCCGCTCCGGCAGCGCCGTTATCCCGCCATGTAGCGCACGGGGTGCACCACATCCGCTCCGGCAGCGCCGTTATCCCGCCATGTAGTGCACGGGGTGCACCACATCCGCTCCGGCAGCGCCGTTATCCCGCCATGTAGTGCACGGGGTTCACCACATCCGCTCCGGCAGCGCCGAAGTCTCTGCCTCGAACGCCTGCGCGGACTTACAAAAAAAGGCCGAAACCCGCGCGAACCGCGGGCCGGCCGTCGTTCCGGGATAAAGCCGCTAGGCGTTTTCCCACTTCTCTTTGAAAAACAGCTGGTACGCTTTGACCGCCAAAATTTTCACGATCATGTAGCAGGGGATGATGATGAGCATGCCGATAATCCCGGCCAGGTCGCTTCCGATGAGAACGAGCACGATCGTCGTCAGCGGGTGAATGTCCAGCTGCTTGCCGTAAATGTACGGCGCGATCAGATTGTCCTGGATTTGCTGGGCGAGCAGGATGATCACCAGCGACCAGAGCGCGATCGTAGGCGATTCGATGAGCCCGATGATGACGATCGGAATCGCCGACAGGAACGCTCCGACGAACGGAATGAAATTCAAAATGATGGCGATGACCGTGAGCAGCAGCGCGTACGGCAGGTCGATCAGGATAAATCCGATAAACATGAGCACGCCGAGCGCCAGATTGGCGATAACCCTGCCGATAATATAGCCGCTCAAGGCGTTGTCGATGTCGCCGACGACTTCGGCGGCATCGCCTTGAAATCGCTTGGGCACGGATCGGACGATCGCTTTGCCGAACTTGCCGCCTTCTTTTAACTGATAAAACAGAATCACCGGAAAAATAAACAGAATGACGGCAATGTTGGAAATGACGGATATCAGGCTGGTGACGTAATCCGTCAGGAAGGTGAACCCTTTGTTCAAATACTCGGTCACCTGGGAGATCACGCTCGTCCCTTCCGGGATGAGCCCCGAGAACGCTTCGTTTTGCTCCCATTCCTGCAGCTGCCTGCTTAAAGCGTTGAACAAATCCGGCGCGCTTTCGACCAGATTGACGAGCTGCTCGCGAAGCGACGGCCAAACGCCGACGATGAACCCCGCCAAAATGAGGGCGATCACCAAATAAATGAGCAATATCGCGGCCGTCCGGTTCATTTTGTTCCGGGCGAGAAAGTCGACGACGGGCCTTAGCAGGTAGTAGAAAAAAGCGGACAGCATCAACGGAACGGTAATGACGGTAAAAAGCGAAATCACGGGCTTGAAAATGAAATCGACCTTCGACCCCAAATAAAGGATCACAAGCAGCATAATGATGCCGAAGCCCAATTGCGAAAACTTTGAAAGTTTGATCATCCTATTCCCCCGTCATCTCCATATGTCCTGTTCCTATCATACAGGTCATTCCATTTACGTGTCGACCAAAGCTGCGGTTACATTAGTTTTAGCCAAAAAAAATCCCGATGACACCCGCGGTCATCAGGTAATGCTTTTGACGGAATTTATCCCTTTACGGATCCGGCCATCATGCCCGCCACGATCTTTTTGTTGAAGAACAGGAACAGGAGGAGCGGCGGAATCGTAATGAGCAGGATGTTCATGAACAGCAGGTTGTACTGGGAGACGAACTGGCTCATGAAGTTGTACAGGGTCAGCTGCACGGTCGCGTTTTTCGAGCCCGGGAAAAAGTAGAGCGGATTCGTGAAGTCGTTGAAAATCGTAACGGACGAGGTCACGATCACGGTGGCGGTAACGGGCTGAAGCAGAGGAAGGATCATCCGGAAAAACAGCCGGAACCCGCCGCAGCCGTCCATGATGGCCGCCTCGTCGATTTCGCGCGGAATGGTGGCCATGAAGTTCCGGTACAGCAGCACGCCGAACGGAAAGCCGAGCGCCACCTCGACCATGACCAGGCCGGTCATCGTCTTGAACAGCCCGATGCCGTCGAGCACCCAGATCGTCGGAACGATCGCGGGAGGAATGATCAAGCCGGCCAGCACGAAAAACGTAAGCCAGGGCGTGAGCCGGTCTTTTTTGCGCTGCATGACGAACGCCGCCATCGCGCAGACGACGATGAGGACGGCGATCGACAGGACGGTCAGCAGCGTGCTGTTGTAAAAAGCCAGCAGCAGCATGTAGTCGCGCGCCGTCACCACTTCCCTGACGTTGTCCCACAAATGGACGACGGACGGCCAGGCCATGCTCAGCTCGGACGCTTCCTTCGGATCCTTCAGCGCGTTCACCGCGACGAAATAGAGCGGCACCCAGAAAATGACGACGGACAGCAGCACCGCGACCGTTTCGACAACCAGCTTCCCGAGTTTCCGGTTCATAGGTCGACCTCTTTTCGGTTCAAGTACGCGGAGAGCGGATAAGCCAGCACCGTCACGAACAGAAACAGGATGACGTTGCCCGCGGTCGCCAGCCCGTAAAATCCGGCCTGGTACTGCTTGTAAATGATGGAAGCGATCAAATCCGTCGCGAAGCCCGGCCCGCCCTTCGTCATCGTCCAGATCAGATCGAACGAGCGCAAGCCGCCGATGAACGCCAGAATGATGACGGTATTCGTCGCCGGACGGCTGAGCGGAACGATAATGCGCCAAAATTTATCGAACGCGTTGCCGCCGTCGATTTGCAGCGCCTCGTAATAATCCGACGGAATCGACATAATGCCGGCGATATAGATGACCGTCGCGAATCCGACGCCTTTCCATACGTCGACGAGCGCGACGGACAGGAGCGCGATCCGGGTATCCCCCAGCCAGTCGGGGCCGGTTATGCCGATAGCGGCAAGCGATGTATTCAACATTCCTTCCGTCGGATGCATCATCATGCTGAAGGCGATGCCGACGGCGATCGTGCTCACCAGCGTCGGGAAAAAAACGACCGACCGCAAATAGGCTTTCGTTTTGATTTTCGCCGTCAGGAACACGCCGAGCAGCAAGCCCAGCACGACCTTCAGGGTGCACGCGACGAGCGCGTACACGAACGTATTGCGAAAACCGATGCTGAGCGAAGGCTCCTGAAAAAAGGTAGCGAAGTTCTGAAAGCCGATAAACTCCCAATCCGCCAGCGTCCATCTCGTCATGCTGAAGAAGAAGGACATGACGGTGGGCAAAATGAAAATCGCAACATAGATGACGGCCGCCGGCAGCAGAAAATAGTTGGAATACGTCCGCCTGATGACCTTGCTCATGCCGATCCCCCCAGCCTTGGAGTACATTCGGCCCTGCCGGGAAGAAGCAGGGCCGAAATCCCGATCCCGATTACCAGCCTTCAAGGCCGAGCTGCTGCGCCTGCTTTTCGACGTCCTTGTCGTACATTTCCGCCGCGTCTTTGGCCGATCGCTGGCCGGAGCCGACTTCGACCGTAATTTGCTCCAGGCTCGGCCCCTTGATCGGGGAGACGAATTCCAGCGCCGGAGCCGTCAGGTTGCCGTCGAAATACGGAATCATGTCTTTCACCACTTGCGGAGTGTCCTCCGGCAATTCCGCGCCTTTGATGACGTACGGCCCGGACGGCTTGGAAACGGTCGCCATCGCGGCCATGCCCTCGACGGAGGCGACGAATTCGACGAACGTTTTCGCTTCCTCGATATGGGCGCCGTTTTTGTAAATGTAAGCGGCTCCCGGCATCCATACCGTAAGCCCGTTCCGATCCGCGTTGTCCCCGGGCTGGGCGAAAAAGCCGATATTGTCCATCTGGTCCGGGAAATTTTGCAGCAGGGCCGGGATGGCGAAGGTCAGCATCGGATAATGGACGCCCTTCCCCTCCGCCAGCATCTTCAAGCCCGCGTCATAGGTCGTCGCGAGAAAATCCTTGTTCATGTAGCCGACCGTCTGCTCCAGCTTCTCGAAGCTTCGCAAAGCGGCGGGGGTGGTCGCGTATTTCGCCTTGTTGGCGGTATAATCGGCCGCGAAGTTCGGTTCCTGCGCCTGCACGTTGTAGTAATCGGCCAGCACGATCAGCTGAGAGGTCCACGTCTCCTTGTACGAGCCGATGATCGGCGTCAGGCCCGCCGCCTTGATCCTGTCGTTGTTCGCCATCAGTTCGTCCCACGTTTTCGGCACGGACAAGCCGAGATCGGCGTACACTTTTTTGTTGTAAAACCAGCCGCCGCCCATCGTCGAGCCCGCCGGAGCGCCGTAAATGTTGCCGTTGAACGTGACGGTAGGCTTGAATACGTCGACCACGTTCGCCTGGAACGGCTCGTTCGTCAAATCGAGCAAATTCTGTTCCGGGTTCAGCGCCTGCATCAGCGAGCCGGAATTGTAGAAAAAGACGTCGTTCATGTCGCCGGTGGCGAGCCGCGTCTTGACGAAGTTGTCGCCCTCGCTGCCCTGCGGGCGCGTTTCGTGCTCGACCGTAATGTTCGGATGTTTGGCGTGGAACGCTTCGATGAGCGCTTTCGCGCTGTTGACCGCGTCCTGCGTATTGTCGGTCAGCAGCGAAATGGTGACGCTCTTGGCCGGTTCGCTCTCCCGCGGCTCCGAGCCGCTGGCGGAAGCCGGAGGCGCGGAAGCGCTTGCATTTGTCTCCGGCGCGTTGCTGCCCCCTCCGCCGCAAGCCGCGAGCAGGCCGGCGATCAGCGTCGTCGCGAGCAGCAATCCGAATGCTTTCGATTTCGGCATGTTGCACATCCCCCTGTTCTTTTTCGCTTTTATGCGTTCGGGGCCCGGGCTCCCTATGCCTTGATTATAAGCGGACTTCCCCGCGCACGGGCACTGCCGCATTTCGTTGATCGACGTCCGTTTTTTTTTGGAACCTATTTCGGCGCCCCTTTCTCCTCCCGGTACTGGCCGGGCGTGAACCCGGTAACCCTTTTGAACACTTCGGAAAAATGCCGGTACGCTCGATAACCGACCCGCTCGCTGACGTCGTTCACCTTCATGCCCGCGGACAGCAGCTTTTTGGCGCGTTCGATCCGGATGCGGGTCACGTATTTGATGTACGATTCGCCGACGGCTTCCTTGAACAGCACGCTCAAATAAGAAGCGTTCATGCCGACGTGCTCCGCGACTTCTTCCAGCGACAAATCCCGGCTCAAATTCCGTTCGATGAAGCTCCGCGCCCGCTCCACCGACGCGATTCCCGACGTCCGGCGGCTTTCCCTGGACCGGTCGGCGATGCGCTCCATCTGTTCGCGGAACCATTCGGGCATTTTGCCTTTGGCGAGCATTTCGCGGATCTCGACATGCGGGACGAACGAGTCCGGCAGCGCCGCCGCTCCTCCTTCCCTGGCCGCCTCGAGAGCCAAATAAAGGAGCTTCACCATTTCCCGCTCCGCGACCTCGGGATCGATCTTCTCGGCCCGAATCCACGCGATGAAGCGGTCGACCCGTTCCATCAACCCGGCATAATCGCCCGCCCGCATGCACAGAATGATGTCCTCCTCCCGTTCCGACAGACCGCTCGGCGCCGTCAGCTTCGCTCCCAATTCCTCGAAGCGGACCAACCCCTTCATGTTCAAAAAAAGAGCGGAGCGCAGCGCCTTTTTCGCTTCCAGATAGCTGGCGCGGGCTTGCGCCGGATCGAAATAGGACCTGCCGCCGCCCACGGCCAGCTCCGCATGCTCGGCCTCCTGGGCGAGCATGTCCCGGAAGTCATGGGAAGGGGGAATAAAATGAAAGACGGCCGCAAGCCGCTCCTCGCCGCTTCGGACCGCAACCGCCTCGTATTCCGGCCGATCCGGAACCCGGAAATCGCCGGAGCCGGCGAAGACGGTCACGGCCGCGACATGATCCGCCTGCGCTCCGAAATGCTCCCGCCATTTCCATTCGGCGTCCGCCCCCAGCAGGAGCAGGTCCAGCGTCGCTTTTTCGAGAAGCTCCCGCCGGCTGTCCTCCCATTTGCGCCGGATCGCCAGCGTTTCCCGCTGCGCGCCGATTTTCCCGAGCGCCTTTCGAATCGCGTTTTCCATCGCCCGGATCGTTATCGGCTTTTCCAAATAATCCGCCACGCCCAATTGAATCGCTTGCCGGACGTAATCGAATTCGTTGAAGCCGCTGAACACGATGCAATACGTTTCCGGCGCTTCCCGCAGAACGGCTTCGATCAGCTGCAGGCCGTCCATGCCCGGCATCCGGATGTCCGTCAGGAGCAAGTCAGGCCGAACGGACCGAAACAGCGCGAGCGCCGACACCCCGTCCCCGGCCGTCCCCGCCAGCTCGATGCCGAAGCCCGCCCAGTCGATCGACTCCCGGAGCCCTTTGACCACGATAAATTCATCATCGAACAGCACCGCTTTCAGCACGCGGGTTCACATCCTTTGCGAAAGGTTTGAACTTTAGTTGGATCCTCGTTCCCAAGCCGGCCTCGCTTTCGATCGACAGCGAGCTGGACGGGCCGTAATACAGCAGCAGGCGTTCCTTCACGTTGCTCAAGCCGTAGCCCTGTTCCGTTTTGGCCATATCCTCGATGCCGACCCCGTCGTCCTCCACCGCGAACACGAGAAAATCCTGCTCCTTCTTTCCCGTAAGCCGGACCGTGCCCTTCCCGATTTTCGGCTCCAAGCCGTGGTAGATCGCGTTTTCCACCAGCGGCTGCAGCAGCAGCTTCAGCATTTCCATCCCCAATATCGAATCCTCCACCTCCTGCACGTAGGCGAACCGACGATCGTACCGGATGTTCTGAATCGTCAAATAATGCTCGACGTGCTTCAATTCCTTGAAGACGGGAATCGTCTCCTTGCCTTTGTTCAGGCTCAGCTTGAAGCTTTCCGACAGGGAGACCGCCATTTGGGCGATATCGTCGTTTTTTTGCAGCGTCGCCATCCAATAAATCGAGTCCAGGGTGTTGTATAAAAAATGGGGTTTGATTTGCGCCTGCAGCGTTCGCAGCTCCGCTTCCCGTTCCTTCAGCTCGGAGCGGACCAGCTTTTCGTTCAAATTCGCGTTCTCCGCCGCCATCCGCTTGAACGATTCGCCGATCGCGCCGACCTCGTCCCGCTCGAACGTTCCGCCGAAGTCCCGGGCCCCTTTGGTCCAGTCCACCATCATTTTTTTCAACTGAAGGAGCGGGCGGGTAATGCTGCCCGACAGGAAAAAGGAGATGAGCATCGCGACGACGGCGATGGAAGAGGCGATCAGCGTCGTGTACGTCGCGATTTTGTTCGATTGCCGCAGCAGCTCCTTCATTTCGATGACGTGGAGAAACGTCCATCCGGTCGTCTCGTTCGGATGCCGGCTGACGAGGAAGCCTTGCTTCTGCAGTTGGCTGACGACCGCGGGTTCGTCGCCAGGCTCCAGGTTTCGGAAGTGTGCGGAAGAGGCGGGATAGAGCATGGCGGCCACATCGCCCGCGGAAGCGTCGAGCGCGATAAATTCGCCGCCGTATTTTTGCGCCCCGGTGAAGATCGTGCCGAAAATCGATTTCGAAATGTTGAAAACGAGCATGCCGATCGGCTGGCCGCTGTGGCTGACGGGATCGCGGAAAAGCTTGACCGTGGAAAACGAATTTTGCGAGTCTCCAAGCACGTTGTAGCCGAAAAAAACGACTCTTCCCTGCGCGTCGACGGCGGTTCGATGCCACCGCTCGCCGCTTATGGCCGCAAGCCTGCTCGGACCTTCGTAAATGCCGGCGTCGTCGGTTCGCCCCAGACAGAACGCGTCGTAATCGACGTTGTATATGCATATCGACTCGATAAACCGGGAATCCACGAAATTATCGTTAATCATCCGCTGCAGCTCGGATTGCATCCGCTTGCGGATGACGCTCTGTTCTTCGTCGGTTCGGCCGACGCCGGCGACAAGGTCGTTGCGCAGGCTGCCGTTCAGCACGATGGCCCGGTTCAGGTTCGTAATGTTGCGGAACAGCAAATCCGCGACCTCGCTGGACGTCCGCAAATGGTCCTCGTTGACTCGCGCGTTCGTCTCCATGAGCGTGTCCTTGGCGACATTGAAGGAAAGATAGCCGAGCAAAAACAGCGGGGGAACTGAAAGCGCTATCAAAGCGAAGAGCACGCGGCTGCGAATGCGCCGGAAGCGAAGCCTGGCGAAAAAGCGATCTCTCAATCGTTTACCCTCCCGTACGGCCGGGAGCGGATCGGCCGCTCCTTGCGGTCGTCGTTTTTCAGCAGGGGACGATTCGATCCGGCCATGAACGCGGCCGTACATCCCCGCTTCGATTGTAACCTCGTACCGCCCGTTTGCGCACGCCTTAATTTCGCCTTCGCGGCAAACGGAGGCCAAGCGGTTCCCCGCCGCACCGGGGACGCCAGCCGCTAACAGGCGCGAGCCTGGCCGATATGCTCGCCGGGCGGCTTGCCCGGTTGGGCGCGAGCGGGTACCGCACCGGCGTCTTGCCCGGTTGGTGCGATCGGGTACCGCACCGGCGTCTTGCCCGGTTGGGCGCGATCGGGTACCGCACCGGCGTCTTGCCCGGTTGGGCGCGAGCGGGCACCGCACCGGCGTCTTGCCCGGTTGGGCGCGAGCGGGCACCGCACCGGCGTCTTGCCCGGTTGGGTACCAAGCCGTTCGGCCAAAACATCTTTTCGTCGCCGCCGAATGTCCCTTTTCCCGGCCAAGCCGATTCCCCCCGCGTCCTTCGTTGGAAAACATCCAACGAGGAGCGGAAGAAACGCAAAAAGCTCCGGCTATGCTGGAAAATATCCAACGAAAATCGGCGTTTTGAATCCATTCCGGACAAAAAGGCTTTTTTCATTGGATAAAATCCACTGTAACTCATCGTTCTCATGCACCGGGCGGTTTTACGTTGGACAAAATCCACTCAAGTTAACACTTGTGCCGAATGGGATGCTGCGCCCGACCAAGATTCGCTCCGATCCGGGACTGCGCTCGCGCCGGCAGCGGGCGGCGAAAATCCGGCGCAACCGATTGCGGCAGTGACAAAGTCTGTTACTATAAGGAGGAGACGTCATAGAGAGCGTTTACTTCACCAAAGGGGTCCTGAGAAAACATGTGGCTTTTGTACGCAGCGGCCGCCGCCTTCTGTTTCGGCATGCGCGCCATTTTGTACCAGTGGTCGTCGCGCAAGCCGCTTGACCGCAATCTGATGCTGCTGGGCGTTTTTTTGTGCGGCACGATCCTGACGCTGGCCGTCAACGCCTTCCTCGGGCAGCCGTGGACCCGGGGCGCCATGACCGGCATGGCGATGGGAACGTTCTCGTTCGTGGCCAACATGGCGATGTACCGCGGCTTCGCCGTCGGCAAAGCGTCGCTCGTCGCGATCATCACCGCGCTGCCGCCCGTCGTCGTCGCGGCCGGAGCTTACGCGCTATGGCGCGAAACGCTGAACGTTTGGCAATTCGGCGCGCTCTGCGTCATCCTGCTCGGCATCATCGTCATTCGTTATTCCAACGATCTGAAGCTGTCCAATCTGAACGGAGCGCAATGGGCCGTTCTCGCGATGCTCGGCTTCGCGGCCAACGACCTCTCCTCCAAGCAGTCCCAGCTCTGGAGCGCGGAGGTGCTTCCGACGCTGACGACGATGTTCGCGACGGGTTCGCTGCTGTTTTTCGCGGTCTGGTTCAAAATGTCCGTCCAGCCGAAACGCCGGGCCGCGGATTTGGATTCGCCGGACGGCACGGCATCGGCCGCCCGCTCGGCCGGGGCGACGGTGAACGCGGTCGCGGAGACGGAGGCGGACCCCGGACGACCGCCGCGCTGGCCGGCTTGGCGTACGCTTCTGTGGGGCATGACGGTCGGCCTGACGAACGCTTCCGGGATGATGCTCATCCTTCCCGCGTTCAAGTTGGGCGCGGCCGGACTCGTGTCCGCCGTCATCGCCACGAACGTGCTGCTCATTCTTCTGTTTACCCGCGTGTTCCTGAAGGAACGGTTCACGCGCGCGCAACTGCTCGGAATCGGCGTTACCATTGCCGGCGTGCTCCTGCTGCGGTTGATGGAATAGCCGCAAACGTTCAGGCGCTTAGCGGGTCGTTTTCATCGCCATTGCCGACTCAAGCTTAGCGTCGCGGTACGGCATGGCGGGATGTAATGTTGAGATGAGTCGCCACGACTCAAATGGAGCGGCTGCGGGCGTGCGGAGGCGGCGAGATGAGTCGCCACGACTCAAATGGAGCGGCTGCGGGCGTGCGGAGGCGGGGAGATGAGTCAATTTTACTCAAATGCGTTCGGCCATAGGCATAAAGCGAGGCCGAAACAGCAAATCCCCTCCGGGGAGGCACGCTTGCCGTTCCGGAGGGGATTTGCTATTGGCGGCTTATTGCCGCAGCGTCTTCAACGCGCCGCTCCATGCCACCACTTCATCCAGCATCGCGTTGACATTCGTCAGATGCAGCTCTTGCGGCTTGAACGTCGAGCCGTTTTCGAAATCGGTAAACAGCGAAAGCGTCGGGTGCGTCCGCACGTCCGCGATTTTCAATTCGCCGCAAATGCCGCGAAGGTGCTCGGCCGCGCGCGCGCCGCCCGTCGAGCCGTAGCTTACGATGCCCGCGGCCTTGTTGTTCCAGGCCTCGCGTGCCAGGTCGAGCGCGTTTTTCAGCGCCCCGGTAATGCTGTGATTGTATTCTTGAACGATAAAAACGAATCCGTCCAGGCTGGCCAGCTTTTCGTTCCAGGCCGCGATTCCCGGCGCGTCGGCTTCGCCGAGAAACGGCAGCTTGAAATCGGCGATATCGACGATCTCATAGTTCGCGTCGCCGCGCTTGTCCGCGATCCCTTTCACCCATTCGCCCACCTGCGGGCTTACGCGGCCTTGGCGCGTGCTTCCCAAAATAATGCCGATGTTCAATTTTTCCATTGTTTGTTCCTCCTCGTTCGCTTTTTCGAATATTTTATCCAACAAACCCATAACCTACACCAACATTCCTGAAAACTTCAGGTAATTACTTTTTGTTAGTTATTATATAAACAGAATTTAATGGTGTCAAGTTAGTTTTTTGAGAGATAGTTGGACGCTCGAGTTTGAAGGGGCGGATCGTTCCGAAAAAAAGCTGCGAGCGGCGAGCCGCTTGCAGCATCTTACAATCGATTCATTTAGCAATTAGACGTTGGCGATGCCGGGCTCCTTCGCGTCATGCTCCAACAGCGCCGCGGATGGCCTGAATGCTTTCCGCCCGGCTCGTCGGCGCTCTCGGCGCGAAACGGCCGTCTCCTAGGCCTTTCAAAATTCCCTTCCCGATCCGGCTTATTTGAACCGGGTTTTCAAACGCGCGTTCCGGCTATCGATCCCCGATTATCTCGTCCAGCTGCGCATGGAGGAAGCCTGCCGGTTCATCAAGGAGCATCCGTTCGTGCTGATCAAGGAAATCGCCGAGCACGTCGGCTATGCGGACCCTTTCTATTTCAGCAAGGTGTTCAAGCAGTATACCGGATACAGTCCCAGCGATTACAAAAACAAAGCCGAATAGCCGCTCATTCGATCGCCAGCAGCTCGCGGATGTCCCGCTCGGTGAGCGCGGAAAGCGCCTCTTCGCCGGGCCGGATCACTTCCTCCATCAGCGATTTTTTCTTTTGCTGCAGCTCGTGCATTTTCTCCTCCACGGTGCCTTGGGCGACGAGGCGAATGACCTGCACGACTTTCTTCTGGCCGATGCGGTGCGCGCGATCCTCGGCCTGCCGCTCCACGGCGGGATTCCACCAGAGATCGTACAGCACGACCGTATCCGCGCCCGTCAGGTTGAGCCCGGTGCCGCCGGCTTTGAGCGAAATGAGGAAAAGATCGCGCTCGCCTTCGTTGAAGCGCGCGCAGATTTCGACCCGCTCGGAAGCCGGCGTGCCGCCGTCAAGGTAAAAAAACGGCACGCCCCGATAGCCGAGCTCGCGGCCGATCAGCCCGAGCATCTCCGTGAATTGGGAGAATACGAGCATCCGCCTGCCCGCGCTGCGACAGTCCTCGATCGTCTGCAGCAGCTGCTCAAGCTTGGCCGAGCCGCCCGCATAGTCTTCGACGAACAGCTCGGGGTGGCAGCAGATTTGGCGCAACCGCGTCAAGCCGGCCAGAATTTTGATCCGGCTCTTCCGAAAGCCGTTCTCGTCCAAATGCTTCAGCGTTTCGCTCCGGAGCCGGGCCAGGTAAGCCGCGTAAAGCTTCTTCTGCTCCGGCAGCAGCTCGGACACCTGCATCGACTCGATCTTCTCGGGAAGCTCCCGAAGCACGTCGCTTTTCAGCCGCCGCAGCAGAAACGGGCGGGCGCGCCGCGCGATCGTCTCGCGCGAAAGCTCGCCGAACGCTTTCCGGTCCGGAAAAAGTCCGGGAAAAACCGCGTCGAAAATCGACCGCAGCTCCTCCAGCGAATTTTCGATCGGCGTTCCGGTGAGCGCGAACCGGTGCTCGGCGCGCAGCGACTTGACCGTTCGCGCGGTTTGGGTGGCGTCGTTCTTGAACGCTTGCGCCTCGTCCAGAAAAAGCGTATGAAACGAAAGCTCCGCATAACGCGCGATATCCCGGCGCAGCAGCGGGTAGGAGACGATGACGGCGTCGACGTTCGCCGCTTCTTTCAAAGCCGCGATCCGTGCGGATTTGGCGCCGTCGGCGGCGATCGCCCGGACGCCGGGCGCGAATTTGCGCAGCTCGCTCAGCCAGTTGTACATGAGCGAAGCCGGCGAAACGATGAGAGCCGGCTGCTTGCGGGCTCGGATTTCCGGGAGCGCGGAGACGAGGAAGGCGATGCTCTGCACCGTTTTTCCAAGTCCCATATCGTCCGCGAGAATGCCGCCGAACCGGTAATGGGCGAGCGTCTTGAGCCATTGGTAGCCGAATTGCTGATAATCCCGCAGCACGGGCGAAAGCGATTCCGGCACGGGAAAATCGAGATGATCCGGATTCCGCAAATGCGCAAGCAGCCGCCGGATCGACTTGCCCAGCCGGACGATGCCGCCGCCCTCGCGATCGCGGGCATCGAGCAGGTGAAGCGCGCGGGCGGCGGGAAGAGCGAACGAGTCGCCGATCCCGGTTTTGCTTTCGGGCAGCCCGATCTCGTTCAGGAAGCGGATCATTTCTTGAAACTCGGCCGAATCCAAAGGAAGCAGCGCGCCGTTTTGCAGCCGGTGGTATTTTCGTTTCTCGGCAAGCGAACGGATGACGTCGCGGATTTCCGATTCGGGAATGCCGTCCATCCGGAAGCGAAACTCCAGCCAATTCGTGCGCTCGTCCAGCTCCGCCGAGATGTTCGGCGACGGATTTCCGGCGTACAGTCTTTCTTTGACGGCGGACGTGGCGTAAATTCGGGCCAACTCTTCCAACTGCGGCACGATAAAATGCAAAAAATCGAACTCGCTCTCTTCGTCCTGCATGAAAAAACCGCTCTCGGTTTTGGCGAACGCCGCCGCCTCCAGCAGCTCCAAAATCCGCGCTTCCTTCTCCCCGTCCCGCACGAGAATGCGGGCTTCCCCCCGGCGCGCGTTCGGATCTTCCAGCGGATTGATGACGATGTCGCCGTATTGGAACTCCAGTCCGACCAAAAGCCGTTCCCGGACGCGGTCCAAATAAACGCGGGCGTCCAAAGGGGACTGCACGATGCGGTCGGAAACCGCCCGCGCGATGTGCACTTCTCCCAGCTTCATCAGGCCGGGGACGACCCGTTCCATGAACGGCTCCATCTGCCGCGGCGGAATCCGGAGCCGGTCCGCTTCGCCCACTCGCATCGTTTTCTGCAGTTCGGCCAGCCGTTTGCCTTCCTCCGGGCCCAGCTTCGCGAAGCCCCCTTCCGTCAGCGCCATCCCGTACGCTTCGAGAACGTGAATGTCGTTAAGTCCGCGGATGTCGAGCCGATAGCTCCCGTCTTCGTCCCGATCGAACTCGAACCGCAGCGGAAGCGGCTTGTCGGCATAGCGAACGCCGTCATGGACGCGCTCGCCTTGCCTGATCTTCGCGCGCGGCGCTTCGGCAAGCCGGGAGGCGACCGCCTCCCAGGCAAAAGGCGGGATCGGCAGCGTCCGCGTATCCCCGACTTCGCCCGTGTACAAAGCGCCGGCCGCTTCGCGCTGCAGCTTCTCGTGGCGCCGGACCTCGACGAGCCCGGCGAAAACCGCGTCGTCCGCGGCGGCGAAGCAATGCCGGGCCGGATCGTACTCGAAATGGCGGGAGACGGCCAGCTCTTCCCCCCGTTCGTAACGGCCGAGAAACTCCCGGATGTCCGGCACGGCGTATTGGCCGGACGGCCCGATCCGAAGCTCGATCCCGAGCAAATGCCGGCGAGGGCCGGCCGGGTACGGCGCTACGATAAACTCGGCCTCCAGCGGCGTTCGGGATTCGAACAGGGACCGGGAACCTCCGGAGGCCCGCGGCCGGTGCCGAAACAAGTCCAGCACGCGATTGACCCGCCGCGTCTCTTCCGCGTCCGGGGGAGCGTCGGCGTTCGTCGCTTCGGACGCTTCGGACGCTTCGGATGCCGGCCGTTCGCCGTCCGGCTCCCCGAATCGCTGGTTCGCCAAGATTTGCAGTAGAACTGCGGCGACGTGCTTGCAGTATTTATCGAACGAAAAGTTCGCGGAACAAGCGCATTCCGCCGCGACATTCCCGTCCCGCCGAATTTCGACGACGACCCGGCAATTGCCGTTGTCCTTCACGGCCGCTTCGTAAACCGAGCGCCCGGCATCCGTCTCGGCGAGGGTCAGCGATACCTTTCCCGCCCTCCGGCAGGCCTGTCCCTTCCGGTAAGAACTCGCTCCGCATAGCGATTGAATCATCCGTTCCGTAAGTTGAACGCTCATGTCTTGTCCCCTCAGCCTCTTCCCTCATCCGAATGAGGCGCGATAAAACTCCGTTTTCTAATAGTAACAGAAATCGCGGCCGGAAGAATATCCGGCTTGCCCGGCATCAAACGAGTGAAAAATCGAAACAACGGATACCCCCGCCCGAAACGCCGATCCATAATATTTTGAATTATCTGAATATATACAAACTTTGGTTGTGAATCCATGCAGAGGCGGCGAGGTGAGTCATTTTTACTCAAATTCAGGCAGCTTCATGCGTTGGACGGGGCGAGATGAGTCACCACGACTCATCTGGATCGACCGCGGACATGCGGAGGCGGCGAGGTGAGTCATTTTTACTCAATTGCTTGCGGATGGCGGGTGAGTTGTACGCGTCGCAAAGAACCTTCGAGCCGACCCGCGTTCGGCTTCGAAGGTTCTTTTGCCTGCCTGCTGTTCGCTCCGCCGTCATCCTTCTTCAAGGGGCTCGCGTTCGAGCTGCTTTTCGTTTTGGCCTAGCTTCTCCAGACTCCATAGCCGAGCTCCCCATAAAATGGGACGAACGGCGTCGCTCGATGACGATTTCGCCGAACCCCCAACTCCCTGATCGCGGCCCGGACGATCTTGACCCCGTACCGGTGCCCCGGTGATCCTCGCCAATGCCGTAAGGGGGAGCCGGTTTCGGTCAGGGCAGCTACGCCGCGGGGTTCGGCGCAACCGCGGGCTCAGCGCAACCGGGGCCTAACGCCGCCGCGGGATCAGGAGCTTTTCCTGGCGGCCTTGAGCCGGGCCAGCTCCGCCTGCACCTCGTCCTGATCGGACCAGTCCGACAGGCGGGCGGACATCGAATCCATCGTCCGATAAGCTATCGTCCCCGCTTCAAGGCGCATCACCTTTTGCTCCATTCGCTCGAAGCCGCGCGAAATTTTTCCGGCATCAGCCGAGGACACGGCCGCCGTCGCGCGCAAAGCGTTCATCGCGTTCGTCCGCGCCAGAAGGAACGTCAGCTTGTCGCTCAGCTCCTTATGCAGGTCCAGAAGCCGCTTCAACTCTTCGCGCAGCGCCAGCGTTTGTTTCCGGACCGCATCGCGCTGCTCCAAATACGTTTGCTGCAGCTTCGAATGGTGCAGCTTCTCCTGAATGGCAAGCGAAGCGATGTCGTCCTGGTCACGCTCGACGGCAAGCTCGGCCTGGCGGGCGCGTTTGTCGATGACCTGGCCGTTTTTCGCCACCAGCACGTCGTAATGCTGTTCGGCCGCAAGTTGAGTTTCCAGTGCCGAACGGGTTTTGTCGATCTGCTCCTCCAGCTGGCGGATATAATGCTTGGCCATGCTGACCGGGTCCTCCACCCGATCGAGAAGACGATGCACGTCCGCGGCTGCGATATCTTTTGCTCTAGAGAAAATTCCCATTCCAATCAGTCCTCCTTATGTTGTTGGCGTTCCCATTCGTCCAGGAACCGGCCCCGGCTTGCGCGCGTCTCTATCGAAGAAGGGAATACGGTAATCGCTCCGGGCGCTTCATGCCGGCGATTATTCGCGATTCTCCTGTAAACCATGTAAACGACGACCATCATCGCGATCCCCCACAGGGGCGTAAATAGGCTCATGGCGCAAAAAGCGGCGAATACGGCTCCCGTCCATCGGAGGACTCCCTTCGCCTTGGCGAAAAGAACGATGCCGCCGATCAGGAACGCGATTCGAAGCAGGACGGGCCATGACGAATCCATGCCGAATTCCGGGCGACCCTCGGATTTCATAAAGGGCGCGTAGCCGCGATGACCGTGGCGGAAGACGTCGTTCCATTCCTGGCCGGGATGGGGAGCCGAACCGAATAACAACGCGCTCATTTTAAAAACCGCCAGAACGACCAGAACGGAAATCGCACCGATCGCGATACCGATTAAAACCGAAGATCGTTTCATTGCACTCACCTCCTTTCCGTTGTCGACGCGCCCGTGCCGCTCTCGTTCCTTTTTTCCCGGCGACCGGGCTGTCGTCCATGTCTGTATGGTAAGGCTGGAACCTTTAATGAAACTTAAAAGGTTTTTTTCGGGCGGAACGAGCCGTTCTTGACAAACGACCCGGACCGCGCATACATTCGTATACATACGGAAATTCTGTACGTTCGCATACGGGAAAAGGAGGAAAACCGGTTATGCGCGAGGGAAGACATGGACACGGCGGGCATCGGGGGCATCGGAACGAGTTTTTCGACAAGCGTTTGGAGCTGTCAAGGCGCTATTCGTTGCCCATGGACGAGCAAACGCAAAAAAAGCGACAGACAAGGAGACGAAATCCCCAGTCTGTCGCCGGCAAGCGATAGTGCTGCCTTATTGGGCCCCGAATTCCTCCATCGCGTTGCGTACGTCATAATCGCTTAAATCGAGTTCCAGAGGCCGATCCAACGCCAGCTTCGCCAACTGGCTTCCCAAATAAGGCCCGACCGTCAAGCCCGACGCCCCGAGCCCGTTGGCCGTCAGAAGACCGTTCCAGCCCGGGATCGCGCCGATAACCGGCAGAAAACCCGGGGTAAACGGGCGAAACCCGACCCTCATCTCGCTAAACGTACTGTCGGACAAGCCCGGAGCCAGGGCCAAGCCTTTCTCCAATAGCTCCCGCATTCCGCCTGCGGTGATCCTCGTATCGTAGTCTTCGATGTCGTTCTCGTGCGTCGCCCCGATGACGATTTTCCGTCCTTCGAATGCCAGCACGTATTGATCGGTCGGCGGGATCAGGACGGGCCAGGCGCCCGTGTCGTGCTCCCCATGAACTTGAAGGTGCATGATTTGCGCTTTCTGATAGCCGACCTTGAAGCGGATGCCCAATGGCCGCATCAGCCGGCTCGCCCAGGCGCCCGCGCAAACGATCGTGACGTCGGCCTCGTAGCTCGTTCCCCCGACGGCCGCTCCCGTGACGCGGTCGGAATCGTACGTAAGCGCCGCATCCCCGCGGATCAGGACGGCTCCGTTTCGTTGCGCCGCCCGGATCAACGCGTCGCGAAGTGCGCGGCCGTCTACGCGGGCAGCGCCGCCGATCCGAACGGACGAATAGCCTTCCGCCAGCAATGGAAAGAGATTCCGGGTCTGTTCCCCGTCCAGGACGGCAATCTCGCCGATCTCCGGAGCGTCTTCTTTGCGCAGCCGCGCACGCTCCTCCAGCTTGCCGATTTTCTCCAAGTCGCGATGAACGCCAAGGGCGCCGACCCGGGCATAGCCGGTTTCGGTCTCCCCTTCTTCCTGCAGCTGTTCCACCATCTCGGGATAATATCGCGCGCCTGCTTTCGCCAGCGTGTACCATGCCCGATTGCGCCGCTGCGACAGCCAGGGGCAAATGATGCCGGCAGCGGCGTCCGTGGCTTGTCCTTGATCCTTGCGGTCCATGAGGAGAACCTCCGCCCCCATTCGGGCCAACTGGTACGCGGTCGACGCGCCGAGGATTCCCGCTCCGATGACGATGACTTTTTTCATGGGTCTTCCCTTCCTCTAGGTGAACCGGATTGCTTTAGGTTCGCTCGATATCGTCCTTCTTCCATTATACAGAATGCCGACCGCCTTCGCGGCCAATCAAAAAAGTCCCGAAGAACTTTCGTTCTCGGGACGGATTCCATACTTGATCATCCAAGCCGGTTCGGATCGTCGAAACATCGCGCAGAGCGCTTCCCCAACAACAATATCAGCCGTGCCCGCAATACGCAAGACACGGCTGACGCGCTTCTCCGAAGCTTAAGGTTGATCGACCAGCACGAGCAGCGAAGAGAACACTTCGCGCGGAACTCCGGGCGTATTGACTCCGTCCACCTTGTTGATCGGCGTGTTCTCGATCTCATACCGGCCCAGTTCGCCGTTCAGCGCCACGGCCGTAGAGGAGCCCCCGCCGTCCATGTTGATGGCCTGGTATGCTCCCAATTCCTTCATGTACAGTCCCAGCTCCTCGATATAGAAGCCGGTCGAATCGTTGGCCCCGCGCCCGTCGACCACCGCAAACAGCACCGTGCCGTCGCTGCGGATACCGGCCGCCGTCCGCGGATGACGTTCGGCATGCCGGTAATATGTTTGCTCGTCATAATTCGGATCGTTCGGATCCGAAATGACCAGACCATTGAAATCCTGGGCGACGCCGTTCCTCACAATCTGGAACTGTCCTCCGGAAGCCTGGACCAGGTCGTCTTTGACCGCTTCCCAATCCGCATCGTAATTGCCGATCATCGCGGTTCCGTCCTTGCGGATGCCGAAGAATCCGTGGAACGGATACTGCTTGCCGTCCACGCCCGAAATGCGGACCCCGTTAATGACTGAAGATCCGTCTTTAATCATATAGCCCTCCGGGCCTTCCTCGGTGTAAAACTCTCCGTTCACGCCCGCCACGACTTTTTTGCCCGGGATGACGGTGGTGGCCGCCTGGACATCGACGGTTGCCTTGATGGTGTCGTGCCCCTCGCTGTCTTCGGTCCGGATATAGTTGCCTTTCGCATCGGTCGGCGGGATCTGGTTGTCCTTGACGCCGACGATAATCGTGTTCTGCGGCAGCGTGATGTCCGCTTCGATCAGGTTGGCTTTTTGAATATGCCCGTTCGCGTCGACGAAATCCATCTTCCGGTGTTCGACGCCCGCGGACAGTTCCACGGTTTCGTCCCGGAACACCCGGTAAATGATCGAATTGGCTTCATCCTGCGGAAGCTCCTCGAAAGCTTGCAGGAACGGAAGGCCGGTCGCCGCGTTCATCTCCCATATATCGTCGAAGTTCCAGCCAAGCCGATCCCGATAGGTGGATGCGAGACCAAGCTCGCCGTCGGTCACGCTCTGTCCCTGGTTATTGCCGCTTGTTCCGCCCGTGACCGTCTGCCCTTGCACGAGAGCATTCGCCGAGGCGATGTTGCCTTCGAAGGTCGGACTGCCGTTGATCCTGCCCGCGATGCGGGCGATGCTGCTCCCGCCGTCGTTGGCGATCGTGCCCGCCGTCAGCGCATTGTTCCGGATCACCGCATCGGTGTAGGCGTAGCCGGACAGTCCGCCCGTATTGTTGCGCAAGGAATACACATCCGGAACCGCATAAGAGGTCGACAGCGTGGATCCGCCTTCGGATACCGCCACCAGGCCGCCGCTCTCGCCTCTGGCCTTCACGACGGCGTCGGAAAACACGTTTTTGATGACGCTGTAGTTATGAGCGGCGATGCCGCCGCTGCGGTAGCTGCCGACGATCATTCCGGTTACGAAGCTCTCCCGGATCGTCCCCCGGTTTTCGGCGGCGATGCCGCCCGCCCAAAAGCCCGTATCCGTCGTTTTGCCGACGACGGCGACATTCGTAAAGCCGATGCGGGAGATCGTCCCTCTGTTTTCGATGATGAAGCCGACTTTGGGACGGCCGGCATCCGCAACGACGGTCAGCCCGTCGATCGTATGCCCGTCTCCGTCCAGCGTTCCGCTAAACGTGTCAAGGGGAACGAAGTTCCCGGTCAGCTCGATATCCGCCGTCAGCCTGAAGTGGCCCGACGGGTTGGCGCGAATCAGCTCCAGGTCCGCCGCCGTCGCGAGCTCGACCGGCTCCGGTTCGTCCGCGAACTGCAGGACGGGACGTTCGAGCTCGGCGCTCATTTCCCAGACCGCGTCAAAATCCCAGTCCAGATCGCTCTCGTACGTCGTCTCCAGCTTCAACGCGGCATCGGTCACGGAAAGCCCCTGTTGATTGTTCAGCGTTCCGCCTGTCGCCCCGACGCCCTGGACGAGGGCGTTCTCGGAGGCGATATTGTTGATCAAGGAAGGCGCGGTGTTCAGGCGGCCCGCAATTCGGCCGATGTTGCTGCCGCTGCCGTTGTCGATCGTGCCCGCCAGCACCGCGTTATTTTCGATGACCGCGCCCGTGTAGGCATAGGCGGAAATGCCGCCCGAATTGTTCAGTTCCGAATAGACGTCCGGAATCGCATAGGATGAACGAATCGAGGAACCGCTCTCCGATACGGCAACGAGACCGCCGCTCTCGACTTTGGCGCTGACGGCCGCTTCCGCGTACACATCCTGAATTTGGCCGTAGTTGGTTACCGCGATCCCGGCGCTGCGGTATCCGCCGGCAATCGTGCCCGTGACGTAGCTTTCCCGGATCGTTCCGGTATTTCTCGCGACGATGCCGCCCGCCCAGTATGTGGAATTGGCGCTCAGTCCCGAAATGTCGACGTCGACGAACCCGATCCGCTCGATCGTCCCTCCATTGTCGACGATAAAAGCCGCCTTGGGCTGGCTTCCGCTTGCCGCGATCATCAGGCCGTAAATCGCGTGGCCGTCTCCGTCAAGCGTTCCGGTGAACGAGGGAATCGGCGTAAATTCACCCGTCAGCACGATATCCGCCGTCAATCGGAAATCACCGGAAGGATGGTTCCGAATTTGCTCGAGCTCCGCGGCGCTTCCGATCGGAATTACGCTCTCCGCCGATGCGGAGTTCGGCGCGGCGGAAGCCAGGATCAGGGATAAAAATACGAAAACAGACAATGCGAATTGCGAGACTTTCCGGAATGAATCCATTTCTTTTCCTCCTCGGCGATCGTTATTCGTTGTTCACCCATACCGGCGCTGTGGCCGCGAATTCCCCGTCTTCCTGATAGATTTTCGCAAAAAAATACCGGCTTTCGCAGGTCAAGCTAACCTTATACTCCAAATGCCGGCCGTCATGTTCGATCGCATGGAGCACTTCGCCCCGCTCGCCGACAATTTCCGCCTTGACGATCCGGCTGCCCGACTCCGGTCCGAACAGCGCCTTGATCTCGAATTCCAGTTCGCCCGTACGCGGAATGATCGAGCCCATAATGGCTCCGTTCACTTTGAACCATACGTGCAAGTGAAGCGCCGACGTAAAATAAACCCGGCGATGCCGGACCGCGTCGAAGAAGTGCTCGCGGGTCAGCTTTTCGACAAGTACGCCCGTGCGAAGCGTATTTTCCGTCCCCCATTGGCCGCGATGATTGTCCTGACTGCCGACAGGCGCCACATGCCAGCCCTTATCCAGCGCCAGGACGTAATAGTAGAGTCCGCCCAGTTCCTTGGATTCGATGGTGTTGATTTCGATCAGATGAAGCACTTCGTCCAGTTCCGGATCGTACGGCTCGAAGCCGTCCAGATGACGATTGCCGCACGACCAGGGGTGGTTCCACTGCTGGATCGAATCCGGGTACCGCTTCACGATGTCATAGTAAGCCGGAATCTCGTTGAGCTCGGTCTCGTAAGCGTTGAGGAAAAACTCCATGTTGTACGTGTTCATATGCCCGAACTGGTTGTACCAGGTCGTCTCCGCGCCGAACAGCGCCAGGAACGCGCCGTCCTCGGTTTTCTCCTCCGCGGTCCGTTGAATATCCGCCCACTTGCGGCTCCTGTTCCAGTCCAGATTGTGATCATACAGATTGCTATGCTCGGTAATGGCCAGAAAATCGAGCCCGGCCTCGTATCTGGCGTAGTCGTAAGCTTGCTCCGGCACGCCGATGCCGTCGGAGAACCCGGTATGGCTGTGCAGATTGCCGAAGTAGATTCGATATTCGCCGTTTTCGGGGGCGGGCAAAGCGGCAGGCTTCGGCCGGGGCGCGGGCAGCGGCGTCCGGCGGACGAAGGCCAGCCAGCGGATCATCAATGCTTGTCCGGGATCGACGGAAGCGAGCGTCAGGTAGACGTCGTGAACCCCTTTCAGCAGCGCCGGATTCTCATGCTTTAAGCTGCCGGCCAGAACGGACCAGCGCTTCCACTGCTTGAACAGCACGAGCTCTCCGATCTTCTCGCCGCGCAAATCGTCCGCTCTCACTTCGAGCGTAACCCGCTTCGACTTGTCGAGATCGGCGAACCCGAATTCTCCGCGCAGCTGATCGACGCCCCCTTCGGTAAAATCCACGCCGCGGTACAGAAGGTAGCTGCCGGCTTCGCCGCTCAGGACGACGCGGTCCGTCCGCCCCGTTTCGATCTCGTCCGTCTCGGCGGATTCGAAGCCTTGCGCCCGATCGTACGAAACAGCGGCGAACTTCAGCGGCGAACGCCGGGAGGCGGCTGCCGGTTCCCGTTCCGCCGGCGCCCGGCCGAACGCCTGGAAATGGCGAATCCCCACGGTCTCCCCCGTCGAGCAGTACGTAAGCGTTACCCGGATATAGCGGGCTTCGAAGTCCGTCTCGTATTGCTCCCCTCCGGCATCGGACTTTCGGCGCTCCGTTTTCTCGACAACGGTGTCCCAATTAAGCAAATCCCGGCTGTGCTCGATAAAATAGGTTGCGACTCCCTCCGTCCCCGCCTCCGTCTCGATGCGGAGGCGTTCCACCCGGCAGACCCGCTCCAGATCAAGCTGCCACCACACGTAGTACGGCGCGCCCGCCCAATGCGTATCGTCCCGCCCGTCCACCGCGAACCCGGCTTCGGTGCCGTCCGCCGCATTTTCCGCCGTCGCGCGCTTGCCTTCGCTCAGCAGCCCGGCATCCGCCGTAGGTTGACGATGATGATGTTCCAACGTCTTTCTCTCCATTCGATTAGGTTGAGTAAATATCTCGGGAGCCTCGCCGGCGCCGTTAGACCCGGTCAGCCCTTGACGGCCCCCACCATGACGCCTTTGACGAAATGCTTCTGCACGAACGGATACATGATCAGCATCGGAAGACTCGATACGACGATGACCGCGTATTTCATTCCCTCGGCCTGCAAAATTTGATCCATCAGGCTCGCGCCGTCGCCCCCGGCCATGTTGGACATATCCTCCTGAATCAACAAATTCCGGATGATCATTTGCAGCGGCAGCCGCGAGTGATCGTGAAGATAGATCAGGGCCGGAAAATACGAGTTCCAGTGCGCGACGCCGTAATACATCGTCATGACGGCGACGATCGGCATCGACAGCGGCAGCACGATCCGAACCAGCGTGCCGACATTGCTGCAGCCGTCGATAAAGGCCGCCTCCTGCAGTTCATAGGGAATCGAGGTTTGAAAATACGTTCGCATGACGATCAGATTCCACACGCTGACCGCGCTCGGAATGACCATAACCCACAGGTTGTCGTACAGTCCGAGCATGTTTTTGTAAGTCAAATAAGTGGGTACCAGCCCGCCGTTGAAGATCAGCGTAAAAGTAAAGATCAGCGACAGCGCGTGCCGGCCTTTCAGATCCCTCCGGGACAGCGCATAGGCGCCCATCGTCGTCATCGCGATATTGACGGCCGTTCCGACGACCAGATAAATCAGGGAGTTTCGATAGCCCATCCAAATATCGGGATTCCGGAAAACCTTGCGGTAAGATTCCAGCGTCACGTCCTGCGGCCACAGCCACAAACGGCCTTTCACGATCGCCAGGGGATCGCTGAAGGAAGCGCTGACGATATACAATAGCGGGTACAGCGTTGCGAGCATGACGATCGCGAGGACCGTATAGACGACAACGTCGAATAAGCGATCCCCCCTGCTCTTCGTCTTAGGGTTGAATTCCATGTATCGCTTCCTCCATCACCACAGGCTGGTGCCGCTTTTTCTTGCAATCCGGTTGACGGCGACAATCAATCCGAAATTGATGACGGAATTGAACAGGCCCACGGCGGCGGAAAAGCTGAATTGCGAACCCAGCAGGCCGATCTCGTACACATACGTAGAGATGACGCTGGACGAGCTGCGGTTCAAATCGTTCTGCATCAGGAAAATCTTCTCGAAGCCGACGTCCATGATAGAGCCGAACTGGAAGATCAGCATAACGATCGCCGTCGGGATCAGGCATGGAACGGCGATATGGAGAAGCCGCCTGAATTTGCTTGCGCCGTCGATCATCGCCGCTTCGTACAAACTCTTGTCGATGCCGGCCAAAACCGCGATATAGAGAACGGAGCTGAACCCCATGTTCTGCCACACGTCGGAGAAAACATAAATGGATTTGAACAGCTGCGGCTCCGTCATGAAGTAGACCGGTTCTCCGCCGAACAGGCGGATCGCCTGATTGACGAGTCCCGTCGAAGGCGACAGAAAGGCCATCACGATGCCGACCAGCACCACCGTCGACAGAAAATGCGGCATAAAGGCGACGGCCTGAACGCTTTTCTTGAACCATTTTCCCCGCACTTCGTTGACCAGGAGCGCAAAGAGAATCGGCATGGGAAAGGCGACCAGTATCTGATAAATGCTGATTTCCAGCGTATTCCGAATAAGCGTCCAAAATTGATAATTGTCGAAAAAACGCTCGAAGTGCTTAAAGCCGACCCATGGGCTTCCCCATATTCCTTTGGCGGCGGAGAAATCCTTGAACGCGATCTGTATGCCGTACATCGGCAAATATTTCAGGAGCAGAAAGTAAACGACAACCGGCAGGACGAGCAGGTACAAATCCCAATTTTTTCGAATGGAGCGCGGCAACAGCGTTCTCGCCGCCGGCCTCTCCGAACTCGCTGTCATGTAAACACTCCTTCGGCGAACGGTTCGCTATCCGCGGGAACGAGGGCGCTCCGGAACCCGTCCGGAGCTGCCCTTCATTCGCTTTCGCTTGCCTGCCGCTCAGCTTTCCCGGTAGCGGGTATAGGCGGCTTCGTAAATTTCCGTCAACCGGCTAAGCCCCATCTTCTCCAACTGCTCGACGTACGCGTCGAATTCATCGAGCGAAGCCTTGCCTTGCACGAACTCGGCGGTGCGCTGGGTAACGTAGCCGTAAATGTCCGCTTCCAGCGCCAGCTTTTCCGCAGCCTCCTCTTCGGTGAAGCTGAACGGCGCCCACAGCTCCTCCGGCAAATAGGGACGCAGATTTTCCGCGGCTTGCTTGGCCGCCGGTTCCGTTTCTCCTCCCTTGAAATACTCTTCCAGAATCAGCGTAGGCAGGGAGCCGCCCGCATAGGGCACATACTTCGATACTACCTGGTCGAAGGAGGACCCCTCCGGGATGTTGTTTACGATTTCGGGCAGAAACTCGTAGCTGCCGTCGGCGTTCTTCCGGTAGGATTCGCCCTCGATGCCGAGATACAGCATGCGAATGCCTTCTTCGCTGTAGAAATAGTCGATCCAACGCATCGTAGCTTCCGGATTTTCGTTCGTTTTGCCGATCAGGAACGCGCCTCTGGAGCCGATAGGTCCCCGCGCGCTCGTAAACAGCTTGTCGCCTTTCGGCCCCTCAAGCGCCGTATCCAAACCCGCGTAATCGTCGGCATTCGAATTGGCTCGGGCCACGATATTGCTGAACGAGAAGCTGCCTACCCGATTTTCTTCGTTTTTGGCCAGCACCTTCGTGCCTTCGTTTGTGAAAATTTCCGGGTCGATCAGTTTTTCCGCATACAGCTTGTTCAGATAAGCGAGCAGCTCCTTGTAGCCGTCGCTGGCCGGAATGAACCGCAGTTCGCCCGAAGCGGGGTCCGCGTCCCAGTTGACGTTGCCGACGCCTCGATTGCCTAGGCCGAACGCTCCGCGAAGCACGAGCACAAGATCGTCCAGGGAATCCGCGGTCATCGGAATTTCGTCCGTTTGCCGGTTGCCGTTCGGATCCTGATCCCGGAACGCCTTCAGAACCTCGTACAGCTCGTCCGTGGTCGTCGGCGATGCCTTGCCGGTCGCGCGCAGCCAGCTTTGATTCAGGAACAGTTTTTTCGTAATTTCGATGCTTGGAGAAGCCGTGAGGTTCGGCAAGGCATAAATACTGCCGTCTGCCGTAGCGATGCCTTTCTTGACGTCCGGGTATTTGTCGAGGATCGCTTTGAAGTTCGGTGCATATTGATCGATCAGGTCGTTCAGCTTGAGGAAGGAGCCTTCGGCCCCGTACTTGTCGATATCGTTGTCCGGCATCTTGACCCGGTAGAACATATCCGGGAGCTCGTCGCTCGCCAGCGCCAGGTTACGTTTTTCCGTGATGTCCGCCGACGAATATTCATCCCATTCGATATGAATGCCGGTCATCTTCTCGTATTCCTGCCAGACCCGGATTTCGTTCCATTCGCTCGGTTGTGCCGGGCTCAGCTGAACCATGGCCGTGAGCGTCAGCGGTTCGTTCACGATGGGAAACCCTGTCGGATTCAGCGCTTCCGCGCTCGCGGGAGCGGCGTTCGAGCCGGCGGGCGCCGACGATGACGGCTCCGCGTTGCCGCCGCTGCAGCCGGCGAGAACGATAGCAAGCGTCAATCCCGTCGCGAGAAAAGAAGAAAATGTCTTTTTCAAAGGTCGTTCCTCCCTGCCTATCGCTTCTTTTCAGAAAAGTTATTTTTGATTATTTTGAATTTTCGGATTATAATGACTGTACGTTTTCCTCGTCGGCCATGTCTTCGTTTTTCGTCCTGTGTTTGCTTTAAATGATAGAAATGCCCCCTTGCCCCCGAACCCGTCGGGATCGTCGTCTTTTATGTAAAATCCGGCCGATCGACGGCCGTCGATCGGCCGGATTTTATCTCGGGATGGCTACCTGTTTTTTTTCCGCAAAATTTGCCGGTACCGGTATTTGTACCTGTCGCTGCGGACATAGCTTTCGCAATATTCGATGTTCCGCTGCTGCGCCTTCGTCACGCGGGTAAGATGCATGACGGCTGCGTTTTTCTTCAATTGGAGCAGCGGAACGAGCTCGGCCGGGCAGTTGACCGCCTCCGATTCCACCTCGGCTTCCTCGGCCATCAACCCGGAACAGCGGAAGATCGTCAGGTATAGGCCTTCCTTCTCCAATTGCTCTTCCCCCGCTCCTTCCATGACGGACCAAGGCGTGTACGCCCGCTCCCACGCGAACGGTTCGTTCCCGATCAGCCGAAGCCTAGTGAGCTCCCATACCGGCTCCGACGGGGCGAGTCCGAGCAGCTTTTGCAGCTCCGGCGACGGCGAACAGGTCTTGAAGCTGAGAATTTTAAAATCCGAGGTCAGCCCTTCCTTCTCGATCTCCTCGGACAAGCTGTAGGAGCTTGTAAATTCATTGACGAAACGGGGAACCGATACGAAAGTGCCCTTGCCCTGCTTGCGGACGAGATAGCCTTTCTGGACGAGCTCCTTCAGCACTTCCCGCACGGTAATCCGGCTTACGCCGTATTCTTCGCACAGTTCGCGCTCGCTTGGAATTTGGGCGCCCGGAGACCAGACGCGCCGCTCGATCTTTTCCAGCAACGCGCTCCTCAATTGGTATTGCAGCGTCACCGGAAGCTTATCATCTAGCAAATCGGGTTCCTCCGCCTCATGACATTTTGGAACGGCCATCAAGTTTAACCTGTATGCAGAAGACTTTGTATCCGCCGTAACTGGTTATAACATTATAATATATCAACTAGATCGTCAATAGAGTTTACACAAGTTAACTATATTTAACGCCCGTTTTACGATTCGTTCTTCGGCGGGTTTTCCCGTATAAAATCATAGCAGCGCATGCCCGAATAGGGCATGCGCTGCTCGTCTTGCCTCGCTTATTGTTAAGCTTGAACCATTTGCATAAAGGGGCACACCTGTGTAGGCGTGCCCCTCCTATTTAAGCCCGAAGGGCTCGTTATTCATTCTCCATCGTGGCGATGTCGATCACAAAACGATACCGGACATCCGAAGCCAGTACGCGTTCCCAGGCTTCATCGATCCGATTGGCGGAAATCACTTCGATTTCGGGAGCAATATGGTGCTCGGCGCAAAAATCAAGCATTTCCTGCGTTTCGCGAATTCCGCCGATCATCGAGCCGGCATACGACCGGCGATGACCGATAAGAGACATGGCATGAACGGACAACGGTTCCGCCGGCGCGCCGACGTTGACCATGGTACCGTCCAGCGCCAGCAACGAAAGGTAGGCGTTCACGTCGACCTTCGCGCTCACCGTATTCACGATGAGATCGAACTTGCCGGCCAGTTTCTTGAACGTTTCGGGATCGCTCGTGGCATCATAATGGTCCGCGCCAAGCCGCAAACCGTCTTCTTTCTTTTTCAAGGATTGCGATAAAACCGTAACCTCTGCCCCCATGGCATGAGCCAGCTTCACCGCCATGTGCCCAAGTCCGCCGAGTCCCACGACAGCGACTTTTTTCCCGGGGGCGGCTCCCCAGTGGCGCAGCGGCGAATATGTCGTGATGCCGGCGCACAGGAGCGGAGCGGCGACGTCAAGCTCCAAGCCGTCGGGAATTTTAACCACGAAGTCTTCGGTTACGACGATGTGGGTGGAATAGCCTCCCTGCGTGTACTGCCCGTACCGGTCGATAGCCCCGTAGGTGCCGGTCATTCCATTCAGGCAGTACTGCTCTTCTCCCTTGTGGCAGTTTACGCATTCTCCGCAAGAGTCCACCATGCAGCCTACCCCAACGCGGTCGCCAACGGCATGCTTGGTGACTTCCGAGCCGATCCGGGTGACGATTCCGGCGATTTCGTGCCCCGGGACGAGAGGATATTGGACCGGTCCCCATTCGCCGCGGGCGGTATGAATGTCAGAGTGGCAAATCCCCGCGTATTTAATTTCGATGAGGACATCATGCGGCTGAAGGTCCCTGCGTTCGATCGTGGTCAGTTTGAACGGACCTTCCGGATGGAATACTGCACGTGCATTCGCGTTAATCATATCTATACCCTCCTGAAATCTATCATTATCGGTCCGCGACCAAAGCGAATAAACGAAATACATCGTTTAATCAACTTGCGTCTATTATTATGGATAAAGAAGAGCAGATCAATGGTCAAAGAAGCGCAAAACGTTGATATCTCAACACAATAATTGAAAATGTCAATTAACTCAGAAGGCCTTTTCGAAATCAGCATCTTCATCGGCGGCCTTCGAGCGGCAATACCCTCTTACTTCAGTTTTTTGCCGCAGCGGTCGTAGGGACAGTGGAATGGTGGTTCAAAAACGGCATGTCTTTGCCGCCTCGCGTTATCGCAGAACAGACGGGGATCTTGTTGGATCGGAATTTTGGATAACAACTTTCTTCAATTCGGACAAAATCCTCACCCGTGACTCGGGATGAGGATTTTGCAGGTTTCAAAATGGATCGGTATTTGAACCATTGAGATAGAAATGATGGATGTTGTTCAACTGTCATTTCGAGATCGGGAGAGGACCTGTCTGAACAATTGTCCGGTATTGAATAGGCGTGATGCCCTCCAGCTTCTTGAACTTTCGAATAAAATTCGTAGAGTCGACATAACCGACCCTCAGTACGATATCCCCAATGTCATGTCCGAATGAATAAGCAGCTCTTTCGCTTTCTCCATCCGAATTTGGTCGATATAGTGTTTCAAGGATTGTCCTGTCTGGTTTTTAAAGTATCTTGTCAAATAAGACGCGGAAAAACCGAATTCATCCGCTATCGATTCCAAACCGATCGACGGATCCGTGTAATGCTCCAGAACATAGATCCGGAGTTGTTCCAGCAGGTCGCGGTTTTTGCTTTCCTTCTGGCTTTCGATATACTTGCATATTTGTTGACAATAATCGATCATTAAGCGCTCCAGTTCGGAGAAGGTTTCGAAACGGGACGCAAACATTTGCTCGACCGTCAGATCGGCGTCGTCAAGCGGAATATTCATCTCAACGGTAGTTTTAATGACCGTATTGATCATATCGAAACAAATATATTCGACTTGCTCGATCGAGAGCGGTTTCGCGGCAATGCTTCCCATCATATTACGCAGCAAGCTCTCGACCTCTTCGCTGTTTCCTTGTTTGATCGCTGTTCGCCGCCTGACTTTATGGCGGGAAAAAGGCATGAATTCGCCATTCGGTGTGGCGGAGCCAAACCGAATAAACAGCCGACAATAGCCTAATCCCTTCTGTACAATGACGGTGGATTAGGCTATTGTCGATTAAAAAGGAAAATGCTCCCGAACCTTTGGCGAGGATCCCCGGGAGCATTCACTTCATCATGTCAAAAATACTTTATTTCGGCCTTTCTTGCAAGGCTTATTTACGCACATTCGGAAATCAATCTCCTGACGTCCAGCTCTGCTGTGAAAACTGCGGTCGGCTTCTCCATAAACACGGTCGTTATTGGCGAGGAATTGTGACGAAGCATGAGGTCATCCAGATCCCGATCTACCGTCGATATTGTCCTACCTGTAGAATAACAATCTCCCTCCTGCCGGAGTTCCTGATTCCATGGGCCCGGTATGCGACTTGGGTGCGAGAAGCGGCATTAAAGCGCAAGCACAAGGGATTCTCTTGGCGGCAGACGACAGAAAGCACAACAACTCCTGCCGTGCGTTATAGCCGCCGTACGTTGAAACGCTGGTGGGCAAGACATCTGCGCCGCGCAGCGGATGCAGCACTATGGGTTGCTGGGAAACTCGTAGCCCAGGGGGACGACACGGATATACTCCACCTTTACCCCACCATGATGAACCCAACGCCAATGGATACATTGGATTGGCTGGACAAACTGTTACCCCGATTCATCCCCGCTGGCGCATCCAGACGGGGCTATTGGACGTTTCTAAATGCGAGGTTACCTGTAGCATCACGCTTATAAATCCCTTCAGCATCCACCGCCAAGGAGCAAGGCAAACGAAAATCGCCTCCAAAATTGCTTTAAAAATCGCCTGGACGGCAAGTTGCCCTCCTGATCCCACAAAATATGCGCCCTCCCTGGCTTCTAGCGTCTATGCGATACTCTCATAGACCACAGGGAGAGGAGATTTAGCATGGATGAGCAAGCAAGGCAGCAAGAAGCCAACTTCCGTTATGGCTTAATTGCATCACTGGTTAGCCGCAAATTGGATCCCGGAGAACAGATGGCGTTGATGCGCGAAATTGTAAGCCATGAGTATGAAACGTCGTCGGGACAGCGAAGGAGAATTAGTCTACGAACGCTTGAGCGATATTTAAAAGCGTATCGCGAAGGCGGATGGGAGGCGCTGTTGCCCTCCGTCCGAGCAGACAAACTCACGACCAGGGAAATCCCCGAGGATGTGCTTGCCAAAGCGATTGCCTTAAAGCAGGAGCAACCCGGCCGAAGCGTCAGGCAGATTATTGCGATTCTGGAACTGGCGGCATTCGTGGCCCCCGGCACCCTGAAAGAAAGCACGCTTAGCAAGCAGCTTCGCCGCCGCGGCGTCACGCGCAAAGCGTTACTGAATACGGGGTGGAGCCACTTTCGCCGGTTTGAAGCCACGCACCGAAATAGCATGTGGCAAGGCGATGTGCAGCATACCCTTTACCTTCCGCATCCGGACAAGCCCGGCAAGAAGGTCATGGCCTATCTGGTTATTTTCATTGACGATTACTCTCGCTTCGTTGTGCATGGCCAGTTCTATTTCGAGGAACGTGTGGCCCGGCTGGAGGATTGCCTGAAGAAGGCGATTTTAAAGAACGGAGTGCCGGAAATGATCTATGTCGATAACGGCGCCATCTATTCTTCACACCATTTTGAGCGGATTTGCGGGCGACTGGGGGCAGAGCTTAAGCATACTCGCCCCGGACGTCCTATGGGACGCGGGAAGCAAGAAAAGTTCTTCCGATTTGTCGACCAGAGCTTTGTGCCGCGCTTTAAGCAGCGCCCAGTCGACCGATACCAAAAAGACGACCACCCGATTCGCATGTTGCCGCCGCATGAACTCATAGAAGTATTCTTGCTGGAGGAATCCCGCAAAGTGGACAAAACGGGATGCATCTCGCTGCTGGGCACGATATTCGAGGTCCAGACAGAGCTTGCCGGCTCGAAGATTCAGGTGCGATTCGATCCGCACGACCTGTCCGTCATCCAGGTGTGGAAGGACGGCCAGCGCTATGAAGACGCGAAGCCAATGAAGCTCCGCGATCCGAAAAACCGGCCGAAGCAGGATGAACCGAAGGCCGTCATGCAACCGCCGAAGACGGGCCTCAACTATGTGGAATTATTGGTGGAAGAACAGAAACGGCAGACCCGCGAAGCGCAAGGCGCTGCGCTTTCGCGAGCGATGAAAGAGGTGAATCGCTCATGATTCGTGGTTTCTTCGGGTGGGAGCGCGTTCCGTTCACCCGGGAGATTGAAACACGGCATCTGCACCGCTCCAAGCGATTCGAAGAATGTGTAGCACGGATGCAGTATATGGTGATGACTCGCTCGATTGGCTGCGTCACCGGTGAAATTGGCTGCGGCAAGTCGACAGCCGTTCGCTACTTGAAAGACCAACTGGATCCGAACAAGTACCGGTTTATCTATCTGTCGGATGCGAATCTGAAACCAAGGGACTTTTACCGTGAACTCCTCCACCACTTCGGCTTGCCGCCCAAGTTTCTGCGCAGCGAAGCCAAACGGCAATTCCAGCACCTCGTATGGGATTTGTACGAGAACCAGCAGAAGGTCGCCGTTATTGTCGTGGATGAAGCGCACCTGCTTTCAGGAGACATGCTGCAAGAAATACGCTTTTTGACGAATTTTCGTATGGACTCGATTTCGCCGCTTGCCCTGCTGCTCATTGGACAGCCGGAACTACAGGCCACGTTGCAACTGAGAATCTTCAAGCCGATTACACAGCGGATGAACGTGCGTTTTCATTTGGAAGGCTTGTCGCTCGAGGAGTGCCGCGATTACATCTCCCACCAATTGGAGGTTGCCGGAAGTACAGGGCCGGTGTTTACGACAGAAGCGATGGACGCCATATACGCGCATGCTCGGGGATATGCCGAGAGATAAATAACGTCTGCACCGCTGCGCTTCTGGATGCAGTGCTGCGAAAAGACAAAATGATTGATACCGTCCATGTGACGAGGATCCTAGCTGAATTTAAGGAACAGTGAGGGATGACAAATATGAATGAGATACGATTTCATGGAGATACCGAGCGTTGGAACGTGTACGATGGAGAAGAGTTGCTTTGCTCGCTACGTTGTGGTGATGCCGTGATGATTCAAGTAGGAAAGCACTTCTTGCCATCCAACCTTGAGCTCGATACGGACTGGTACGTGAAGTTTGGAAATTCGAAGTTCTGGCTCCACCGACATGCCAAGTACCGCGTCCGACCGCTGTTCTAACTGCTCTTCGGAGCAGTTTTTTTACGCCGACAAACAAAGGCGAAATATAATTGTCTCCGAAACGGCGGTGAGGAAAGCAAAAAGCCACCGTCATTGGCGGTTCCGAATCTACCGTCAATTAAAGTGGCTGATGACACCCAGAGTCATTTTCACCCACAATGACATTCAAGTTGGGATTAAACACCACTTCAATCCCTGGCTTTCCATCATTGTGCCCTCTAAATTTTCTCCAGTTCCATATTCTTAAAGTTTCAAGGTACATTTTTATCATTCCTCTTATCTAATAAGTATAAATAAAATGCACATGTTTTCGACTTTATCAATTCCCTAAAATTCCCAATTGAAGAATAAAAATATTTTTTCAAATTGACCTTTATTAAGGTACATATAATCAATGTCGCTACGTGATATCTGTATTTCGTCACCCATACAAAATGGTACTTGATGTCATACACCGAATGTCCGCCTGTTTGGTAGTCGACCACACCCCTCACCTCTAACTTCATGTTAGGTGTGGCCTGCTACACTGTCAACGCGCTGGAAGCTGACCGGCTAAAGCCGGTGGGTTTAGAAGTCCGGTGATTTAGGTCAGTTGTAACCGTCTCTTCGGCATAAAAAAAGAGGAAAACAACCCAACCAGCGCCGAAATGAGCAGGTCCGACACTGCCTCCATCATCACGGATTTCGGTTTTGGACATGCCAAAACACCGGTTTGTGGTCGCTTTTTCTTAAACCGGCACAGTCTTTTCAGATTTTGAACGATGGCCGTGAGCACCGCCTGCTCTTGCATGCAGTCCAATCCACGGCTCCGTGCGCGGCCCAGGCCATGCGCGACTTTGCTTTCGGCAAACACATGCTCGCACCGCGTCCGCAACTTTTGCAGATGACGGTAAGAACCCATAAGCTGAATTCGTTTGGCTTTGTTTCGAATTTGGATTTCCCGGATTTTGGCCAGCCGTTTGCGTTGTTTCTCCGGATCGTTCGTTTGACGTTTCCAAGCAGGTACATCTTCCAGTGTCAGGTTGCGAAGCGAAACCAGGGGAACAATCCCTTGCTCGAACAACGCTTGCAGATAATCTGTCGTACCGTAGGCTTTATCGGCAGAAAGCGTCCGAATCCGGATTTGCGGATGGGCAAAACGGATCGCGAAGAGCTGCCGCAAGCTCGTTTCACGCTCAGCCGTTCCGGACGCGATGCTCGCTTGCGTAGACAGAATGACGCCGGATTTGATATCCGTCACATCATGCACCAAATACCGCAAATGCGCTTCCTGACCGTTGCTCTTTTTGTACAAGCGGGCATCCGGATCCGTTACGCTGCGGTGGGTCTTGTTCGAGAACGTTTTGCCATGAAAATCTTCATGCGTCGCTTCGTCTTCCAGCAGCCGCTCTTTTTGCGCGGGCGGTGCGGGCGGCTGTCGGTCATCATCGGAATCATGGGCGACACCACCGGTCTCTTCATCTTGCCGGGCCATGCGAGCCAAATAGTCTTCAATCGACTCCACCGGGGCCAGGGTGATTTCTTTCAAGCTGTGAATGGATGCGTTGGCCCGTACCTGGGTGCCGTCGACGCCGACATGCACATCGGGTTGGACCAGTCCCGCGGCGATGCACTGATCGACGACATGTTTCATCAGCTTCTCAAAAACACCGTGCGTTCGCCACAATTTCCGGGTCTTCACCAAGGTCGTCCGATCCGGCAGGGACGGCCGCGATGAGTCCGGGCGCACGACGGATTCGAAATCCAGTCCGCAAAACCACAAATAGCCCGCATGCATGGGCAACAGTTGATACAATTCCCGTTCGGAATGGTTGAACAAATACGAAAGCAGCATCAGTCGAACCATCCGCTCCGGGTCAGCCGCCGGGCGGCCGGTACGTTCCGTATATAGAGGCGCCACCCAATCATGAACGATGGAAAAATCAAGCGCTTCGTTCAGTTGGCGCAGGATGTGCTTTTTCGGCACGAGTTCATCCATATCCACGAATTGGAACATCTGAGGCTGGATAGCCGATGACTTGCGGGCTTTCATACCTAATCACTCTTTCGATAGTCGTGTTACGATATTAATTCGACAAAACCGTGATAAAAGCCTGCTTACGCGGACTTTATCACCGGACTTTTAAGCCATCCTCATTAATGATTACAATCTGATCTTCATTATCTTGGGACTTAACCGCCACCGGCCAACCCCCAACTTGACGTGCTCGCTCAAACCATTTCTCATGAATGGCTAGCGAACAGGAGTAGAGACTCCCGTCAAACCAAATTCCATTTTGAGTCACGATTCCAATACCCGACTTTTCTTTCACTTGGTAACACCCCAATGTATTTGGTGATATTACCATATTTACACTCTTCGGATTTATTTAATCCGTTTACGGATATTTAATTTTTCTCATTTTGATTTCTATAATTTCGTAGAGCTCATTTTTCTCTTGAGCAGGGAGTGCACGAATACTGGTAAGCAGCTTTAACTCCTCGCTTGATATATAGGTTGGAGTGGGAGAGAAGGACACGTCATCTGAAAGCAGCCAATTAAGATCACATTGGAACGTGTTTTTAAGCGCAATGATCGTTTCACACGATGGCAAACAAACCCCACGTTCAATATCACTAAGCGTTCCTTGCGAAACGCCGATTTTCAGTGCAAATTCTTTCTGATTCAACTCATGCGATTTTCGGATAGTTCTAACTTTCTCGCCCAGATTCAAACCGGATCAACTCCAACAAAAGAAAATAACCCCGCAAATATTCCATTTACGGGGTTCATGCTCATGATGTCTGTTTAATCGGAGTAAATACTGAAACACCCAGCAGTCTATCCTGAAAATATCGTTTCGTTAGAACGCCTAAAGAAGGCAATAGGAAAGTGACCCTCCGGCTAACACAAAATGGCCAGGGGTAATACGTAAGGTTTCGGTTAACGCAACAATTAAGAGGCAACCGTATTGACTGTAACAGATACTCCTAATGACTCAAGCTTCTTTAGGGAGTTCTTGATAATGACGTCGCGCTTGCGTTCTTCATAATAGGTTGGACCAAGTTCGATATAGGGTTGTCTTCGCTTAAGAATATAGTAGGCCATGGACAATATGCTGTGAGCAACAGCGACCGTCGCTCGATTGGCTCCCCGGCGTGCCGCAATTCGATGATATTGGCTGGATAAATAAGTCTCTCTTGTCCTAGCCGCAGCTTTTGCGGCTTCGACGAGTGTACTTCGAAGCTTCTTATTTCCTTTACGGGTTTTCCCGGAAATTCGCTTCCCTGCGCTTTCGTTCTGACCTGGACACAGCCCTGCCCAAGAGCATAGGTGGGCAGCTGAGGGATACTGGTCCATATTCGGACCAATTTCGGCCAGGATGGTCTCTGCCGTTCTTCGTGCCACACCTGGGATGGTGTCGAGCAGTTCCAGGTCTTCCTCAAAAGGGAGCATGCGCCTCTTGATTTCTTCATCCAACCTACCGATCTCTTCGTCCAAATAATCGACGTGCCGAAGTTGGGCGCCCAGCATCAATTTTTGATGTGGTCCCATTAAACCGTTCAAGGCTCGCTTCAAATCTGCTTTTTTGCTTCTCAGCTTCCGTTTTGCCAGATCCGATAAAGCCTCAGGATCGGTTTCGCCGGCAATCATCGCTTCGATCATCGCACGTCCCGATTTACCGAGCACGTTGCTCGCTACCGAGGATAGCTTTATATTTGCACCTTCCAGCACCTTTTGAATGCGGCTGACTTCTCGAGCGCGTTCCTCGATGAGACTGCGACGATACCGGATCAATTCTCTCAGCTCTCGTTGCTCGCGGTTTGGGATGTAACTACCTTTCAATAGACCGTGGCGAAGCAGTCCGGCGATCCATTCCGCATCTTTGACGTCAGTTTTGCGGCCCGGAACATTCTTGATGTGCTGGGCGTTCACGACAAGTGCCTCAATCTCTTCGAGCTCCAACAGATTGTAGATCGGCTTCCAGTAAGGTCCTGTGCTTTCCATAGCGGCATGAGTGCATCCCTTGGTTTTGAGCCAATCCATAAGCAAGATCAAATCATCGGTCATGGTGCCGAACGTGCGGGTCTCTTTACCTTCAGGTGTGATGGTGCAGGCAACGATGTTCTTTTTATGAACGTCAAGTCCGCACACATGACTGTATACGACGTCCATTCGTAAAACTCTCCTTACGGCAGCAAGATTGAAGGGGCTGGTGCAACAACCACATATGGTTATTCTATCCTGCGTGCTTCCGAATTGGAGCAACAATCTGTGGTGCACCTGGTCGTTAGGGTCAGTCTAACACTCGGGCTCGAAGCACCATTGACTGCCGACCTGCCTTCGCCAGCCATAAGTAAATTATATCGCGTGCCTACATTTTCATCATCTGATGGTGCCGCGTTAGCGGCATGGGCGTCTAACACTTTATTTTTCAGTCTAATACTTTATTTTCACCGAACACAGGCATCGTAGAAGCTCCCCGCCCTCACTCCACCGTCACGCTCTTCGCCAGATTCCGCGGCTTGTCGACGTCGTGGCCGAGCGAGAGGGAGGCGTAATACGACAGCAGCTGCAGCGGGATGACCGACAGCGCAGGCGTCAGCAGCGGCAAGGTGCGCGGGATGGAGAACAAGGTGTCGACCGACTTGGCGATTTCCGCCTCCGCTCCCTCGTTCACGATGCCCAGCACGTCGGCGCCGCGCGCCTTCACTTCCTTGATGTTGCTGAGCGTCTTCTCCTGCAGCTCCTCTTGCGTGATCAGCGCGATGACCGGAACGCCTTCCTCGATCAGCGCCAGCGTGCCGTGCTTCAGCTCGCCGGCGGCGTACGCTTCGGAATGAATGTACGAAATTTCCTTCAGCTTCAGCGAGCCTTCCATCGCGACCGCGTAATCCAGGCCGCGTCCGATGAAGAACAGGCTGCGGTTGTGCGCGATCGACTCGGCGACTTCCTTGATGACCTCGCCTTGGGCGAGGATGCGCTCGACCTGCTCCGGCAGCGACTGCATGGCGGCCAGCACGCGCGCGATGTACGCTTCGTCCTGCGTGCCGAGCGTTTGCGCCAGATGCAAACCGAACAGGTAAAACGCGATCAGCTGTGACGTGTACGCCTTCGTCGAAGCGACGGCGATTTCCGGGCCGGCGAGCGTGATGATGACGTCGTCCGCCTCGCGGGCGACCGAGCTGCCGACGACATTCGTAATCGCCAGCACGCGCGCGCCGTTGCGCTTCGCTTCGCGCAGCGCTGCCAGCGTGTCGGCCGTTTCGCCCGATTGGCTGACGACGATGACGAGCGTCCTCGGCGTGATGATCGGCGAGCGGTACCGATACTCCGACGCCACGTCGGTCTCGACGGGGATGCGGGCAAGCTGCTCGATGACCGTCTTGCCGACGAGACCGGCATGCATCGCCGTGCCGCAAGCGACGATATGGACGCGGTCGATGCTGCGCAATTGCTCCGCCGTGATGCTTAGCTCCGACAGGGCGACCGAACGGCCGTCTTCGCTTACGCGTCCCCGCATCGTGTCGCTGTAAGCCTTCGGCTGCTCGTGAATTTCCTTGAGCATGAAGTGATCGAACCCGCCCTTCTCGGCGGTCATCAAATCCCAATCGACGTGGAACACGTCTTTGGAAATGAAGTTTCCTTCGATCGTCATCAGCTCGACGCCTTCGCGCGTCAGCACGGCCATCTCGCCGTCGTTCAAAATATAAATATCGCGCGTATGCTCGAGAATCGCCGGGATATCCGAGGCGATGAACTTCTCGCCTTCCCCGATCCCGATAATGAGCGGACTTGCGTAGCGCACCGCGACGAGCCGATCCGGCTCGTGCTCCGTCAGCACGCCGAGCGCGAACGCTCCGCGCATTTTGCGCACCGCTTTTTGCACGGCTTTGACGATGTCGCCTTCATATTCGACCGCGATCAGGTGCGAAATGACTTCCGTGTCCGTTTCCGATTGGAACCGGTGGCCCGCCTGCACCAGCTCTTCCTTCAACTCCAGATAGTTCTCGATAATGCCGTTATGCACGACCGAAAACTTCATCGAATTGTCCGTATGCGGGTGGGAGTTGGCGTCGGACGGCTTCCCGTGCGTCGCCCAGCGCGTATGCCCGATTCCTACGGTACCCTTCAGCGGGTCCCCGCTAAGCCGGCCCTCCAGGTTCGCCAGCCGGCCGACCGACTTCGTGATTTCAAGGCCTTGTTCGGTAAAAACGGCGATTCCCGCCGAGTCGTACCCGCGATATTCCAACTTTTTCAAACCTTCAAGCAAAATCGGCTGAGACTGCCGATGACCGATATATCCTACAATTCCGCACATAAGCAAACAGACCTCCGTTTCGGTTATCGGCAAAAAGCCGGAACGAACCGAAACCAAGCCGCAAACATTCGGGAAAAGGAAAGCTGCGCAAAACGAAGGCCGCTTCTTCATGATCCGAAGCCGAAGCCTTCTCTGCCGGGTGACGATTCGTGTACGTAGCTTTCGCCGAATTCGCCCGAATCATCCGTCACCTTAAGCGCAGCCGACCTTGTCGACGTTTTGAAAAAATGTCCGACGCGCTCCCTTGCGGCACCGAACCAAATGAAAAGACGCGACCCGTCAACCGTACGTTTGCGGTCGATCCCGGTCCGCCCTACTTATGCCGTCTTTCTCTCGTTATCGTGCCGGAATATTGGCCGCCCGGTCGCCCTGGGCGATTTGTCTTCCGGCTGTCGGCCCCGATCTGGGCCGGGAGGTCCCCGCCGAATATTTCGAACACCTCCACCTCGTCAACTTGCACCCATGCGAATTCGATTCGCTTCACGTGCGGATAGGAACCTATCTCCGTTCCGTTCCCATCCGATTGCCGTGTCGCCCCTCCGCATCCGACAAGTTCTGGCGCTTTTCGAGCTTTTTCTTCCGACCCTCGCTTCCTGTCTTATAATATAATTTCTATCATATTCGTTTTTCCCTCGCCTTGCAACCGCCATTCGCGATTTCCTGGGAAATGACAAAATCCGCGCAAAAAAAGCGCAGCGTATTGGCGTATAGTTGGGTTTCGACTTTTGGGGACGCAGAATACGCAGGATTAAGCGGGATGGCACTGGGTTCGACCAGGGTTAGGCCAGGGTTGGCGAAGCTTGGCTGGATTTTATCCGATCGAATCCGGCTTTCTCGCGAAACGTTTCGGCTTGGGTGGATTTTATCCAATCAAAACCGGCTTATTCGCGAAACGTTTCGGCTTCCTGGATTTTTTCCAATCTGGCGAGGCCTTTTCAGCGTTTTCGTCCGAATAACAAGCATCTCGTTGAATAAAATCCACTCAAGACAGCGAATTCCCCGTTTTCGGCTCCTTTGATTGGACAAAATCCAACATAGGCTCCCTTCCGCTCGAGCGGTCTCCCTCCGTCTTCTCCCAAGCTTCCGGATACGCCCGAATAAATCGGGTAGGAGGCTACCCATTAATTGGGCAGCCGACCTCCCACACCACCGTACGTACCGTTCGGTATACGGCGGTTCCATTAGGAATGCGCAGTAACTTGTCGATAATAATCAGAAAAGAAAAGGAATCCGAGGTTCTTCAGCCTATTGTTACCGAGGGACTTCGAGAGGATTGGGCTATTGGAGATTCTCCAATAGCCCTTTCTTGTGTTTGCGTATTCCCACGCCTTCTGTTCATGAATTCCGAGCGATATAAGCCTTTCGAGTTTCGTCCTCACTCGTTTCCATTGCTTCCAGAAGACCATTCGGATACGCCTTCTCATCCATTTATCAGTGGTTTGGAGTAGTTGTTTCATGTCAGCAAGCTTGAAATAATTTACCCATCCCATGATGTAACGCCTAAGCTTCAGCGCCCGGTCGGTGTTGCCCATTCCGTTGCTTCTCGACGTTAGCTCTTTCACTTTAGCTTTCATCTTGGATACGGATTTGGGATGGATTCTGACCCGCGTTTCCCCTTTGCTCTGGTAGAATGAGAAGCCAAGAAATTTAACTTTTGTCGCATCGTCCACAATCGTTTTCTCCCGGTTTACCTTGAGAAACAACTTCTTCTCGATGTAAGGGAGAATTTTCGTCAGGGTACGCTCCGCACTCCTCCTGCTCCGGCAGAATATGAGCATATCGTCTGCGTATCGCACGAATCGATGTCCTCTTGCTTCCAGTTCCTTGTCCAATTCATTCAGCATGATATTGCTGAGAATCGGACTTAGGTTCCCTCCCTGCGGTACGCCGATTTCCGTGTCCTCAAACTTATGCTTCACGACGACTCCCGCCCGGAGATACTTATGGATGAGCGAGATCACTCGTCCGTCTTTGATCGTTCTTGAAAGCACCTCGATGAGCTTGCTTTGGTTGACGGTGTCAAAGTATTTCTCCAAGTCCATATCCACCACGTAACGATATCCCTCTTGCACGTATTGTTGGCTTCGTTTCATCGCGTGGTGTGCGCTCCGTTTGGGTCGGAATCCGTAGCTGTTGTCTGAAAACTGCCTCTCATAAATTGGCGTAAGCACTTGGGCGATTGCCTGCTGGATGACTCGGTCAACCACTGTTGGAATGCCAAGGTTTCTCTTCTTTCCGTTCTCTTTGGGAATCTCTACCCTTCGAACGGGATTCGGGCGGTACTTGCCGCCCAAGATCAGTTGCTTGATGGTCTCGCCGTTGTCTCTGAGATATTGTAGAAGTTCATCTACTCCCATCCCGTCGATTCCGTGCGATCCCTTGTTCGCTTTGACTCTCTTGAATGCTTCGTTCAAGTTGTCCCTGCTAACGATTTTCTCAAGCAACCGGTCCTTCGACTCGGTTGCGTTGGTGTCGTCGGTTTCGGTTATCCTCGCAGGACTGTGCACTCCCGCATATCCTTCGTGTTCCGCACTATTCTTTTGCAAAGAGTCTTCCGTTAGAAGTTGGCTGCCCTTGGCTCCTGTTTCGGTAACTTTCATTGACTTCACCTCCTAAGGTTCAGCCCTTCCCTCGAACCGTCGACTGTTCGCGGTACTATGGCGTCTGCTGACTTCTCATGATAAATCTTGTTTCAACCGTGATTCGAAGTGCATCTCCTCACGTCCATGAGACCTCCCACGGTAAGACGATTCACTTTCCTTCCATATACCCACATCATTTACATTGGTACGTCCGTGTAGTTAATTGGACTTCGTCTTGTTTAGCAGACTCATCCCGTATCCTATGCCTGATGATGTTCGTGTTCCTTGGGCCGGAAGTTTGCCTCCAGCTTCCTTTGGATTCCACCTCGCGGTGGACACCCTTGCTCTTGGCTAGTGGTTGGTAACTACAAACCCCCACAGTGGACTTTCACCACCTAGTTAATCGCCATGCGTGGCACACTAAAAATAGCGGCCGCCAGGGACCGCTACTTCACAAATTACGCTTCGATTGCCCAATGAACACCCGCAGTTGACCGCTATTCGGCGTTCAATGCTTCACTGGGCTCTGGTACCGAACATGATCAATGACGGCCGCTACCGGCCTATCCCGATATCCCCGCCCTGCACGAGCCCGAGACCGGAATGACTCCCCCGGTCCGAGTCCGATTACGCAAGCTCCTTGCGAATGACGTCGGCGATGCTTTCGACATGGCGCTCGATTTCCGAACGATCCGGACCTTCGGCCATGACGCGGATGAGCGCCTCCGTTCCGGAAGGCCGCACCAGCACCCGGCCGTTGTCGCCCAGAGCCCGCTCCGCGTCGGACACCGCTTCTTCGATCGCCCGATTGCCCGCGTACCGGCTCTTGTCAGCTACGCGAACGTTGACGAGCACTTGCGGGTACTTGCGCATCATTTGCTTCAGTTCGCCCAGCTTTTTGCCGGACGCGACGACTGTATCGACAAGCTGCAGGGCGGTCAGGATGCCATCCCCCGTCGTATTGTAATCCAGGAAAATGACGTGCCCCGACTGCTCCCCGCCGAGGTTGTAGCCGCCGCGCACCATTTCTTCCATGACGTAACGGTCTCCGACCGCCGTTTTGGCCGTGTTCAGGCCCAGCGTTTCCGTCGCTTTAAAAAAGCCGATGTTCGCCATGACCGTCGTGACGATCGTATCGTGCTTCAGGCGCCCGTCCCGCTTCATCGCGTCTCCGCAAATGCAAAGAACGAAGTCGCCGTCGACCTCCTCGCCGTTCTCGTCAATGGCGATCAGCCGGTCGGCATCCCCGTCGAACGCGAGGCCGAGATCCGCCCCGTGCTCCTTCACCTTCGAAGCCAGCAGCTCCGGATGGGTGGAGCCGACTCCGTCGTTAATGTTCAGGCCGTTCGGCTCGGCGCCGTAGGCGATCACCTCCGCGCCCAGATCGCGGAATACGGCGGGCGCCAGTTCGTAAGCGGCTCCGTGCGCGCAATCGAGCACGATCTTCAGCCCCGCGAACGATTGGCGAACCGTCGTCTTCAAATACTCCAAATAGCGAAACTTTGCTTCCGGATCGTTCGTCACCGTGCCGATTCCGCCGCCGACCGGACGGGGAAGCGTATCTTCCTCCGCATCCATCAGCTTCTCGATTTCCGCTTCGGTCTCGTCCAACAGCTTGAAGCCGTCCCCGCCGAAAAATTTGATCCCGTTATCCTGCACCGGATTGTGCGAAGCCGAAATCATGACGCCGGCATCGGCTCCCAACATCCGGGTCAAATAGGCTACCGCCGGCGTCGACACGACGCCGATCCGGATGACGTCCGCTCCGATCGACAGCAAGCCGGCCTCGAGCGCGCTTTCCAGCATCGGTCCGGAAACGCGGGTGTCGCGTCCGATCACGACCTTCGGGCGTTCCGAACGCCCCGCCAGGACGACGCCGCCGCAGCGGCCGAGCTTATAGGCCAGTTCCGAAGTCAATTCAACGTTTGCAACACCGCGTACTCCGTCTGTACCGAAATATTTCCCCATATCTCTCTAATCCTTCCCCTTCTTCGCTACTGGCCGACCGCCGGCTCCGCATCGGGCTCGGCCGGCGTCTCGGCATTGCTGGTTGTTGTGTCGGTTCCTTCGTCCATGCCGCTTCCCGCGCCGCCGTCCGCAGGTACGCTCCCGGAGCCGGCGCCGGATTCGCCCCCGGTTTCGCCTCCGGTTTCTCCGCCCGTCTCTCCGTTCGATCCGGCGTTCGTCCCGCCGCTTCCGCCTTCGCCCTCGACTTCCGGCGGAAGCGGCGTCGCGGACGCCGCCTGCGGATCCGTGATCTCCACGGTAACCGCGACGTTGCCGCCGGCCTGGTCGATGAAGCGCGGCGAATTGACGACGAGCGGGAGAATATGGACGCCGGGCCCGCGTCCGCTCAAATCGACTACGACATCGACGTCGCCGGGCTGCAGGCTGTCCAGCATCGCCGGGGCGCCTTTGAGCGTAATATCGACCAAGCCGGTCGACGGGTCGGTGATTTTGGCGTCCAGCCCTTCGGCCAATCCCTCGATCGAAACCGGAAGACCTTGCAGCGACCGCGTTTGCGACAGCACGACTTCCACGCTTACCGTCACTTCCGCAGGCGAAATCGTCGTAACGTTCTCGGGCGTCGTCAGCTCGATCGTAACGTCCCCGGATTTCGTCAGTTCGTTAAGCCGGACGTCCGCCTCGATGAACTCGATTTTGTCCAGCTCCGCCTGAGGTCCGTAAATCGTCGCCTGCTCGACCTGCGGCTTGAAGCTGGAGATGCTGAGTCCCGACGGCAAAGATCCGACAAGCTTGAATTGAAGCGGAACCGTCTTGAACGGATTGGTGATCGGCACTTCCACCTCCAGAACGGCGGGATCGATGACCGCTCCTTCGATTTCGTTGCCTTCGCTGTCGTAAACGAGCAGCTTGATGCTTTTATTTTTGATCGTTTTGCTTTGCCCGTCTACGGAAATCGAGGCTCCGACCCTTTCCGCTCTCGCCATCTGGCTTTCGGGCAGGGTCACGTGAACCCGATTGGTCGGGCTTAGGATCGGCGTCCCCGCTTTGTACCCTTGAGCAGGGGTGCCGGTCACGCTGAGCTCCGCCTCGAATTCCTTCGTTTGCAACTCTTCTACATTAACCGTTACGGAATAGGGAGTCAACGAAACGACATCGATTCCGCGCGGTAAATTTGCCCACAAATTCAACGTATGCTCTCCGGCCGTTACCGTGCTCAAATCGACCTGGACTTTATAGTCGTCGGCCCCGAGCTTGAGCAGATCCGCCCTCGTGCCCCGGACGACCAGTTTGACCGTTTCCGGCTCCATGCTTTGCAGCACGAGATTTCGCTCGTCCAAGCCGTAATATTGGACTTTCACTTCGTTGATCGTCTTCGTCTGCAACTGGCTTGTCGTCGAAGTCGGCGTGCTGGACTCCGGATCGAAATGCACGACGGCCCACATCAGAATGCCGAGCGCAAGCGCAACCAGCTTCATGACGGTCGGATGGCTTAACCATTTATCCATGGCCGTCACCTTCCTTCCGTCTCCAGAACGCCAATTTGCGCCTTTTCTCGGAACCCCCGGCCCGCGGGCGAAGCTCGTCGAAAAGCTTGGAGATCAAGGACTCTTCCTTGATATCGCGCACCACTTGGCCGTTGATCGCAAGGGAAACCTGTCCCGTCTCCTCGGAAACGATAACCGATATGGCGTCGCCGACTTCGCTGATGCCGATCCCCGCCCGGTGGCGCGTTCCCAGCTCTTTGCTGATAAACGGGTTTTCCGATAACGGCAAATAACACCCCGCGGCCATAATTTGCGTGTTCCGCAAAATGACGGCCCCGTCGTGCAGCGGCGTATTCGGAACAAACACGTTGATCAACAGCTCCGAGCTGATGATCGATTCCATCTTGATGCCGGATTCGATATATTCGTTCAGTCCCGTCGCGCGTTCGAAGACGATCAAGGCTCCGATTTTGCGCCGGGACATGTGATTGACGGCTTTGATCACTTCGTTGATCTGATGGCTGACATCCTGGTCGGCTGCCGACGTGCGGGTAAAAAGCTGGCCTCGCCCAAGCTGTTCGAGCGCCCTCCGCAGCTCCGGCTGGAAGATAATCATGATCGTCACGACGCCGAGCGTAAACAACTGGTTCATGAGCCACTTGAGCGTGTACAAGTTAAGCCATGTGCTGACCGCCCAGGTGGCGATGAGCAAAACGATGCCCTTCAGCAATTGAACCGCGCGCGTGCCGCGGACCAGTTGAATCATTTTATAGAACAAGTAACTGACGATCAGGATATCGGCGATGTCCTTAAGAGCGCCATACCATGTCAGCGTGCGAAAGTAATCCAAGACGCACCCCCCAATCGGCGCCTCGATCGGTTTCCCGATTCTTGTCAGAATACGCTTAGTTTATATCTATATACAGTTCTCTACTCCTGCCACGAAATCCTTTAATCCAACAAAAAAACCTCCCCAAGTCCCAGGGGAGAACCTGTCCGGACGTCCGTTGGCCGATCCCCGGGGCCTAAAATCGCGTTAACCTGCATAAACGCCCGCAAAACGCCGGACATCCATGCAGGTTGAGACCTCGGTATACATTAACGCGATTTTCGCAGGACAGCCTTTACCGGTTATCCATATGCCGTTACGATCCGTAAGCCAGCGTATCGAACCACGAGGTAAGCTTGTACCAAGCCCAATCCATCGCCCGGTCGATCTCTTTGACCTTGCCCGCGATGTGGGCGGTCGAAGCCAGGGTGACATTCCCGTCGATGACGGTCAAGTTGCCGGTAACCTCGCCAAGCACTTGCAATTCTCCGTTCTCGATGACGAGATCTCCGGACACGGTCTGGCCTTCGGGCACGATGACCGTATTCCCCTCGACGATGACATGCTCCAGATCGTCTCCCCGCAGCGCCAGCTGCTGGCCTTGATTCCATAAAGCCGAAAGGCTGGATACCATTATCAGTAAAAACATGGCCGCCGCGGATAGCGCCGGGTGCCGGCGAACCCATGTCGTCCATGCGATCGAGCTTCGCTTCTTGGGGAGAGACTTCATGATTCGATATGCCAAATCTCTTGAAACGGCTTCCTCGGGCATTGACCGGAGAAGCGCATCGGTATGCTGCATGGATTGAAAACGCTGTGCGCATGCGGAGCAACCGGACAAGTGAAGTTTTAGCTGGTGCCTTTGCTCGGCGGGAAGGTCCCCGTCCAAGTACTCGTGCATATATGCGACGGCATCGCTGCACTTCATATGAGCCATCCCTTTCTACATCCGGAGATCGATCTCCGTGAAGTTGCTTCTCCCTTATTTGTACGTCGGCTTTGCCGGCCGGTTTCATTTTTGTCAAAAATAACTTTACAATTTGGGCTCCAGCTTTTTCCGCAAATATTCGCGGCCCCGATGGACCCGCGTTTTGACCGTCGTCACGGGCATATCGAGCACGTCGGAAATCTCCTGCAGCGACAAATCCTGCAAATAGCGCAGCACCATCACCGATTTGTATTTGACGGGAAGCGTGTCCATCGTTTCATGAATGATCCGCTGCGTTTCCGACAGCAGCAGTTCGCTCTCCGGCGTCCGGTCGTCGCTCGGGAGCATCGCGTACCCGTCCAACCCCTCGTGGTCGGACGATTCTGCGTCGAGGGAGTAGACCGGACGGCGCTTGCGGAGCCGGTCGATGCATAAATTGGTCGCGATCCGGTAAATCCACGTCGAAAACTTCTGGTTCTCGTCGTATCGATCCAGATGCTTGTATACCCGCAAAAACGTCTCCTGAACGACGTCCTCCGCCTCCTGGCGGTTGTTCATCATCCGTTTCGCGAGGTGGAACAATTTATCTTTGTACAAATCTACAATTTCCGCGAACGCCCGTTGATCCCCTTTGCGGGCAAGCCGGGCAAGTCGCGTTTCGATTGGCTTCACCGTCAGTCCTCCGATTCGTTCCGATCTGGACGGCCTCCAGGCAGCAAGCAGCCGAATTCAAGCAAAATCGTAATGGATACGATGGAAAAAATCAACATCCGTTTCGGGAGCCGGTCCGCGAAAAGTCCGCCTTCGGACAACTCCTAGATGCGGCAAAGCAGGTCCGGGATTCCCCGGGCCTGCTTCGCCAGCCTATGCAAAGTTCGGCGTAAGAGTCGCCTGACGCATCAGCCCGTATTGCGCATGCCGGCCGCGATGCCGTTAATGGTCAGCAGCACTTCGCGCAGCAGCTCGCCGTCGTCCTGGCCGGAGGAACGCAAGTCGCGAAGCTCCGTCAGCAGCTGCACTTGGAGGTAGCTGAGGGGATCGACGTAAGGATTGCGAAGCCGGATCGATTCCTGAATGACCGGAACGTTGTCCAGAATGTCCTCCTGGCCGGTAATGGCCAAAATCATCCGCTTCGTACGGTTATATTCGTCTTCGATCAACGCGAAAATGCGCGAGCCGATGTTTTCGTCCTTGATCATTCCCGCGTATTTGCGGGCGATAAGCAGGTCGGCTTTGGCCATCGCCATCTGGAGATTGTCCACGAGCGAGCCGAAGAACGAATATTCCCGGTACATCGCGCGCAGCTTCTCCAGCTTGCTTTCGTCGCCGCCGATATAATGTTCGAAAGCCGTGCCGGCCGCATACCAGGCAGGCAGCAAATAGCGGCTTTGCGTCCAGGCGAACACCCAGGGGATCGCTCGCAAGTCTTCGAAGCGCTCGCTGTTTTTGCGTTTGGATGGGCGGGAACCGATGTTCAGTTCCCCGATTTCCGGCAGCGGCGTCGATTCCTTGAAAAACGTCATGAAGTCCGGATCGCGGAAAATCAAATCCTGGTACTTGGTCTGGGCCGTTTCGGAAATGCCGATCAAAATTTGTTCCCATTCCTTCTCGGCCTCGTGCTGCCCAAGCGGGTGCCTTGCCAGGAACGCGGCCTTCACGAGAGCGCTCGTCGCCTGCTCCAGGCTCCGGTACGCGATGCCCTGCATCGAGTAGCGGGAGCTGAGCACTTCGCCCTGCTCGGTGATCTTGATGCCGCCGCCGATCGTATGCGGCGGCTGCGCGAGAATGGAGCGGTTCAGCGGCATGCCGCCGCGTCCGAGCGCTCCGCCCCGGCCGTGGAAAAACTTCAGCTTGACGTCGTATTCCTTGGCCATCGCGGTCAATTCGTTCAGCGCGACCCGCAGCTCCCAGTTGGCCGTTACCATGCCGCCGTCCTTGTTGCTGTCGGAGTAGCCGAGCATGATCTCATGCAGGTTGCCCATCGCTTCGACCGTCTTGCGGTATACGGGCAACTCGAACAGCGTCTTCATGATGGCCGGAGCCGCGTGAAGGTCGTCGATCGTTTCAAACAGCGGCACCGATTGCAGCGTGCTGGCGACCGTTCCGTTCGTCGACCAGCGGAACAGGCCCGCTTCCTTGGCGAATACCATCACTTCCAGCATGTCGCTGGCGCCTTGCGTCATGCTGATCAGGTAGCTGCCGATGCAGTTCGCGCCGAATTCCTCTTGCGCCCGGTAAATCGTGCGGAACACGTCGAGGCACTCCTTCGTGCCGTCCGAGAGGCTCGCATTCTCGTGCAGGAGCGGACGGGAATCCGACAGCAGGCCGTGCAGCAGCGAAATTTTGTCCTCTTCGGACAGCTCGGCGTAATTTGGCGTTACGCCCGCTTTGGCGAGCACTTCCGTCATGGCGTTCTCGTGCTCTTTGCTGTGCTGGCGAACGTCCAGTTTCGCGAGGTGGAAGCCGAACAGCTCGACCTGGCGGATCAGCTTCTTCAAATGCGTGTCGGCGACAAAATGGGCAAAATGATGGCGCAAGCTGCGGTCGATCAGCTGCAGTTCGGCGATAAATTCGGAAACCGCATGATAACGCTGCGGCGTGCCCTTCAGCTTGTCTTCGCGCATGTTTTGCAGCTTTTGAATCATATAGGTAAGCTTGACGCGGTAAGGTTCCTTGTCGTTCGTCCACGGCTCGACCGAACGGAGCTCGACTTGCGAGCGGTCCTGGTCGATCGATTGCAGAAGTTCATCGGTCACCTGAACGATCGTCGTGCTGAAGCTCATCTTCCGCATGAGCGACCGCAGCAGCGCCTCGTATTTGTGAATGACGAGTCCCCGCTGAATATTGAGCGTGCGCCAGGTGACCGATGCGGTTACGGACGGATTGCCGTCGCGGTCGCCGCCGATCCACGAGCCGAAGCGCAAATAGGTCGGCACGTGCCAAGCCCGCTCCGGATAATATTTGTCCAGGCAGCGCTCCAATTCCTCATAGACGTCCGGCAGAGCGTCGAACAGCGTTTCGTTGAAAAAGTACATGCCGTTCCGCACTTCGTCGATAACGGTCGGCTTCCGGTCGCGCAGCTCGTCCGTCTGCCACAGCGTCAGCACCTCGTTGAGCAGCTTGTCCCGGAGCTTCTCCCGCTCGCGCAGCGTCAGCGTCGGGTTGTCAAGCTCCATCATCTCTTCGGCGATTCGCTTGTGAATATCCAGGACGGCGCGCCGCATCGCTTCCGTCGGGTGGGCGGTCATAACCAGCTCAAGGGAAATGTTCTCGAGCAGATCCTGGACTTCCTCCACCGGCAGGTTGCGGTTTTTCAGCTCTTGCACGGCGCTTTCGATCGATCCCCGCTGAACTTCCTCGCCGGCGGAACGCTCGTAATCGCGTTTGCGGCGGATGCGGTGATTTTGCTCGGCAATGTTGACGAGTTGAAAATAAATGGCGAAAGCCCGGATGACCTGGTGACGCACCTCCGGACTCAAGCCATTGACGGTATTGGTGAATTCCTCGTATAATTCCGGAACGAAATCGGCGCGCAGCGCCTTGCTCGTTTCGCGAATTTTTTCGACATGGTCAAGCAGTTCCCGGCCTCCCTGATGCACCAGCACTTCGCCAAGAATGTTCCCGAGAAAACGAACATCCCGACGCAGCAGATGGTTGGAGGAAGGACGGTTGGACATAGCTAGTTCAGACATTCTTTTCACCTCAGACCTAACGTTTCAGCTAAAAACTCTTCTATTTATCATACTACAAAGCCCCCGAAAATCTCCCTTTTCTTTTCCTTTCCCTTTATTTTACGACAAACCAAGCGAGCCCTCCCAAGCGATCGCCGCATATGCGGGGGCTTGAAAGGGCTCGCCGTTTGCCATTCGTCCGGTCGAATCGATGCCGGGGAAGCGCAGTTTCTTCTTCGCTCTTGCGCGATTCCGGTTGGGGACTCCCCGGCCGATCTATCGCGGAATGACCATATGCATGGGCGCCGCCGTGTGCGTCACCCTCACTCTGTCCCCGGGCGAAAGCCTGACCGATCCGGAAGTGATGCCAAGACTGTAAAAATTCGCGGCGTCTCGCGATATTTCCAGATCGGTCACGTTTCCGCCGGTAAACACCACATCGATGGGGTAAGCGTTGTTGTTTGTGTAAGTACCGCCGCTCGGTCCGAAAATAACGGGAGGGACGATCGCTTTGTGATGTCCGGTCTGCGCCATTTGGCGGAAATCCGACGCGCTCGATTCGCCGACGGCTTCGAATACCCGGCCGTTGGCCCGGTCGATGTGCTTTTGCCCCGCGTAAGACGGAGGGGACGTCGGAATGGCCGTACCGAACGAGACATGCGGCAGAAGAAAGCCGTCATCCGATTTCGTAGGTTTTCCGTTCATGATTTGAAATTTGGCGTACTTGCTGTCTCCGCCATTATCGATATATAAATGATAGGGTCCGAGCGCAACCAGGTTTTGGTTCCACGATCCTCCTGAGCCCTCCAAACAGAAAGCGTTGTCAGCGTCCTGCGCCCCCCAAAGATTCCCCCAAACGGAATGCTTGCTGCCGGCCGCATAACCCGCGAAATCTTCGTGCGCATTCCCGAACGCGCGGCAAAATGCGATGCGGAAAGCATCGGAATCCGAGGCGCCGGGAATTTTGATTCCTTCGTATTGCGTCGGCGCCGCCTGGTCGTCATAGGCCCAGCAATGAGTCAAATCCCCTACCCGGAGCGGGATCGTCCCATCTCCGCTAAGGATATTAATCCCCCGCCTCGAAGGCGCTCCCGGATTTTGCCCGTTGTTAAAAGCTTCGCAATTCGTCAGCCTAAAATGCTTTACGGTTTGATTGAGTTTGATTCCGTCGTCTCCGCAAAGCGAAGCTCTGCAGTTCGTCATCACGACGTTTTGAGCGCCGATCGAAATACCGACGCCGCGTTCGGAAATCCATGTCGTTCCCGCGACCTCAACGTTTTCCAGTTCAATATTGAGGACTTTGGCGGATACATTGATTCCCTCCGTATTGATGGTTCGTCCGCTGCCCCCGGTGATCAGTACGTTTTTAACGGATATCCGGTCGATGGAAGGAAAAATTTCGTCGCAATAGATATGCATGCCCCGAACGGTCGTCAATCCCTCCGGCTCGGGATTCAAGGCATAATTCCGAATGTGGACATTATCGACCTTGATGCGATTGTGTCCGTTAATGACAAGCCCGCCATTATTGGCATTGTTTATAATAACGTTGCTTACGATCAAGTCTTCGATATCGTATCGGATTCCGATGCTATACAAACGGCCCACAGCGTCGTTATCGGAAATAATGTTGTTCAGAACGACTTTTTTCATCGGCCGCGTGTTCGCGACGTTTTGCGCGGCTTGGCCGGCCTCGATCGCCAGCCCGTAAGTCCGGTTTCCTTTGGTCACGACATTGCTGCAAACGACCGTCCCCCCATGGTACGCATTGGCGTTATCCATCTGCCGCGCTTGTATGGCAACGCCCAAATCGTCATTATTGAAAGCCTGAACGTTGGTGACCGTGATCATGTCGTTTACGTCGCCGTCAATTCCGGCCATTGTGCCCGCTATCGTGATTCCGTTGTTCGTCGGAGCCGATCCCGGGGTTTTGTTGATGATTTTCGTGTTTGAAAAAAGGGAATTCGAGATCGTAATGTGCCTGCCCGAAACAAAGGCGCCGTCGTTAGGCGCGTAGTCGCTCCAAATATCCTCGAAATAAACCCCGTCAACATATTGAATCCAAATGTTGCTGCCCCGATAGCTATTAAGGATGCCGGGCACTTTGGGGTTTTGACCGGCTTTCGCGTTGTTTCCGTCAATGTAAATGCCTTGAAAGCTGATGCCGAACCCGGGATTATCCTGGGTGAACGGCCGGCCTCCCGCCCAATCCGCTGAACCGGAACGAGTCTTATCCCGAACGCCCGTATAAACGCCCGCGCAAAACAAATCGTCGTACATGCCGTCGGCACGCTTTATAACCGCTACCCTGGAACGGCCGCCATACCCCAATACGGTCGTTCGGCTTCTCATCCATAATGTTTTGGAAGCGAGATAAACCCCGGCAGGAAAAAAAACGGTTCCACCCGTATCGGGCACATCGAGCAGCGCCTGCAAAATCGCGTCGGAATCGTCCGTAACCCCGTCTCCCACCGCTCCATATGCTTTTACATTAAGAACGACGCCGCTCCAGTTTTCCTCGTTGATTCGGGCATTGGATAGTTGCGCAGGCGTTTTTTCCGGCATCTCTTCCATAGCCTCACCACCTTCAACATCATTCAGGCATACCGTTAATCGCGGAACTTTCCCCGCCTTATCGGGTTTGAACGGCAGAGGCTCCAATCATTATATTCGCGGGGGCGAGGAATTAATCTGAAATCAAACGAAACGTCATCAGAGGCGGTCCCCCCTTGAAAGATGGCTGCGCTGCAAACGGCGTCAACGCGACTGCCACCGCTAACGACTGCCGCTAGCATGCCCAATGGCAGGTTTGGGTCACTATGACTCATCTGGATCGGCGGCGTGCTTGCGGAGGAGGTGAGATGATTCATTTTTACTCAAATGCGTGCGGCTGTACGCATTCGGAGGGTTGAGATGAGTCACCACGACTCAATTGGATCGGCGGCATGCGTGCGAGGAACGAGCCGATTTCCGGAGTGGATAGAATAAAGTTCCGCGCTTCCCTAGCGGCGCGGCTTTGCCCAGTTGTTTGCCCGGGCGCTTTCGCACAGCGAATAAATCAAAAAAGCCTTGCATCGCAAGGCTTTCGGTCATTTTTGAATGGAGCGGGTGATGGGAATCGAACCCACGCTATTAGCTTGGAAGGCTAAAGTTCTACCATTGAACTACACCCGCATGCTATCCAGTTAAGTGGTCGGGACGACACGATTCGAACATGCGACCCCCTGGTCCCAAACCAGGTGCTCTACCAAGCTGAGCTACGTCCCGATACGTGCGAAATTTGAATGGCGCGCCCTGAGAGATTCGAACTCCCGGCCTTTAGATTCGTAGTCTAACGCTCTATCCAGCTGAGCTAAGGGCGCATTTAAGATGGAGCGGAAAACGGGATTCGAACCCGCGACCTTCTCGTTGGCAACGAGATGCTCTACCACTGAGCTATTTCCGCACGCCGGATGGTGCGCGTGGAGGGACTTGAACCCCCACGGTTGCCCGCCAGATCCTAAGTCTGGTGCGTCTGCCAATTCCGCCACACGCGCATGGGCAATTCTCTTTTCGCTAAGCCAATCGAGCAATAAACTCGAAAGATTGGCTGGGGATCTAGGATTCGAACCTAGGAATGACGGAGTCAAAGTCCGTTGCCTTACCGCTTGGCTAATCCCCAGCGATAAGATGGTGGAGGCTGAGGGGATCGAACCCCCGACCCTCTGCTTGTAAGGCAGATGCTCTCCCAGCTGAGCTAAGCCTCCAAAATCTTGGTGACCCGTAGGGGATTCGAACCCCTGTTACCTCCGTGAAAGGGAGGTGTCTTAACCCCTTGACCAACGGGCCGTAAAGCTGGAGCTCTCAACCGGGATCGAACCGGTGACCTCATCCTTACCATGGATGCACTCTACCTACTGAGCTATGAGAGCTAGTTCTCCAACCTGGCAACGTCCTACTCTCCCAGGACCCTGCGGTCCAAGTACCATCGGCGCTGGAGGGCTTAACGGTCGTGTTCGAGATGGGTACGCGTGGAACCCCTCCGCCATTGCCACCAGATCGAAGTTCTTCAAGGCTTGCGCCTTGATAACCGGATACGAAACGATTGCGCATGGTTGTTTGCTGGCTTTGCTTCCCGTCTGCTCCGTGCCCGAAGGCGCTTCGCTTTAGGATAAGCCCTCGACCGATTAGTACTCGTCAGCTCCACACGTTGCCGCGCTTCCACCCCGAGCCTATCAACCTGGTGTTCTTCCAGGGGTCTTACGAATTGGGAAATCTCATCTTGAGGCGGGCTTCGCGCTTAGATGCTTTCAGCGCTTATCCCTCCCGCACTTGGCTACCCAGCCATGCTCCTGGCGGAACAACTGGTACACCAGCGGTGCGTCCATCCCGGTCCTCTCGTACTAAGGACAGCCCCTCTCAAATTTCCTACGCCCGCGACAGATAGGGACCGAACTGTCTCACGACGTTCTGAACCCAGCTCGCGTACCGCTTTAATGGGCGAACAGCCCAACCCTTGGGACCTACTTCAGCCCCAGGATGCGATGAGCCGACATCGAGGTGCCAAACCTCCCCGTCGATGTGGACTCTTGGGGGAGATAAGCCTGTTATCCCCAGGGTAGCTTTTATCCGTTGAGCGATGGCCCTTCCATTCGGTACCACCGGATCACTAAGCCCGACTTTCGTCCCTGCTCGACTTGTAGGTCTCGCAGTCAAGCTCCCTTATGCCTTTGCACTCTTCGAATGATTTCCAACCATTCTGAGGGAACCTTGGGGCGCCTCCGTTACATTTTGGGAGGCGACCGCCCCAGTCAAACTGTCCGCCTGACACGGTCCCTTCACCGGATTCACGGTGACAGGTTAGAACTCCGATACGATCAGGGTGGTATCCCAACGGCGCCTCCATCGATGCTTGCGCACCGACTTCTCAGGCTCCCACCTATCCTGTACAGACCGTACCAAAGTCCAATATCAAGCTACAGTAAAGCTCCATGGGGTCTTTCCGTCACGTCGCGGGTAACCTGCATCTTCACAGGTACTAAAATTTCACCGGATCTCTCGTTGAGACAGCGCCCAAGTCGTTACGCCATTCGTGCGGGTCAGAATTTACCTGACAAGGAATTTCGCTACCTTAGGACCGTTATAGTTACGGCCGCCGTTTACTGGGGCTTCGGTTCACAGCTTCGGATTGCTCCTAACCGCTCCCCTTAACCTTCCAGCACCGGGCAGGCGTCAGCCCGTATACTTCGCCTTGCGGCTTCGCACAGACCTGTGTTTTTGCTAAACAGTCGCTTGGGCCTCTTCACTGCGGCCCCCTCGGGCTATTCACCCTACCGAGGCACCCCTTCTCCCGAAGTTACGGGGTCATTTTGCCGAGTTCCTTAACGAGAGTTCTTCCGCGCGCCTTAGAATACTCATCTTGCCTACCTGTGTCGGTTTGCGGTACGGGCACCTTCGCCTGGCTAGAGGCTTTTCTCGGCAGCGTGAGCACGGAACCTTCGGTACTGTGATTTTCCCTCCCCATCACAGCTCAGCCTTTTCGATGCGCGGATTTGCCTGCGCATCAGCCTCGCTGCTTGGACGAGCATATCCATCAGCTCGCGTTCTTGCCCTCCTGCGTCCCCCCATCGCTCGTAACGGCTTACGGTGGTACAGGAATTTCAACCTGTTGTCCTTCGACTACGCCTTTCGGCCTCGCCTTAGGTCCCGACTTACCCTGAGCGGACGAACCTTCCTCAGGAACCCTTAGGCTTTCGGCGGACAGGATTCTCACCTGTCTTTTCGTTACTCATACCGGCATTCTCACTTGAATGCAGTCCACCGGTCCTTCCGGTCCGACTTCAACCCGCATTCAACGCTCCCCTACCCAGTTCGTCGTCTTCACTTCACCCTGGTGTGTTTAGCTGGGGCATTTGGGTCAGAATCTTTGAACAACCTTTACGGTTGATTCTGACCAAATGTCCCGGTTCTACCAGAACAAAGTGAAGACGACGACCTGCCATAGCTTCGGTGGTGTGTTTAGCCCCGTTACATTTTCGGCGCAGAGTCACTCGACCAGTGAGCTATTACGCACTCTTTAAATGGTGGCTGCTTCTAAGCCAACATCCTGGTTGTCTTCGCAACTCCACATCCTTTCCCACTTAACACACACTTGGGGACCTTAGCTGATGATCTGGGCTCTTTCCCTCTTGACGACGGATCTTAGCACTCGCCGTCTGACTCCCGAGTATACATCTGTGGCATTCGGAGTTTGACTGAACTTGGTAACCCTTGGCGGGCCCCGCACCCAATCAGTGCTCTACCTCCACGATGCTCAACCTCGAGGCTAGCCCTAAAGCTATTTCGGGGAGAACCAGCTATCTCCGAGTTCGATTGGAATTTCTCCCCTACCCCCACGTCATCCCAGAACTTTTCAACGTTCATGAGTTCGGGCCTCCAGTAAGTGTTACCTCACCTTCACCCTGCACAGGGGTAGATCACACGGTTTCGGGTCTACGCCTACGTACTCAATCGCCCTATTCAGACTCGCTTTCGCTTCGGCTCCGCTTCTCCAGCTTAACCTCGCACGTAAACGTAACTCGCCGGTTCATTCTACAAAAGGCACGCCATCACCCTTAAGAATCGGGCTCTGACTTCTTGTAAGCGTACGGTTTCAGGTTCTTTTTCACTCCGCTCCCGCGGTGCTTTTCACCTTTCCCTCACGGTACTGCTTCGCTATCGGTCGCCAGGGAGTATTTAGCCTTGGCAGATGGTCCTGCCGGATTCCCACGGGGTTTCTCGTGTCCCGCGGTACTCGGGATCCGTCTTGGAGAGAGCAGACTTTCGGCTACAGGGCTTTTACCTTCTTTGCCGGGCCTTTCCAGACCTCTTCGCCTAACCTGCTCTTTTGTAACTCCGTATAAGACGTCCCACAACCCCAGGGAGCAAGCTCCCTGGTTTGGGCTAATCCGCGTTCGCTCGCCGCTACTGACGGAATCACTGTTTTGTTTTCTTCTCCTCAGGGTACTTAGATGTTTCAGTTCCCCTGGTATGCTCCCTCATGAGCTATGAATTCACTCATGGGTGACTGTGCATTACCACAGCCGGGTTTCCCCATTCGGACACCCCCGGATCAAAGCCTGCTTACGGCTCCCCGAGGAAATTTCGCTGTTCGCCGCGTCCTTCGTCAGCTCCTGGCGCCTAGGCATCCTCCGTACGCCCTTATTAGCTTAACCTCTCGGTTAGCTTGCCATTTTCACTTCAAGTACCTTCGTACTCTCCGCTCCACAACACATAAGGTCATTAGATAATCTTCTTTTGCGCTACAACTAACCGCTACCCAGCAGCGTTCGCTGCGTGTCGGTTCGTTGCTTTCGTTTCGTATCCAGTTGTCAAGGTGCAAGTTTTTTGCGTGGAGACGCTTCTCGAGCCGCTTCAGCAAAGAAACTTCCGCAGCCTACCGCGTTCGCAACGCGAACGTGGCCATCGTCTCAAGGTAAAGATGGTGGAGACAAGGAGGATCGAACTCCTGACCCCCTGCGTGCAAGGCAGGTGCTCTCCCAGCTGAGCTATGTCCCCACGGGATAAGGTATACAATTGTTGTATGGTGGGCCTTAGTGGACTCGAACCACCGACCTCACCCTTATCAGGGGTGCGCTCTAACCAGCTGAGCTAAAGGCCCGCAGCAGCTATCAGCCTTTACCAGCTGATGGAGCGGCTTCATGAACGGATTCATGAGCCTGCCTGGCAACGTCCTACTCTCCCAGGACCCTGCGGTCCAAGTACCATCGGCGCTGGAGGGCTTAACGGTCGTGTTCGAGATGGGTACGCGTGGAACCCCTCCGCCATTGCCACCAGACAGGTGTTGCATTTGAAGTTGTAAGCTCTCGTAAAAGCCCTCCGCTTTTCAGCTTCCGGCTTCGCGAGCGTCTTGCTCCTTCAAAACTGAACTCGAGCGTAATCGGACGTTATCCCCCGAAGGGTTCCTTAGAAAGGAGGTGATCCAGCCGCACCTTCCGATACGGCTACCTTGTTACGACTTCACCCCAATCATCTACCCCACCTTCGACGGCTGGCTCCTTGCGGTTACCCCACCGGCTTCGGGTGTTGTAAACTCTCGTGGTGTGACGGGCGGTGTGTACAAGACCCGGGAACGTATTCACCGCGGCATGCTGATCCGCGATTACTAGCAATTCCGACTTCATGCAGGCGAGTTGCAGCCTGCAATCCGAACTGAGACCGGCTTTTTAGGATTGGCTCCAGGTCGCCCTTTCGCTTCCCGTTGTACCGGCCATTGTAGTACGTGTGTAGCCCAGGTCATAAGGGGCATGATGATTTGACGTCATCCCCGCCTTCCTCCGGTTTGTCACCGGCAGTCACCTTAGAGTGCCCACCCAAAGTGCTGGCAACTAAGATCAAGGGTTGCGCTCGTTGCGGGACTTAACCCAACATCTCACGACACGAGCTGACGACAACCATGCACCACCTGTCTCCTCTGTCCCGAAGGAAAGGCCTATCTCTAGACCGGTCAGAGGGATGTCAAGACCTGGTAAGGTTCTTCGCGTTGCTTCGAATTAAACCACATACTCCACTGCTTGTGCGGGTCCCCGTCAATTCCTTTGAGTTTCAGTCTTGCGACCGTACTCCCCAGGCGGAGTGCTTAATGTGTTAACTTCGGCACCGAGGGGTGGACCCCCCCAACACCTAGCACTCATCGTTTACGGCGTGGACTACCAGGGTATCTAATCCTGTTTGCTCCCCACGCTTTCGCGCCTCAGCGTCAGTTACAGTCCAGAGAGCCGCCTTCGCCACTGGTGTTCCTCCACATCTCTACGCATTTCACCGCTACACGTGGAATTCCGCTCTCCTCTTCTGCACTCAAGCCCCCAGTTTCCAGTGCGTCACGGGGTTGAGCCCCGCACTTAAACACCAGACTTAAAGAACCGCCTGCGCGCGCTTTACGCCCAATAATTCCGGACAACGCTTGCCCCCTACGTATTACCGCGGCTGCTGGCACGTAGTTAGCCGGGGCTTTCTTCTCAGGTACCGTCATCGGGCTAGCAGTTAACTAGCCCTTATTCTTCCCTGGCAACAGAGCTTTACGACCCGAAGGCCTTCCTCACTCACGCGGCGTTGCTCCATCAGGCTTTCGCCCATTGTGGAAGATTCCCTACTGCTGCCTCCCGTAGGAGTCTGGGCCGTGTCTCAGTCCCAGTGTGGCCGTTCACCCTCTCAGGTCGGCTACGCATCGTCGCCTTGGTGAGCCGTTACCCCACCAACTAGCTAATGCGCCGCAGGCCCATCCCTTAGCGACAGATTGCTCCGTCTTTCCCAGCTCGCTCATGCGACCAAGCTGCGTATCCGGTCTTAGCATTCGTTTCCGAATGTTATCCCAGGCTAAAGGGCAGGTTGCCTACGTGTTACTCACCCGTCCGCCGCTAACCTTCTTAAGTAGCAAGCTACCTAAAAAGATCCGCTCGACTTGCATGTATTAGGCACGCCGCCAGCGTTCGTCCTGAGCCAGGATCAAACTCTCCATAAAGGGACTTTTGACGGCAGGGTTTCCAAAGGAAATCCTGAGAGTCAAATGTCCAACTACTTTATTGAAGAGCCCTTAGGCTCAAAAAGTTATTGCTGGTTTGTCTCGCACAGGCTCAAAGCCTGCATTCGACTTGTTTCCAATTACGCTCGATGTTCAGTTTTCAAGGAGCAATCGCGTTAGCCCGAAGGCCTTCGCTTTCGCGTCGCTGTCGTAACGGCGACTTGATTAATATATCACATTTACATACTCGATTGCAAGAGGTTTTTTTGATTTTTTTCAAATTCGCCGCTGCCGATCGATTTTGTAAATGCGCGCCTCTTGCGAGGGGCGAAAGTTACTTTAACATATCCGCGACTGCCCAGTCAACCCCCTTCTTAAACTTTTTTACTTTCTTTCGGCTTCATCTTCAGTCCCAACGCATAATGAGACAGCTCGCGCGGGGGCGCGATTCGGGCGTACATCCGGAAAACCGTTTTATAGCGTTTGGAGATCGCTTCTTTTACGGGACCGTCCAATCTGCGATCGTTCAGATCAAGCAGCATCTCGTCCAATTCTTTGCGCAGCATATAATCGAGTTCCTTGCACTCTTTATCCGTGAACAGCATACCGAGCATGCGGGATCGAACCTCCTTGATCAAATGCCGTCCGAGCCCGACAAGCGCGCATCCCGGCATAAGTGTTACTGTTATGCTCCATTTTTACCACCTTTATGACGAGGTCCAAACTTTTTTCCCCGACGGTTCCCGCGCAAGACGCAGATGTTCGGATCGCAATAAAAAAAGCCCGCCGTCAAGCGAGCTCCGAATTCGTCGTCAGCCAGTAGGTAAAGGTGCTTTCGATGACCGCCGCCAAAAGAAGCAGCAGCACGATTGCGATCAGCGTCGGGACGGATCCTTTCAATGCGAAGACGAACCCGCTCCACGGCTTATCCTTGCCGATCAGCGATCCCCAAAAACTTTTTATAGCCGAAAATCCAAGGTATATCCCCATTCCGCAAGCCAGAAACAAAGCCAGAAATTCGACGATGCCGTGAGGCAGGATCGATTTGGCGATAATCGGCCAGATGTTGAAGCCCTGGTCCGCAATCCCGCCGAACAAATACCCGAGCAGCATGCCGTTCAGCACGAGCGTAAAGACCGGCATCATGCATAGGACGATCCCGAAATACATCGCGAGGACGACGCTTCTTACATTATTGAAAAAAATCGTGGTGAAAAAGCTCCATTGCGGGTTGTCCGAGCTGCTCGCTTCGTTCGCCATTTCCGAGATTGCCTTCATCTGCTCGTCCAAAAACGGCAGCGAAGTTTGCGAGCCGCCTACGACGACGCTGGCGAAAAACAAAATGGCGGCGAATATGAAGTAGCGGCGCAAGTTTTTCCACGTCTGCAAAAGTGCGGTGCGGCTAAACAAATCCCGATCCCCCCGTGAATATAATAAATGTCCAAGCATACATTGATAGTAACCAAGCCGTGCTGCCGCAACGAGCGACGAGCGGATTCCCCAATCGGAAAGGAGCCGAACGAAAGCCCATGAATCATTTTTTCGTTTTTAACGGACGGCGCATCACCAAATTCTTTTTTTTGCTGATCGCCGCTCTGCTGTCAGGAGCCATCGTCTGGATCGAAAGGGACAACATCAGCGTATTCGCTCCGCCGACGCCCGCCGCCATCTACAACGTTCCGACCGAACGGAAGGCCGTGGCGCTCACCTTCGATATCAGCTGGGGAGACAAGCGGGCGGAACCGATTCTCGATATTTTGAAAGAAAAAGGCGTCACGCACTCGACCTTCTTCCTGTCGGCTCCCTGGAGCAAAACGCATCCGGAACTGGTCAAGCGAATCGTCGACGACGGCTTCGAAATCGGCAGCCACGGGCACAAGCACGACAATTACAGCGAATATACCGACGAAGAGATTCGCCGGCAAATCACGGTCGCGCACGGCATTTTAACGGAGATGACCGGAAAGGCGCCGAATCTGATCCGCCTTCCGAACGGCGATTTCGACAAACGCGTGCTGCAAATCGCCGAAGAACAGGGCTACAAAGTGATCCAATGGGACACGGATTCTCGCGACTGGAAAAATCCTGGCGTCGACGCCATCGTCCGACGCGTCGTTGACGGCGCCCACCCCGGCGACATTATTCTGATGCATGCGAGCGACTCGAGCAAACAGACGCATGAAGCTTTGCCGGCCATCATCGATCAGCTCCGGGCAAAGGGCTACGAATTCGTTACCGTCTCCGAGCTGCTCAGCCAAACCGAAGCGGAGGGCAAGACGGTCGAGGACCGTTCGGCCTGGTCCGAGCTTGTCTCCCCTTAACCGGCTTGCGTCGTCGTATTCGCCGCCTGCGCCGGCGCTCCCAAAATCCGGTGAAGCTTGAGAATTTGGTACGTGTTGCAAACAAACAGCGGAATCATGTAAAAAACAAGCGATGCGATGTTGCCCGAGCGGAAGCTGGGCAGCGCCTCCACCGCGGTTACCGCGATCATGAAAAACATCGTCGGTATCCACGCCCCGGCGGTCGTCTCTTGCGCTTTGCGCCAAGCGACGGCCGCCGCCGCGCCCGTAAGCAGAATCGGAAGCAGCCAGAACGTCGCGGCCGGAAACTCGCTGTCATACGTCCAGAACGCGATTTCGGCCAGCACGAACAACGTAATGAAAGCTTGCGCGGCCACCCACAAATAAGGGCGCTTGAACACGCTTCGCGAAATGTAGTTCAGCATCAAATAAGCGAAAAAGCCCATATGCGAAAACGCCCCGAACGACAAGCCCGCAATCGCCATCATAAACAGGTTGTACAGCCAGCCCTTCGTGCCGACATCGCGGAATTCCAGATCCATCAGTTGCAGCGCCCCTCCGACGACGACCGCGGCCGCAGAGCCGATCAGAATGCTCATGCCGAAGAGCGACATCCATTTACGCAAATTCAAAATCAATTCCTCCCAAGTCGTTGCTTCATCGCGAATTCCATAAAAGCGCATACCTCCTTCCATTTTACCACGTTCAAGTCAAAAAGCCATGAATGCCCGTTATATTCGGCCGATTCCCGTCGCATACTACAACCATTATCCCAGCGAAGGGAGAACGTCTTATGCGAATGCGGCCAAAACGCCTGTCCCGATTGGCGATTGTGCCCGTCATGGCGATCCTTCTCGCCTCCTGCGGCCAAGAGTCGAGCGGCGGCGGCGGCCAACAAATGTCCTACAAGGACGTCAAGTCCATGGTCATCGATATTCTCGGATCCGCCGAAGCCCAAGAGGCGATTACGAACGCCTCGACGGCCAAATACGGAGCGAGCAGCCTTCATATGCAATCCATGACGCCTCAGGATCAGGAGCAAGTACGAATCGCGGTCAAGGACGTCCTTACTTCTCCCGAGTACGACCTGGTATTGCGGAAGCTGATGACCGATCCGAAATTCGCCGGGGAATTCGCCAAGGCGGTAAGCAAGGAAAACAAGCAGCTGCAAAAGGATTTGATGAAAGACCCCAGTTATCAAAAAGAAATGATCAACGTCCTTCAAAGCTCGGAAATGCAAAAAGTTTTCGTGCAGTCGATGAAGATGCCGGAATACCGTCAGCAGATGATGAGCGCCGTGCAGGAAGCCGTCCAAAATCCCGTCTTTAAGCTGGAAATCATGAAGATGCTGCAGAGCGTCGTGAAGGAAGAGCTGAATCCGAACAAAAACCAGTCCGCCGGAGGCGCAAGCGAGGGCGGCGGTGAAGGCGGAGGAGAAGGCGGTGGCGAAGGCGGTGGCGAAGGCGGTGGCGAAGGCGGCGGCGAAGGCGGCGGACAGGAAAGCCAATGATCCGAGTATAAAAAAACCGCTGACGGGAAGCCTGTCAGCGGTTCTTTTATGTTCGAGCGGTCGGATCGATCGTTTGCCGCCATTCCGGCTTCAACGATCCGCCCGCGCCGTTTTCTCGATAATCTTGTCCGCCAAAGCCAAATATTCCCGGCCTTCGGGCGTATTGTCCTTATAGACGGAAGGAGAAAAATCCGGCTCCGAGGGATGGTTGTCCGGGGCTCCCAGCGGAAACTGCGCGAGCAGTTCGGTGCCGAGCGTTTCCGCCAGCTTGCCGCCGCCCCCGCGGCCGAACACGTATTCGCGGGTGCCGTCGGTTTTGCTTTCGTACCAGGACATGTTTTCGACGACGCCCAAAATTTCGTGCTTCGTTTTGATCGCCATCGCGCCCGCCCGCGCCGCCACGAACGCCGCGGTGGCATGCGGCGTCGTCACGATGATTTCCTTGCTGTGCGGAATCATCTGGTGGACGTCGAGCGCCACGTCTCCGGTGCCCGGAGGCAAATCGAGCAGCACGTAATCGAGCTCGCCCCATTCGATATCGGCAAAAAAGTTGCGCAGCATCCGGCCGAGCATCGGCCCGCGCCAAACGATCGGGCTGTTGTCCTCCACGAAAAAGCCCATGGAAATCACTTTAACGCCGAAACGCTCGATCGGACGGATTTTGTCCCCGACCGCCTCCGGCCGCTCTTCGATCCCCATCATATCGGGCACGCTGAAGCCGTAGATGTCGCAGTCCATGATGCCGACGCGCTTGCCGCGCCGCGCCATCGCGACCGCGAGGTTGACGGTGACGGTCGATTTGCCGACGCCGCCTTTGCCGCTGGCGACGGCGATGAATTGAACGCCGTTCTCGGGCCGCAGCAGCGGATGCTGCTCCATGCCGGCTCCATGCCCCTTCACCGGCGTTCCTTGGGCCCCGGCGGGCGCGGAAGCCGGCTGACCGCTCTTTCCGTCCGCCGTCTGTGCCGCGCTTGCCCCGGCCGCATTCAGCTTGGCCAGGGCTTCCGCCTTTTCATGGTCGGTCATTTCGCGGAATCGCGCGTGCAGCGAGCCTTTCGCCGCTTTATGCAAAGAGCCGGCCAGCTCCGCCTCCACTTGCTTCGCTTGCGCGATGCTGTCCGGATGAAGCACGACGGTCAGCGACACGTTGTCTCCTTTGACCATGACGTCCCGGACAAGCCCAAGCTGGACCAAGGGACGCCGCAGCGTCGGCTCGACGACCGCCTGCGCCAGCTCCAGCACCGTTTCTCTCGTTATCATCCGTTCCTTGCCTCCGCTTCGTCCTTTTCTCATCTGCTATTATAGCACAGCTGTCCGGTCAGCGCTGTCCGGTCTCGCCGCTGCTGTACCGCAGGATGCCGCGGTAGAGCGAGGCCGCCACCTTTTTCTGGTATTCGACGTCCGCAAGCAGCTTCGATTCGCCCGGGTTGGACAAAAATCCGACCTCGACGAGCGCGGAGGGCATTTCCAGCTCCTTGAGCAAATACACCGTTTCGTTCTTTAAAGCGGTTCGGTTCGTATTGGCGAGCGTTTCGCGAATTTCCTTCTGCAGCACGGCAGCCAGCCGTTCGCTTTCCGGCCGCGACGGATGGAAAAACGTTTGGGCTCCCGACCAGGCCGGCGACGGAATGCTGTTCAAATGAATGCTGACCGCCAAGTCCGCCTTTTTCTCCCGAATCGTGCTGACCCGTCGCAGCAGATCCTCCGTTTTGCGCCGCGAGTAGCCTTTCACATCGGTTCCCGCCAAATCGTAATCGCCTTCCCGGGTCAGGACGACGAGCGCCCCCGCCTGCTGCAAATAGTCGCGCAAATAGAGAACGATCGCCAGATTGATATCCTTCTCGATCGTCCCGTCCTCGCTGACCGCCCCGCCGTCGGCTCCGCCGTGTCCGGCGTCGAGCGCGATCACTTTGCCGGAAAGCGGCAGCGACCAGAACGACCACGTGCGCGCGGCCGGCAGCTCGCTCGACAGAACGACGAAGGTAAGCGCCAGCAGACCGACGATTGCGGTCATGCGCATCAGCCCTTGCCGGGTGACCCATACGAAAATCTCGTAGCGCCTTTTCGATTGTCCGAAGCGTTTGAACGATTGTTTTTTAAACACGAATATCCACCCCGTCCCGATGTACGCTACATCATATGGGACAAGGCGGATATTTATTCGTTCTCGCTATAAGTTCGTTCAACCGATTCGCGCGTCGCTTAAATCGTATACTGCTTGCTGGCTTCGGCCATGCCTTCGATCAAAATCTGCGCGACTTCCGGACGGGAAAATTCGGGCGGCGGGCAAATGCCGTCGCGCAGCAGGGCGCGCACCTTCGTGCCGGACAGCGTCAAATGGTCTTCCTTGCCGTGAGGGCACGTCTTGCTGGAGGCCATGTTGCCGCACTTTTTGCAAAAAAAGCTGTGCTCGAAAAACAGCGGCGTAATGCCGAGTTCTTCGGCGCCGAACGTGCGCAGCAAATCCTGCGCCTCGTAGGTCCCGTAGTAGTCGCCTACGCCCGCATGGTCCCGGCCGACGATGAAGTGCGTGCAGCCGTAGTTTTTGCGGACGATCGCATGAAACACCGCTTCCCGCGGTCCCGCATACCGCATGGCGGCCGGGAAGACGCCGAGAAATACCCGGTCCTTCGGATAATAATTTTCCAGCAGCGCCAGATAGCTCTTCATCCGAACGTTGGCCGGAACGTCGTCCGATTTCGTCTCGCCGACGAGCGGATTCAGAAACAGCGCGTCGACGATTTCCATCGCCGCTTTCTGGATGTATTCGTGGGCGCGGTGAACCGGGTTGCGGGTTTGGAAGCCGACGACCGTTCTCCAGCCCTTTTCGGCGAACAGGCGCCGCGTTTCCGCCGGATCGAAATAATATTCGTTGAACTTTTCCGGCTGCGGACGGTTCAGCACTTGAATCGAGCCGCCGACGTAAGTATCCGGGCGGTCGAACAGCTTGGCGACGCCCGGGTGCTCCAGGTCGTCGGTTTTGAACACTTGAACGGCTTCGCGCCGCTTATCCGCCTGGTAAATGCTTTCGATCTCGATGACGCCGTAGATGACGCCGTCGTTCTCGCCGACCAGCGACGCCTTCTGTCCGACGGACAAAGCGGCCGCCTGATCCTTCGTCACGGCGAGCGTAATCGGAATGCTCCATACCGTGCCGTTCGCAAGACGCATGCGGCTGACGACCGAGTCGTAGTCGTTCTCGTTCATAAAACCGGTCAGCGGGCTGAAGGCCCCGACGCCGATCAAATCCATATCGGAAATCGTCCAGTTGTTTACCGGAATCGCCGTCAGACCGGCCGCTTCGGACAGAAGCGCTTCGCGCTCCGCCCCCTCGAGCAGCCGGTTCACGAGCGTTCCGCCATGCGGTAAAATTGCGCTCATGCTTTTTCTCTTCCTCTCCAGTCGTAAACCCTTCGAAGGGTATTATTTGTGCAGGCCGCACTCCGTCTTGTCCGTGCCGGACCAGCGTCCCGCGCGCGGATCTTCGCCGGGCATGACCGGACGCGTGCAATGCTCGCAGCCGATGCTCGGATAATTTTGATCGTGGAGCGGATTATAAATAATGTCGTTCTCGCGAATGTAATGCCATACATCGTCCGACGTCCAGTCTGCCAGCGGGTTGAACTTGACGAGGCCGAATTTGGTGTCGTATTCCACCTTCTTCGCGTTGGCGCGGGTCGGAGCCTGATCGCGGCGAATGCCGGTAATCCAGGCGTCGTATTGGCCCAAAATGCGGGTCAGGGGCTCGACTTTGCGGATGTTGCAGCAGGCGTTCGGATCGCGCTTCCACAGCTCGTCGCCATGCTCGGCCGCCTGCTCTTCGGGCGTGATCTTGGGCTTGACCTGCACGAACTTCAGCCCGTATTTCTCCACCATGCGGTCGCGCGTTTCATAGGTTTCTTTGAAGTGAAAGTCCGTATCGAGATAAAAAATGTCGGTTTTCGGGCTGATTTTTTGCAGCATATCGACCAGAACGACGTCTTCGGCGCCAAAGCTGCACGCGAACGTGATATTCGGAAACGCTTCGACGGCCCAGCGGATGACCGTTTCGGGCGACGCGTGCTCGAACTCCTCCGCCTTTTCGCGAATGAGATTTTCCTTTTCCAATAAGTTCATCCGTTTAACCCCCTGCTGACAAGTAGGTACATTTATAAGGCATTAAAATTATACGTTATCGCATCGGATTATTCAATGTTAAAATTGCCGGAAATCGTCGGAAGCTTTCTTCGCGTCTATAGGCAAAAAAACAGCCCCCCCGCCATTGTATGGCGAGAAGGCTGCGAGGTGCATCTTAACGTTTGGAGAATTGAGGCGCGCGGCGAGCCGCTTTGAGGCCGTATTTCTTCCGTTCTTTCATCCGCGGGTCGCGCGTCAGGAAACCGGCTTTCTTCAAGGAAGAACGAAGTTCCGGATCCGCTTTGAGCAGCGCGCGGGAAATGCCGTGACGGATCGCGCCGGCTTGGCCGGAGATGCCGCCCCCGTGCGCCAGCACGAGAATGTCGTATTTGCCGAGCGTCTCGGTCAGAGCAAGAGGCTGCTTGACGATCAGCTTCAGCGTTTCGAGACCGAAGTATTCGTTGATATCGCGTTTGTTGATGATGATGCGGCCTTCACCCGGCACGAGACGAACGCGCGCAACCGAATGTTTACGACGGCCTGTTCCAATATATTGCGCTTGAGCCATTGGTAGGTCCTCCCTTTCGATTAACCGCGAAGTTCGTAAACTTCAGGTTGTTGAGCTTGGTGCGGGTGTTCCGCGCCTGCGTATACTTTCAGCTTCGTTTGCAGTTGGTGGCCGAGCTTGTTTTTCGGCAGCATGCCGAAAACGGCGAGCTCGATCATGCGGTCCGGACGCTTCGCGTTCATCTCGGCTGCGGTCGTCGTTTTCAGTCCGCCCGGATAGTGCGAGTGCGTGTAGTATTTCTTTTGTTGCCACTTCTTGCCGGTCAGGACGACCTTCTCCGCGTTGATGATGACGACGAAATCGCCGGTGTCGACGTGCGGAGTGAATTCCGGTTTATGTTTGCCGCGGATGAGAGCTGCGGCTTCGCTGGCAAGACGGCCGAGCGTTTTGCCTTCGGCGTCGATGACGTACCATTTGCGTTCGACTTCGTTCGGCTTCGCCATGAAAGTGGTGCGCATGTAACATCCTCCTTGATCGAAATGGCCTGTTCCGTTTTGTATGTCAAAAAGACATATTGTTCGTTTATTCAGTCGGGTAATTCTCGTATGCGGACGTTCGGCGCCTCTCGCTTCGGGCTGAGAGGAGGAACGACTCTTGCATGTCTTGCGGGCGCGCATTCTCCATCGGGGCCGTGGGTAGCCTGAAGAACACACAACTCACATCATACAGGAAAAAGCCCGATTTTGCAAGCTAAAATTGCATATTATCGAGTCGGATTCCAGTTGACGCCCCACTCTTCTCCATATTCGACCTCCCAAAGCCGAAGACCGTATGGAGGAGCCGTCGGACCGGCTTTGGACCGGTCTTTGGCGGCGATGATGCGGGCGACGTCCTCCGGCCGGCGCTTGCCTTCTCCGACCTGCAGAAGCGTTCCCGCGATAATCCGAACCATGTTGTACAAAAATCCGTTCCCGGTCAAAAACAGATGCGCCCGGCCCCGGCCTTCGCCCTTCTCGCCTTCGCCCTCCACCGCAAGCCGCGCTTCGTATATCGTCCTTACGTAGTGCGGCTTGATCTGCCCCGGATTGGCGAACGAGCGGAAATCGTGCTCTCCCAGAACATGCCGCAGCGCTTCGCGCATCGCGTCGAACCGCAGCGGGGCATAATGGTGGAAGGCGAAATGCCGCGAGAAGACGTCGGGAAACGGTTCGCATATCACCGAATAGCGGTACGTCTTGCGGATGGCGTCATGCCTGGCGTGAAAAGAAAGCGGCACCTCGATCGCGTCGCGCACGACGATATCGTTCGGCAAGCGGGCATTGAGGGCCAGCGCCCAGCGCTCGACCGGAATGCGGGATTCGGTGGCGAAGTTGACGACCTGCCCGCGGGCATGAACGCCCGCGTCGGTACGGCCCGAGCCGTGAATCCGCAGCCGCTCGCCGGTCAAATGACCGATCGCCTCCTCGAGCTTGTCCTGGATCGTATTGCCGCCGGGCTGGCTTTGATAGCCGTTGTACGCCGTACCGTCGTAACTCACGAGCAAACAAATGTTTCTCAACGTTAAATGCCCCTTCGTTTCCAGCTTCGGGTGGGAAGCATACAAAAAAAAGGATGATCCGAACGCGGGTTCGGTCCATCCTTTCTTGTTCCGCACTTACGCGCGATCTACGAGCTCCAGGTAAACCATCGGAGCCGCATCGCCGCGACGGGGGCCCAACTTCAGAATGCGAGTGTAGCCGCCCGGACGTTCCGCGTAACGGGTTGCCAGTTCGGAGAACAATTTTTGAATGGCGTCTTGGTCGCCGTCCAGCGTCTCCCTGCGTACGAATGCCGCCACTTGGCGACGGGCATGCAGATCGCCGCGCTTCGCCAGCGTGATCAGCTTCTCCGCGATCGAACGCACTTCCTTCGCTTTCGCTTCCGTCGTTTGGATGCGTTCATAAAGGAACAAGTCGGTCACCAGGTCGCGGAAGAGAGCCTTCCGTGCGCTGGAATCGCGACTCAGTTTTTGATAAGCCATCGGTTTTTCCCTCCCTGCCTGTCTTTATTCTTCAATGCGAAGGCCGAGGCCCAGCTCTTCGAGCTTCTCTTGCACTTCCTCCAAAGATTTGCGGCCCAGGTTGCGGACCTTCATCATGTCTTCTTCGGACTTCGTGATCAGCTCTTGAACCGTGTTGATGCCGGCCCGTTTGAGACAGTTGTAGGAGCGAACCGAAAGATCGAGCTCTTCGATCGTCATCTCGAGCACTTTCTCTTTCTTGTCTTCTTCCTTCTCCTTCATCGTCTCGGTGTCCTTGGCTTCGTCGGTCAGGCCGACGAACAACGACAAGTGATCCGTCAAGATCTTCGCGCCCAGGCTGACCGCTTCTTCCGGCCGGATGCTTCCGTCCGTCCAAACTTCAAGCGTAAGCTTGTCGTAGTTGGTCACCTGGCCGACGCGGGTATTCTCGACTTTGTAATTGACGCGGGTAATCGGCGTGTAGATCGAATCGACAGGAATGACCCCGATCGGCTGATCTTCTTTCTTATTGCGATCCGCCGGGACATAACCGCGCCCTTGCTTGGCGAAAATGCGCATATGAAGCCGCGCGCCCGAAGCCAGAGTCGCGATATGCAGATCCGGATTCAGGATTTCCACGTCGCTGTCCGCCCTGATGTCGCCGGCCGTCACAACGCCTTCGCCTTCCGCATCGATCTCGAGCACTTTCTCCTCGTCCGAATGAATTTTCAGCGACAGACGCTTCAGATTGAGGATAATTTCCGTTACATCCTCAATGACGCCCGGAACGGTGGAGAACTCGTGAAGAACCCCGTCAATCTGAACCGATATAACGGCTGCGCCCGGCAAGGACGACAGCAGAATGCGGCGGAGGGAGTTCCCCAACGTCATGCCGTATCCGCGTTCCAGCGGTTCCACGACAAAACGGCCGTACCTTCTGTCTTCCTGTATCTCCACCGACTCAATTTTCGGCTTTTCGATCACAATCACAACCATAACCCTCCTTCAAAACGTCGCGCTGCGCCGCTGACGTTGCCGATTGTTTTGCCCCATCAAGCTTGCGATGAATTGCGAAGGGCAAACCATGTAGTATGCCTAACCATTACAACCATTATTCACAAGTTGTTTTTGTTTGATACCACATAGGAGCGCGCATTATACGCGACGGCGTTTCGGAGGACGACATCCGTTATGAGGGATCGGCGTGACGTCTTTGATCATGCTGACTTCGAGTCCGGCAGCTTGCAGCGAACGAATCGCCGCTTCGCGGCCGGCGCCGGGACCCTTGACCATGACTTCAACAATACGCATGCCGTGCTCCATCGCGGCGCGAGCGGCGGTTTCCGCAGCCATTTGAGCGGCGAACGGCGTGCTTTTGCGCGAGCCTTTGAAGCCCATGTTGCCGGAGCTTGCCCAGGATACGGCGTTGCCGTGCGGGTCGGTGATCGTCACGATCGTGTTGTTGAAAGTCGAGCGGATGTGCGCGACGCCTGAATCGATATTTTTCCGGTCGCGACGTTTCGTGCGGACGACTTTCTTGCCCTTTTGTGCCATGTTGGTTATCCCCCTTATTATTTTTTCTTATTCGCAACCGTACGGCGCGGACCTTTGCGCGTGCGGGCATTCGTTTTGGTGCGTTGGCCGCGGACAGGCAGGCCGCGACGATGACGGACTCCGCGGTAGCAGCCGATTTCGATCAGGCGCTTGATGTTCAGCGCGATTTCGCGGCGCAGGTCGCCTTCGACCTTTTGCGTTTTGTCGATCGTCTCGCGCAAACGGGATACCTCGTCCTCGGTCAGATCCCGAACGCGGGTATCCGGGTTGATGCCGGATGTCGCAAGAATCTTCTGGGACGTCGTTTTGCCGATCCCGAAGATGTACGTCAGGGCAATTTCCACGCGTTTGTCGCGGGGAAGGTCAACACCAGCAATACGTGCCATGCGTAAGAAGCACCTCCTCTTAGCCTTGTTTTTGTTTGTGTTTCGGATTTTCGCAAATGACCATCACGTTGCCTTTGCGACGGATGACCTTGCATTTTTCGCAAATGGGCTTGACCGAAGGTCTCACCTTCATGATAGATAACCTCCTTAATGTACGATCCGAATCGATCGTCACGCGGATGGCAGACCGGACGAACTATTTGCGGTACGTGATGCGGCCGCGCGTAAGATCGTACGGCGACAGCTGTATCACCACTTTATCACCCGTAAGGATACGGATAAAGTGCATCCGCAATTTGCCGGAAACGGTCGCCAGAATCTGGTGTCCGTTCTCGAGCTCCACTTTGAACATCGCGTTCGGGAGCGGTTCGATGACCGTTCCTTCAACCTCAATGACGTCCTCTTTGGCCACCGTCATTCCCCTTTCTCTTCAGCATGCGCTTCAAGCTGTCGCTTAGCGCTTACGATCGCAAAACGTAGCTTCCCGTTCGTGACGCGTCCGGTTTCGCGGAGGCTGCTTGCGACTTCGTCGCTTGCGATCCCGATCGGTTCGAGATGCAGCACATTTTTACGTTTGGGACGATCGAACCGCCGCAGGTCGCCATCCGCCACGAGCGCGATTCGCTCGCTCTCGAGCCCGATGATGACCAGAAGCTGTCCCTCGTCCTTCCCGCGACGGCTTCTCACGATGTCTCCGGGAGAAAACCTTGCTTGTTCCGTCATCGCGATTCACCTAAGCTTCCGTTCGGGTCAAAATCTCGTACCCGTCGTCGGTTACGGCAATCGTATGCTCGAAATGCGCGCACAAGGATCCGTCGACCGTCACGACCGTCCAGTTGTCGGCCAGCGTCTTCACGTAACGCTCGCCAACGTTGACCATCGGCTCGATCGCCAGCGTCATGCCGGGCTTAAGCCGCGGTCCCCGATCGGGAACGCCGTAGTTCGGGATTTGCGGCTCCTCGTGCAGCTTCGTTCCGACGCCGTGTCCGACATATTCGCGAACGACCGAAAAACCGGCAGCCTCTATCGCCTTCTGGATCCCGTGAGAGATCGTGAACAGCCGAACATCCGGACGAACGAGCGCAAGACCGGCATACAAAGACGCTTCCGTCACATCAAGCAGCCGCTGCGCCTCTTCGCTGATCTTGCCGACGCCGTACGTCCAGGCGGAGTCGCCGTGGTACCCCTTGTACTGGGCGCCGATATCGATGCTGATGATATCGCCCTCATTCAGCTTCCGCGGTCCGGGGAATCCGTGTACGAGCTCCTCGTTGACGGAAGCGCAAATGCTGGCTGGAAAACCGTTATAGCCTTTAAAAGAAGGTACGGCACCCTGGCTGCGGATGAAATCTTCGGCAATCCGGTCCAACTCTCCGGTCGTTATTCCCGGCACGATCGCCTGTTTCATCAGGCGATGCGTTTCGGCCACAATCCGTCCGGCTTCGCGCATCAAGCTTAATTCGGCTTCGGACTTGCAAACGATCATCGCTCGTTACCCTCTCAGAAGAGAAGCGATTTCGGCCGTCACGGCGTCGATCTCCTTCTCTCCGTCCAGTTCCCGGAGCAAGCCTTTGTCGCCGTAATAATCAAGCAGCGGGGCCGTTTTGCTCGTGTACTCGTCGAGACGGGTACCGACCTTCTCTTCCGTATCGTCGGAGCGCTGGTACAGCTCTCCGCCGTCTTTATCGCATACACCGGGCACCTTCGGCGGATTGAAAATGGTATGGTAAGTGGCGCCGCATTGCTTGCAGATCCTCCGTCCCGTCAGGCGGGCAAGCAGAAAGCTGCGGTCCACCTTCAGGTTGATGACATGGTCGATCTTGCGGCCCATTTCGGCAAGCATCGCGTCCAGCGCTTCCGCTTGGGCGATCGTGCGCGGGAACCCGTCGAGCAGGAAGCCGCTTTTGCAATCGTCCAGGGAAAGCCGGTCGCGCACGATCCCGTTGGTCACCTCGTCGGGAACGAGCAAGCCTTTGTCCACGTATTCCTTCGCCTTCTGGCCAAGCGGAGTGCCCTCCTTCATGGCCAAACGAAACGCATCGCCGGTCGAGATGTGAGGAATGCCGAATTCGGCAACGATCCTTTCGGCCTGCGTGCCTTTGCCGGCGCCTGGAGGCCCCATAAACAGAATGTTCATCGTTGTTCCTCCCAAGGCGTAAACCGCATCGCCCGCTGGGGCAATACCGTTTCGATGCTTATGACTTTTTCGTGATAAACCCTTTGTAGTGGCGCTTGATCAATTGGCTCTCGACCTGCTTCATCGTTTCCAGCGCGACGCCGACGACGATGAGCAGCGAAGTGCCGCCCAATTGAACGCTTCTCGGCAATCCGAAAATCAATCCGAAGAACACCGGGATGACCGAGATGACCGCGAGGAAAATCGCCCCCGCGAGCGTGATGCGGGTGATGACGCGCATCAGGTAGCCCGAGGTCGGCTTGCCCGGACGGATGCCCGGAATGTAGCCGCCGTTCTTCTTCATGTTGTCGGCCAGCTGCTGAGGATTGAATTGCACGAACGTATAGAAGAACGTGAATCCGATAATCAGCAGAACGTACAGCACCATGCCGAGCGGTCTATCGTAGTAAAGATGGTTGATGATCCAGTTCGCCCAGCCATGGCCCGCCCAGAATTGGGCGATCGTAATCGGGAACATCAGCAGCGAGGAGGCGAAAATGACCGGAATGACGCCCGCGCCGTTCACCTTGAGCGGAATGTGCGTCGATTGGCCGCCGTACATTTTCTGTCCGACGACGCGTTTCGCGTATTGCACCGGTATTTTGCGCACGCCTTGCTGGATAAAGATGACCCCGACGATCATCGCGACGATCAGTACGACAATCAGCACGACCTGGACGATATTCATGAACAGCTGACCGGAGGCATTCACGAACTTATCCGCATAAATGTCGCGGACATAGCCCGGAATGGCTGAAACGATCGCCGCGAACATCAGGATTGAAATCCCGTTGCCGATGCCTTTTTCGTTGATTTGCTCACCGAGCCACATAAGGAAAGAGGTACCTGCCGTCAATACGATCGCAATCATGATATAGGTCGACCACGAAGGATCGAGCACCATATCGTAATTGTAGATCCGGTTGAATCCGATCGCGGTTGCGAACGATTGAATCACTGCCAGAATGACCGTCCCGTAACGCGTAACCTGCGCCAGCTTGCGCTTGCCATTTTCGCCTTCCTTGGCCCATTCCGCGAATTTCGGAATGACGTCCATCGAGAGCAACTGTACGATGATCGATGCCGTAATGTAAGGCAAAATCCCCAGCGCGAAGATGGAGAATTGGAACAAGGCGCCGCCGGAGAACGTGTTGAGCAGGCCGAACAGCTCGTTGCCCTGTTCGTTGGCCATGGTGAGGACGTCTTTGTCAATGTTCGGTACCGGAATGAAGGAACCCAAGCGATAGACAAGCAGGATGAAAAGGGTAAACAGGATCCTCTTGCGAAGGTCCTCTACTTTCCAAATGTTGGAGACGGTCGCGAACATTAGATCACCTCGGTTTTACCGCCGGCGGCCTGGATTTTTTCTACAGCGGATTTCGAAAACTTGTGGGCCTTGACCGTCAAGCCTACGCTCAGTTCGCCACCCGCCAGAATTTTGATGCCGTCCTTCGGGTTTTTGATGATCCCTTTTTCGAGAAGCAGCTCCGGCGTTACTTCCGTGCCCGCCTCAAACCCGCTAAGCTGTTCCAAGTTTACGATCGCGAACTCCAGAGCGAAACGGTCGTTGTTGAAACCGCGCTTTGGAAGGCGACGGTACAACGGGTTTTGGCCGCCCTCGAAGCCCGGGCGAACGCCGCCGCCCGAACGAGCGTTTTGGCCTTTGTGGCCGCGCGTGGACGTTTTGCCCATGCCGCTGCCGATGCCGCGACCGACGCGCTTGCGGCTGAACTTGGAACCTTCGGCAGGAGAAAGTTCGTGCAATTTCATCGTTGTCGCACCTCCTTGATTATTTTGCGATTGCGTGCCGTATTAGCCGTTGATCTCTTGAACCTTGATCAGGTGGCTGACATGGTTGATCATGCCGCGGATCGCGGCGTTGTCTTCTTTGACGACCGATTGATTCAGCTTGCGCAGTCCAAGCGATTGAACCGTCTGGCGTTGATCTCCCGGACGGCCGATCAGGCTGCGAACGAGGGTGATTTGCAATTTCGCCATGGTGTCCCCTCCTTAACCTAACAGCTCTTCCACGGTTTTGCCGCGGAGCTTCGCCACGTCTTCGGCGCGTTTCAGTCGGGAAAGTCCCTCCAACGTCGCATTAACCATGTTGATGGAGTTGGAAGAGCCCAGCGATTTCGTCAAAATATCGCCGACTCCGGCGAGTTCCAGTACGGCGCGGACAGGACCGCCCGCAATAACGCCCGTACCTTCGGATGCCGGTTTCAGCAGCACTTTGCCGGCGCCGAATTGACCCATGACGGAATGTGGAATCGTCTTGCCAACCAGCGGGACGAAAACGAGATTTTTCTTTGCGTCCTCGACGCCTTTGCGGATCGCGTCCGGAACTTCGGACGCTTTGCCGATGCCGGCGCCGACCCAACCGTTGCCGTCGCCGACAACGACGAGCGCGCTGAAGCTGAAGCGGCGGCCGCCTTTGACGACTTTGGAAACGCGGTTGATCTGGACCATTTTTTCAGTAAGTTCCAACGTATTCGGATCTACACGCAAGTCGTTTACCCTCCTTGTTTCCGTAGTGAATTAAAACTTGAGTCCGGCTTCGCGGGCTGCGTCCGCCAGAGCTTGAATGCGTCCGTGGTAAAGATAGCCGCCGCGGTCGAACACGACGTTTTCGTGACCTTTATCTTTCGCGCGCTTCGCGATCAGTTCGCCCACTTTAGCAGCGGATTCGACGCTGCCGCCGTTGCCGATTTGCGGAGCCAATTCCTTGTCAAGCGTCGACGCGGATGCGATCGTAACGCCCTTGACGTCGTCGATCAGTTGAGCGTAGATGTGCTTGGAGGAACGGAACACGGACAGACGCGGACGTTCGGTCGTTCCGCTGATCTTTTTGCGAACGCGCAGATGACGTTTCAAACGGGCTTTGTTTTTATCGCCTTTGGTGATCATTTACGGAGTTCATCTCCTTTCTTCCTGACCGTTAAGCCGCGGCCCTATGCCGCCGCTTCATTATTTCTTTTTGCCGGCTTTGCCTTCCTTGCGGATGATGCGCTCGTTTTCGTACTTGATCCCTTTGCCTTTGTAAGGCTCGGGCGGACGAACGGCGCGCACTTTCGCGGCGATGGCGCCCACGGCTTCTTTGTCGATGCCTTTGACGACGATTTTGTTCTGAGCCGGCACTTCGAATTCGATGCCGCCTTCCGGAACGAATTCGACCGGATGGGAGTAACCTACGTTCAGAACGAGTTTCTCGCCGGATTTGCTGGCGCGGTAGCCGACGCCGACAAGCTCGAGATTTTTGGAGTAACCTTCGGTTACGCCGCTGACCATGTTCGCGACGATCGAACGGGTCGTACCGTGCAGCGAGCGGTGCAGCTTATGATCGGAAGGACGTTCGACGGAAATGACGTTTCCTTCGATCGAAACTTTGATGTCTTTATGCAAAGCGCGGGACAAAGTGCCTTTCGGCCCTTTGACCGTAATTTGATTTTCCTCCAGGCTCACGTTCACGCCGTTAGGCACCTGGATCGGTTTGCGTCCGATACGGGACATGGGTACACCTCCAATCGTTTGCGGGTTGAATTACCAGACGTAGCAGAGCACTTCGCCGCCGGACTTGAACTGACGGGCTTCCTTGTCGGTGACGATGCCTTTGGACGTCGAAATGATCGCGATCCCGAGGCCGCCCAGTACGCGCGGAATTTCGTTCGATTTCGTGTAAACGCGCAGGCCGGGTTTGCTGATGCGTTTCAGACCCGTGATGACGCGCTCGTTGTTTTGACCGTATTTCAGGAAAATACGGATCAGGCCTTGCTTGTTGTCTTCGATATATTCGGCGTCGCGGATGAACCCTTCGCGCTTGAGAATTTCGGCAATCTGCTTTTTCACCGTGGAAGCAGGAAGCTCGACCGTCTCGTGACGAACCAGGTTCGCGTTGCGAATGCGCGTCAACATATCTGCAATAGGGTCAGACATAACCATGGGGGGTAAACCTCCTTCCGTAACTAGGCTGATTACCAGCTCGCTTTTTTAACGCCAGGAATCTGGCCTTTATACGCCAATTCGCGGAAACAAATCCGGCAAATTTTAAACTTTTGCAACACGGAATGCGGACGTCCGCAACGCTCACACCGCGTGTAAGCACGGACTTTAAACTTCGGTGCACGTTGTTGCTTGATTTTCATCGACGTTTTTGCCACTTGCTTTCACACCTCCCGATTGGGCCTTGGCTCGCTGGCCAGGTGGGCGACGTCACTTCGAGAACGGCATGCCCAATTGGGACAGCAGTTCGCGCGCTTCTTCGTCCGTATTAGCAGTCGTTACGATCACGATATCCATCCCGCGAATCTTGTCGATCTTGTCGTACTCGATTTCCGGGAAGATCAGTTGTTCTTTGATGCCGAGCGTGTAGTTCCCACGTCCGTCGAACGATTTCGTCGATACGCCGCGGAAGTCGCGAACGCGCGGAAGCGAAATGTTGAACAGCTTGTCGAGGAAGAAATACATCCGGTCGCCGCGCAGCGTGACCTTGGCGCCGATCGGCGCGTTTTCACGAAGGCGGAAACCTGCGATGGACTTCTTCGCGCGGGTGACGACCGGTTTCTGGCCGGAGATTTTTTGCAAATCTTCGACGGCCGAGTCCAGCACTTTGGAGTTTTGGACCGCATCGCCTACGCCCATGTTGATGACGACTTTTTCGATTTTCGGCACTTGCATGACCGATTTGTAGCTATACTTCTGCATCAGCGCAGGAGTGATCTCGTTGAGGAAACGTTCTTTCAATCTTGCTGCCATCTGTCAAAGCGACCTCCTTTCCGTCTGGATTGAAATTAGTCGATTTCTTGGCCGGAACGCTTGGCGATCCGAACTTTCTTTCCGTTCTCAAGCACTTTGTGACCGATACGGGTCGGCTTGCCGCTCTTCGGATCGACGTGCATGACGTTGGACACGTGAATCGGAGCTTCTTGCTCGATGATGCCGCCTTGCGGATTGTTCGTGGAAGGACGGGTATGTTTCTTGACCATGTTCACGCCTTCGACCAGCACGCGGTTTTCGCGCGGGTAAGCGGCGATGACGCGGCCTTTCTTGCCCTTGTCCTTGCCGGTGATGACGATGACGTTATCGTCTTTCTTCACGTGCAATTTATTGTTGTGCGATTCCAGCACTTTTTTCAAACGGGGCATGAGTACACCTCCTAGCCTGTTTTACTTGGGACGCTTCGGAGGTTACAGGACTTCCGGCGCCAAGGAAATGATTTTCATAAAGTCGCGTTCGCGCAGCTCGCGAGCGACAGGTCCGAAGATCCGCGTACCGCGCGGGCTCTTGTCTTCCTTAACGATAACGGCCGCATTTTCGTCGAATGCGATATAGGAGCCGTCCTTACGCCGCACCGAACGTTTCGTACGAACGATTACGCATTTGACGACGTCGCCTTTCTTGACAACGCCCCCTGGTGTTGCTTGTTTGACGGAAGCAACGATCAGGTCCCCGATGTGACCGACACGGCGTCCCGTACCGCCCAGCACGCGAATGCACATCAGTTCCTTCGCGCCGGAGTTGTCGGCTACGGCCAGTCTCGTAAACGGTTGAATCATCGCAGGTTCCTCCTTTCAGTCGTTAAATGTCGGTATTAGAGAATAACGGCTTTCTCGGTAACTTCGACCAGGCGCCATCTTTTGTCCTTGGACAGAGGGCGGGTCTCCATGATTTTCACGGTATCGCCGATTTTCGCTTCGTTGTTCTCGTCGTGAGCTTTGAATTTCTTCGTGTATTTAATGCGTTTGTGGTACAGGCTGTGTTTCTTGTAGGTTTCTACGGAAACGACGATCGTTTTGTCCATCTTGTCGCTGACGACTTTGCCGATCTGTACCTTGCGGGCATTGCGTTCGCTCATGGGTATCCTCCTTCCCGAGTACGTTGTTCGGGTTTATGGCCGGTCAAGAACCGATGCCGAGTTCACGTTCGTGCAAAATGGTTTTGGCCCGGGCGATTTGTCTGCGCAGCTCGCGAATGCGGTGCGGATTGTCCAATTGACCGGTAGCCAGTTGGAAACGGAGGTTAAACAATTCTTCCTTGAAACCGGCGACTTTCTGTTCGATTTCAACCGAAGTCAGGTTACGGAATTCACTGGCCTTCATTTGCTTCACCACCCAGTTCTTCGCGTTTCACGAACTTCGTCTTGATCGGCAGCTTGTGCGCCGCAAGACGCATCGCTTCGCGAGCGATCTCTTCGGAGACGCCGGCGAGTTCAAACAGGACTTTGCCCGGCTTGACCACGGCTACCCATTTCTCGACGTTACCTTTACCGCTACCCATCCGGACTTCAAGCGGCTTTTGGGTAATCGGCTTGGAAGGGAAAATTTTGATCCAGACTTTACCGCCCCGCTTGATGTAACGGGTCATGGCGATACGGGCGGCTTCGATCTGACGGTTCGTTACCCAGGCAGGCTCTTGAGCTTGCAGGCCGAATTCGCCGAAGCTTACCGTCGTGCCGCCTTTCGCTTGGCCTTTCATTTTGCCGCGGTGCTGTTTGCGGTGTTTGACGCGTTTAGGGACCAACATGATCAGTTGCCTCCTTCCTCAACGGCGGCTTTCTTCTTCTTCGCCGGAAGGACTTCGCCGCGATAGATCCAAACTTTCACGCCGATGCGTCCGTAGGTCGTATGAGCTTCAGCCGTTCCATAGTCGATATCGGCGCGCAGCGTGTGCAGAGGAACCGTACCTTCGCTGTACCCTTCGGTACGAGCGATTTCCGCTCCGCCCAGACGTCCGCTGACCGATGTTTTGATGCCTTTTGCGCCGGAACGCAGCGTGCGTTGAATCGATTGCTTCATCGCGCGGCGGAACGAAATGCGGCGTTCCAGCTGTTGAGCGATGCTTTCCGCAACCAAGACAGCGTCGAGTTCCGGATTTTTGATTTCGGAGATGTTGATATGAACTTTTTTGCCGTTCGTCAGCTTCGTCAGCGCGCCGCGAAGCACTTCGACTTCGGCTCCGCCCTTGCCGATAACCATGCCCGGCTTGGCGGTGTGAATCGTTACGTTGACGCGGTTCGCCGCGCGCTCGATTTCGATGTGCGAAACGGCTGCGTCTTTCAGCTTATTTTTAAGGAATTCTCGGATTTTGACGTCTTCCATCAGAAGATCGCCGAAATCTTTGTCGGCATACCATTTCGATTCCCAATCGCGGATAATGCCGATGCGAAGACCGACGGGATTTACCTTTTGACCCACACGTTGTCCCTCCTTATTTTTCGGATACGACCAGCGTAATGTGGCTGGTCCGCTTGAAGATGCTGAATGCACGACCCTGGGAGCGCGGTTGGAACCGTTTCAGGGTAGGACCCTCGTTGACGTAAGCTTCGGTGATGACCAGCTTGTTTACGTCCAGTTGGTAGTTGTGCTCAGCATTCGCCACAGCAGAGTTCAGCAGCTTCTCCAGTACCGGAGATGCCGAACGCGGCGTATGGCGCAGAATCGCGACCGCTTCGCCCACTTGCTTGCCGCGGATCAGGTCCACGACCAGTCTGACTTTGCGGGCCGGAATGCGAATGTATCTCGCTACGGCTTTCGCTTCTTGTGCCATCGTTGTACCTCCCTCCGTACGTTACGTTCGCCGGTCGCCCGGCGCACGCTTCGTTATCTTCTGCCCGTTTTCTTGTCGTCGTCCGTGTGTCCCTTGTACGTGCGCGTCGGAGCGAACTCCCCGAGCTTGTGACCGACCATGTCTTCCGTCACATATACCGGAACGTGTTTGCGGCCGTCGTATACGGCAAAAGTATGACCGACGAATTGCGGAAAAATCGTCGAGCGACGGGACCACGTTTTGATGACGACCTTCTTGTTGGACTCGTTAAGCACTTCGACTTTCTTGAACAGATAGTCGTCGACGAAAGGTCCTTTTTTCAAGCTGCGACCCATGGTAAAATCCTCCTTTCAACCCGAAATGAGGGCTGGCCGTTATCGCCGCCAGGCGAATGAAGCTTACTTGCGGCGGCGAACAATATATTGGCTTGAAGCTTTTTTCTTCTTGCGGGTTTTGTAGCCGAGCGTCGGTTTGCCCCAAGGGGACATCGGCGACTTGCGACCGATCGGAGCGCGGCCTTCGCCGCCGCCGTGCGGGTGATCGACCGGGTTCATGACGACGCCGCGGACAACGGGACGTTTGCCCATGTTGCGCGAGCGTCCGGCTTTGCCGACGTTGATCAGCTCATGGTCTTGGTTGCCCACGGTGCCGATCGTCGCGCGGCATTGCTTCAGAACGCGGCGGATTTCGCCGGAAGCAAGACGAATCGTAACGTATTTTTCTTCTTTGCCGAGCAGCTGAGCTTCGGTGCCGGCGGCGCGAACGAGCTGTCCGCCTTTGCCGGGCTTCAATTCGATGTTGTGGATAACCGTACCGACCGGGATGTTTTCAAGCGGCAATGCGTTGCCGACCTTGATGTCCGCATCCGCGCCGGATTGGATTTCGTCGCCGACTTTCAAGCCTTTGGGAGCGACGATGTAGCGTTTCTCTCCGTCCAGGTAGTTGATCAGGGCGATGTAAGAAGTACGGTTCGGATCGTATTCGATCGAAGCGACGCGTCCGGGCACGCCGTCCTTGTTCCGCTTGAAGTCGATGATCCGGTATTTCCGCTTGTGGCCGCCGCCTTGGTGACGGACCGTGATTTTACCCTGGTGGTTGCGGCCGCCGCGTTTCGGCAAAGGCGCGAGAAGCGATTTCTCCGGCTGCGACGTCGTAATTTCTTCAAACGTGGACATCGTCATTTCGCGACGGCTAGGCGATGTCGGTTTAAACTTTTTGACTGGCACTGGTTTTCCCTCCTTACCCTATAAACTTTTATACAGACGCTTCGAAAAATTCGAGCGGCTTGCTGTCCGCGGACAGTTGCACGATCGCTTTCTTCCATTCCGAGGAGTACCCGGAGTGGCGACCGTAACGGCGAGGCTTCGGCGGCACGCGCATCGTGTTGACGCTGGCGACCTTCACCTTGAAAATTTGTTCGACGGCTTGCTTGATTTCCGTTTTGTTAGCCTTGATGTCAACTTCGAACACGTATTTGAGCTGATCGATGAACTCGCTCGTGCGTTCCGTGATGACCGGCCGTTTAATAATATCGCGAGGGTTTTTCATTACGCGAATACCTCCTCGACTTTGGCGACCGCATCTTTGGTGATGATGAGCTTGTCATGCACCATGACGTCAAGCACGTTGATTCCGGAGGCGGAGACGAACTTCACTCCCGGGATGTTGCGTGCGGACAGGGCCACGTTGTTCTCGTAGTCGGCGGTAACGACAAGCGCCTTGCGCTCGACTTTGAGGTTGTTCAAAATTTTCGCGAATTCTTTCGTTTTCGGAGCGGCCATGCTCAGCGCGTCGAGAACGATAATTTCGCCCCCGATCACTTTGCTGGACAAAGCCGATTTGATCGCCAGACGGCGAACTTTGCGCGGCAGTTTGAAGCCGTAGCTGCGCGGAGTCGGTCCGAAAACGGTGCCGCCGCCTTTCCATTGCGGAGAGCGGATGCTGCCTTGACGGGCGCGGCCCGTGCCTTTTTGTTTCCATGGTTTGCGGCCGCCGCCGCGAACTTCGGAACGGCCTTTCGTTTTGTGCGTGCCTTGGCGAACGGATGCGAGCTGATTCACGACTGCGCTGTGCAGCACGTGAGTATTCGGATTAACTCCGAACACGCTCTCGGGCAAGTCGAATTCGCCGACTTGGCCGCCGTCCACGTTATATACAGTCACTTTCGGCATGAGTGGTCCTCCTTTCTAGGGGTGTTTAATTATTTCTTCACCGACGAGCGGACTTTGACGTAGCTGTTGCGAGCGCCCGGAATGGAGCCTTTGATCAGAATTACGTTGCGCTCGACGTCGACCTTGACGATTTCAAGGTTTTGGATCGTGATCGTTTCGTTGCCGAGACGACCGTGCATTTTCTTGCCTTTCGGCACGCGGTTGGCGTCGCGGATCGTGGCGAGCGAACCGTTGCCGCGGTGGTACTTGGAGCCGTGGGTCATCTTGCCGCGTTGGAAGCCCCAACGCTTGATGGCGCCGGCCGTGCCTTTGCCTTTGGAAATACCCGTTACGTCAACAAATTCACCTTCAGCAAACAGGTCAACTTTGACTTCCGCACCGACTTCCAGGTCGGAAGAACCGCTGATTTCACGGATGTAGCGCTTGGGCGCCGTGTTGGCCTTTTTAGCGTGACCTGTCTCCGGTTTGTTCGCCAGTTTCGCGCGTTTGTCGGAGAAGCCCAGCTGGATCGCTTCGTAACCGTCGTTGTCTACCGTTTTCTTCTGGAGCACGACGTTCGGAGTCGCTTCGATAACCGTAACCGGCACAACGTTGCCGTTAGCGGAGAACACTTGCGTCATCCCGATTTTACGTCCCAAGATTCCTTTCATGTTGACACCTCTTTTCCTTCATGCGATGGATTTCTTTGTTCTTGTATGGCCTATTAGAGCTTGATTTCGATGTCCACGCCGGACGGCAAGTCGAGACGCATCAATGCGTCGACCGTTTGCGGTGTCGGATTGACGATGTCAATCAAGCGCTTGTGCGTACGCATTTCGAATTGTTCCCGCGAATCCTTGTACTTGTGTACCGCGCGCAAAATCGTGATGACCTGTTTTTCGGTCGGCAGCGGGATCGGTCCCGATACGCCGGCGCCGGTACGTTTAGCCGTGTCTACGATTTTTTCCGCGGATTGATCGAGAATGCGGTGATCGTAGGCTTTCAAACGGATACGGATTTTTTGCTTCGCCATAGAAATTCCCTCCTTCATTCGCCCAATTTTGGAATCGGACATACTCCGCGAGAATAACCCGGCAGCGTCCCGTCCACCCCTCTATGGCAAAGGGGCCGGGTGTGTCGGCAACCTCTCGCATCATCGCACAGTCACAGACCAACATTCACTATTATAGCGATCTGCCCATGCGATTGCAACAAAATTTTTTCATTTTCATAAACTGGCGTTCCGTCGGCAAACTGCCGCTCGCGAACGGCTTGCGAATCCACCGTATTTCTTCCTATATAATAGAAGGAACTCAATTCGGCAGCTTGCTCGGCTGACGGCTGCCGCCAAGAAAGATCCTGCGCGTCGTGGGCTGCCGTTTCTTTAGGATCGCTTCCGCTTCCTTTATCAAATCTTCGAAGAACTCGGCTTGGAGCTCTTTCCTGATGATCTGTAGCATTCGAGTCAGCGTATCATTGCTCGCTTTTTCGAGAACGCGCCCCAAAACGTCGGGGTTGACGGCCAAATCGCTAATCAGCTCCGCCGTATTTTCGACATCGTCGATGTTGATTTGATCCTCTAAAAAGGGCTTGATTAGTTCGTTAAAATCCTGATCGGAGATGATTTCCGGGTTTTGCGCCATATCCGAGTAATCGTTTTTCGGATCGTTCTCGTCCTCGCTTCTTTCCTCGTCGCGCGTTTCCGCCGAAAATCCGCCGAAGCTGATTCGCCGCCGCCGGTATGCCGAATCGGCGAGCTTGCCGAAACGATGAGGCGCGATCAAGCCTTCTTCGTCCCCGGAAAGCACGGAGCTGGCGATCGCTTCGTTCGACCGCTCTATATTCCAGTCGGGCGCGAGCATCTCGACCTCTTCGTCGATCGGCCGGATATGCTCGGGCGGTATGAGAGATTTCGTTTTCCGGGCTTCCGGGATATGCATCGGGTCGACCAGAAGCTTCGATCGTTGACCCTTGTCCAGAAAAACGCGCGCGATTTTCGGGTTTTTTCCCTTTTCGCTCAACCTTTCGCCATACTCGTCGGCCGTTTTCCGGTCCGTTGCGACATGAACGAAGTTTTTGCTCGTTTCGACGAAAAACTCGTCCTCCGCTTCGGAAGCTCCGCCGACTCCTCCATGAGACGGATCGAGCCCTTTGCTCAAAATGCCGCTATAATTATCGAGATCTGACGCATGAAAATATCGGGATTGATGATAAAGCTCCGACAGCCGTTCCGTTTGAAACGATTCGATTTCCGCCAGCAGCTGTTCCATATTTTCGATGTCGTAGTTCGTTTCGCTTTCCCACATCTTTTTCATCGTTTTTTGCTGATCTTCTTCCAGGCGCAAATAGAGCTTCGCGATATCGGGCGACTTTTCGCTGAGCTCCTTGTACGAGCCGCTGTTGTTGATCATTCGCTGAATCGGCATCTCGCCGGTTTCGGACTTCCTCCCTCCGCCGAATCCCATCATGCGGGAGACCGCCTGATTGCCGAGGTGCCGCTGAAGCGACTGAATATCGCCGAACGAATGAGCATCGGCCGCGCGGGCGCCGTTGGCGTGCGCCTTGTTCGGGGCAGCTTGCCCCGGCTTCTTTCCGTCAAAATTCGCAAATTTCAATGGAATGACCTCCAAGGAATAAACATGAACGGCCATACAAGTATACCATATGCTTCCATCTGCGCGAAACTTCGCACCGTCGCCCGAACGCAAAAAAACGCACCCGATAAGCTCGGGTGCGTCTCCTTGAATGGCAAATTACTTTTGAATCGTAGCGACGGCGCCTGCGCCAACCGTACGGCCGCCTTCGCGGATGGAGAAGCGAGTGCCTTCTTCAACGGCGATCGGAGCGATCAGTTGAACGGATACCGTGATGTTGTCGCCAGGCATAACCATTTCCGTGCCTTCCGGCAGGTTGATGATGCCCGTAACGTCCGTCGTCCGGAAGTAGAATTGCGGACGGTAGCCCGTGAAGAAAGGCTTATGACGGCCGCCTTCTTCTTTGGTCAGGACGTAGATTTGAGCGGTGAATTCCGTGTGCGGCTTAACCGAACCCGGCTTGGCCAGAACTTGTCCGCGCTCGATGTCTTTGCGGTCAACGCCGCGCAGCAGGGCGCCGATGTTGTCGCCGGCTTGAGCGGAGTCGAGCAGCTTGCGGAACATTTCAACGCCGGTAACGACGGATTTGCGGCTGTCTTCGACAAGACCGATGATTTCGATTTCGTCGCCGACTTTGACCGTACCGCGCTCAACGCGACCCGTAGCAACCGTACCGCGGCCCGTGATCGTGAACACGTCTTCGACCGGCATCAGGAACGGCTTGGAAACGTCGCGTACCGGTTCCGGAATGTAGGTATCGATTTGCTCGAACAGTTCGACGATCTTGTCTGCCCAAGGACCGTCCGGGTTTTGCAGGGCTTCGCGAGCCGCGCCGCGAATGATCGGCGTGTCGTCGCCCGGGAACTCGTATTCGTTCAGCAGGTCGCGTACTTCCATTTCGACCAGCTCAAGCAGTTCTTCGTCTTCAACCATGTCGCATTTGTTCAGGAATACGACGATGTAAGGAACGCCGACTTGCTTGGAGAGCAGGATGTGCTCGCGCGTTTGCGGCATCGGGCCGTCAGCGGCGGATACGACGAGGATCGCGCCGTCCATTTGCGCTGCGCCGGTGATCATGTTTTTAACGTAGTCGGCGTGTCCGGGGCAGTCAACGTGAGCATAGTGACGGTTAGGCGTTTCGTATTCAACGTGAGCGGTGGAAATCGTGATCCCGCGCTCGCGTTCTTCCGGAGCTTTGTCGATTTGGTCGAATGCGACGGCAGCGCCGCCGTATTTTTTGGAAAGAACCGTCGTGATCGCAGCCGTCAGCGTCGTTTTGCCGTGGTCGACGTGACCGATCGTGCCGATATTAACGTGCGGTTTAGTACGTTCAAACTTAGCCTTTGCCATTGAAATGTTCTCCTCCTTATAAGTAAAGGAATTTTATGGGTTGACGGGGGAAGCCGGCATGCGCCGGCCTCGGCCCGTCCAAATCCAGAACGGATCAAGCGCCTTTGTTCTTCGAGATGATTTCGTCCGCGATCGATTTCGGCACTTCTTCGTAGTGCGACAGTTCCATCGAGAACACGCCGCGGCCTTGGGTGCCGGAACGAAGTACGGTCGAATAGCCGAACATTTCCGCGAGCGGTACTTTCGCTCTGACGATCAAAGCGCCATGGCGGGTATCGCTGCCTTCAATGCGTCCGCGGCGGGAGCTGAGCATGCCCATGACATCGCCCATATACTCTTCCGGAACGGTAACTTCGACTTTCATGATCGGCTCGAGCAGAACCGGAGCGCATTTGTCTTTCGCGTTTTTAAGCGCCATGGAGCCGGCGATCTTAAACGCCATTTCGTTGGAGTCGACGTCATGGTACGATCCGTCGAAGATCGTAGCCTTGATATCGACGAGCGGGAAGCCGGCAAGCACGCCGTTTTTCATCGCTTCTTCGATACCGGCTTGTACCGGCGCGATGTATTCGCGCGGTACGACGCCGCCGACAACCTTGTTCTCGAATACGAAGCCTGCTCCGGCTTCGAGCGGTTCGAACTCGATCCAACAGTGGCCGTATTGGCCGCGGCCGCCGGATTGGCGAACGAACTTGCCTTCGACCTTCGCGGCTTGGCGGAACGTCTCGCGGTAAGCGACTTGCGGCTTGCCGACATTCGTTTCGACTTTAAACTCGCGAAGCATCCGGTCGACGAGAATTTCAAGGTGAAGCTCGCCCATGCCGGCGATGATCGTTTGTCCCGTTTCTTCGTCGGTATGCGCGCGGAAGGTCGGGTCTTCTTCGGCCAGCTTCTGCAGAGCGATCCCCATCTTGTCTTGGTCGGCCTTCGTTTTCGGCTCGACGGCAAGCTGGATAACCGGTTCCGGGAAGTTCATGGATTCGAGAATAACCGGGTTCTTCTCGTCGCACAGCGTATCGCCCGTCGTCGTGTCTTTCAAACCGACGGCAGCGGCGATGTCGCCGGAGTAAACGACGCTGATCTCCTGACGGCTGTTCGCGTGCATTTGCAGAATCCGTCCGATCCGTTCGCGCTTGTTCTTCGTCGCGTTGATGACGTACGAACCGGAGTTCAGAACGCCGGAATAGACGCGGAAGAACGTCAGCTTGCCGACGAACGGGTCGGTCATGATTTTGAACGCAAGCGCGGCGAACGGTTGATCGTCGGCCGATTTGCGCGTCGTTTCCGTGCCGTCCTCGAGCGTACCCTTGATGTCCGGTACGTCGGTCGGAGCCGGCAGGTAGTCGACGACTGCGTCCAGCATCGGCTGAACGCCTTTATTGCGGTAAGACGAGCCGCAGACGACGGGGAAGATTTTCACTTCGACGACGCCTTTGCGGAGAGCCGCTTTGATCTCGGGGACCGTCAGCTCTTCGCCTTCGAGGTACTTCATCATCAGTTCCTCGTCCAGCTCGGCCACTTTTTCTACCAATTCAAGACGCAGCTCTTCCACCTTGTCCGCAAGCTCGGCCGGGATTTCGGATTTGAGCGGCTCTTTGCCAAGATCGTCTTGATAAACGTAAGCAACCCGTTCGATCAGGTCGATCATGCCTTTGAAGTCGTTCTCGGCGCCGATCGGCAGTTGAATGGCGACGGCATTGGCTTGCAGACGCTCGCGCATGTCTTTGACGACATTGAGGAAGTCTGCGCCGATGATGTCCATCTTGTTGACGTAAGCGATACGCGGAACGCCGTAACGGTCGGCTTGACGCCATACCGTCTCGGATTGCGGTTCCACCCCTTCTTTGGCGCTGAATACGCCAACGGCTCCGTCCAATACGCGCAAGCTGCGCTCGACTTCCACGGTAAAGTCAACGTGTCCCGGGGTGTCGATAATATTGATGCGGTGACCCTTCCATTGAGCGGTCGTGGCGGCCGAAGTAATCGTGATGCCGCGCTCCTGCTCTTGCTCCATCCAGTCCATCGTGGCGGCGCCTTCGTGCACTTCGCCGATTTTGTGGACGCGTCCGGTGTAGAACAGGATCCGTTCGGTGGTCGTCGTCTTCCCCGCGTCAATATGCGCCATGATGCCGATATTGCGCGTATTCTGTAAGGAGAACTCCCTTGCCATGCATTTGTCTCCTTTCGGTTCTTCAGCTCCGCGGGATTACCAGCGGTAGTGTGCGAACGCTTTGTTGGCTTCTGCCATTTTGTGCGTGTCTTCGCGTTTCTTTACGGCTGCTCCCGTGTTGTTGGCAGCATCCATGATTTCGGCCGCGAGACGTTCTTCCATGGTCTTCTCTCCGCGATTGCGGGAGTAGTTGACGAGCCAGCGCAGTCCGAGGGACGTGCGGCGCTCCGGCTTGACTTCAACCGGAACTTGGTAGTTGGCGCCGCCTACGCGGCGAGCCTTGACTTCGAGAACGGGCATGATGTTCTTGATGGCCGCTTCGAATACTTCCATCGGATCTTTGCCGGAACGCTCCTGAATCAGATTGAAGGCATTGTACAGGAGTTGTTGGGCAACGCCTTTCTTGCCGTCGATCATGATCCGGTTGACGAGCCGGGTAACCAGTTTGCTGTTGTATACCGGATCCGGGAGAACGTCCCGTTTCGGTACCGGTCCTTTCCGTGGCATCGAAAAATTCCTCCTTCCCCATTGTTGGTAGCGCATAGCCGCGCCTATACATCCGTTCTAGGACGGCTGCCTATTATTTCTTCGCTTTAGCACGCTTCGTTCCGTATTTGGAACGGGCCTGCTTGCGGTTGTTGACGCCTGCGGTATCGAGCGCGCCGCGAACGATGTGATAACGGACACCCGGAAGGTCCTTGACCCGGCCGCCGCGAATGAGCACGACGCTGTGCTCTTGCAGGTTGTGGCCGATTCCCGGAATGTACGCGGTCACTTCTACGCGGTTCGTCAAGCGAACACGGGCGTATTTGCGAAGCGCCGAGTTCGGCTTCTTCGGGGTCATCGTACCTACGCGAGTGCAGACACCGCGTTTTTGCGGGGAGCTCAGATCGGTTTCTTCGCGTTTCAGCGCGTTGAAGCCCTTCTGCAGTGCAGGAGATTTCGATTTTACCACCTTAGGCTCACGGCCTTTGCGTACGAGCTGGTTGATTGTTGGCATGTTGCCACCCCCTTCCCATGATTTTGAGGCAGATACGGTTTACGGCCGAGCATCCGTTTGCGAAGCCCACAGATCCAGGCGGTTCATTTTGAGAAGTGCGAAAGGGTCTGACCGTTTCCCTCTTGCGATAAGAACGGTTAGAACCCTAAAGAACTTATATCTCCACGACCGCGGCCATTGCCGTGCCGACATCGATTGCGCGCTAATCAGCCGGGCATCGTCCGATCGCACATTCTCTTAGAACAACGTGCGAATCCGGATAGCCGGGTGAAAAAGAGCACCCTGCGCCGCCTTCCTCTATCTGCGATAAAATACAGATGAATACATTAAGGTCAGGCACACACTATGATATAGTAGCACCTGGGCTTTGGGATGTCAAGAATTCGGCCGGTTGAAAACAGGCGAAGCGGCCGATTTTTTTTCAGAACAATTTCCGCTTCATCAGCCTGCAGGCGATTTCCATCAGCGCGAGCGAATACAGCGCCGCAAACGCGATCGTAAACGCAACCCCGCCTGCGGAGCGCTCGTCGAATCGGATCAAAACGTCCATGACGCGAAATGCCGGCGGCAAGCTCCACGCGACAAATTTGATCAGCTCGGGCAGCCGTTCGCTAACGCCGAATCCGGCAATCGCCAGAGCCAGAACAAGCAGCAGGCCGATAAGCGAGGTTTGTTTTCTTCCGATCAGTTTGGACGAAAACAGACTCGCGCACCCGATGCCAAGCCAGGCGATCGCGATGTGCGCCGTCAATGCCGCGGTCAGCTCGGACAAATCGGGCGGTCTGTCGAACTTGTCCAAAATCGCGGGATAAGCGACGGCTCCGACAGCGAGCGCGGCTCCGATCAGCATGATAAGCAGCAGCTTCGCGCGGTAATACCGGACGGCGTTGCCCGCGCGCAGAACGGTCACCATCTGCTGGGTTTCGTTTTCCGCGTCGATATATCCGTATGCCATCCAGGCCATCGCCAAAAACAGCCAGACGGCCGTAAACGAGTAACTGTTCATGACCGGGTTCGGAGCGACGCTGTAGACGACGATCAGCACGATCGCGAACGCCAGAAAAGAAGGCAAATACCGAATCGAACGAAGGTAGTCGCGGAAAAAATAACGAAGGAGAGCCTTCATCGTCCGTCCCTCCTCTGCCCGTCTTGCGGCTCTTCCCCGTATGTCCGGGCCACCGACACGACCGAAGCTCCTCCGGACAACAGCCGGAGCAGCCAGCCGTCGCAGCGGGCGGATTCAATCCGGCAGGCCAGCTTTCCGCCCGACAGCGAGTAGCTGACCATTCCCGGCAACTCCGGACGGTTCAGCAGGGCCATGACGGTTTCCGCCGCCGACTCCGGAACCCGGCACTCCACCGCGCAAAGCGGAGCCGATTCCACCGCTGCCTGCCGGTCATCCAGCAATCGTCCCTCCTTGAGCGACAATATGCGGGTGGCAAGTCGCGGCAGCCAATCGTTTTCGTGTCCTGTGATCACGATCGCGGTTCCATCCTCGCGCAGCCGGGCAAGCTTGCCGTACAGGTCCGCCTGGGTCTCGACGTCCAATCCGGAAAAAGGCTCGTCCAACAGCAACAAGTCGGGCTCCCCCAACGCCGCCTGGATCACGTTGATTTTTTGCAGCATCCCTTTGGAAAAATGCCGAATCTGCAGCTCGGCGTACGAATCGAGGCCGAAGTCTTGCAGCAGCCTTTCGATTCTTTGCCCGGCCGACTTCTTCTCCATGCCCGATATGGCAGCCATATGGCTTAAATACTCGATTGCCGTAAAGCGAAGCTTCGGAAACCGATCCGGCGCAAAACCGAATCTCGCGGCCTTCCCTCCCGAGGTGCCGACGGCACGGCTTCCGCCCGTCAGCCGGCTGAGGCCCGCCAGTATTTTCAGCAGCGTGCTTTTCCCCGAGCCGTTCGTTCCGACGACGGCGACGGTCTCTCCGGACCGAATGTCCAGCGTCAACGGGTAAAGCACGGTCCGGCCTTCGTAGCTTTTGCAAGCGTCATTCAGTTTGATGATGGGGGATGGGCTCATATTTTTCGTCTCCGCGATTTCGTTTCGGCAAATATCGAACACCCTTTTTACGAAACGGGCGACGGAAAGTTGCAAATGCGGCAGGCAAAAACGGAATCAAGCCTGCTAAAATTTGCTGTGGCGCGAAGAATGCAGGGTTGAGCAGGGTTGAGCAGGACGAATCGGGAGGATGCTGAGTTCGGCGAAGCTTGGTTGGATTTTGTCCAACCAAAACCGGTGTTTCCACGAAACACGTCATCTTCGTTGGATTTTGTCCAATCTGGCGAGGCCTTTTCCGCCTTTTCACCCAAATTCCATGTTTCTCGTTGGATTAAATCCACTCTAGCCCACGGTTTCCCCGTTTTCCGCTCTTTAGATTGGACAAAATCCAACCTAGCTCCTTTCGCTTGCGCGGCCCCACTCCTCCTCCCCTAATTTTTCCTAAAACGCTTTCGCAAGGCGAAGAACCTAAACTTTCCGGCATGCAAAAAACAGCGCCGCGAGGGCGCTGCTTTTGTAACCGGCAAGCCGGTTTATTCGATCGTGACGGCTTCGAGGCCTTCGGCCTCTTCCGCGGACTCGTCGAGCGGATCGACGATGCGGATGTTGCGGTAACGCGACATGCCCGTGCCCGCCGGAATGAGCTTGCCGATAATGACGTTCTCTTTCAGGCCGAGCAGGCGGTCGACTTTGCCCTTGATGGCGGCGTCGGTCAACACGCGCGTCGTTTCCTGGAAGGACGCCGCCGACAGGAAGGAGTCGGTTTCGAGCGAAGCCTTCGTAATCCCGAGAAGCACCGGACGCGCGACGGCAGGCTCGAGACCCGCCATGATCGCTTCGCGGTTGGCCGCTTCGTATTCGTGCACGTCGACGAACGCGCCGGGCAGAAGCGTCGTGTCGCCCGGATCGACGATCCGGATTTTGCGAAGCATCTGCTTGATCATGACTTCGACGTGCTTGTCGTTGATTTCAACGCCCTGGTTCCGGTATACCCGCTGCACTTCCTGCAGAATGTAGTTCTGCACGCCTCGGACGCCCTTGATGCGCAGCATTTCCTTCGGATCGATGGAACCGTCGGTCAGCTCGTCGCCGGCCTCGATTTGCAATCCTTCGTAAACGCGGATGCGCGAACCGTACGAAACGGAGTAAACTTTCGTTTCGGCATCGCCTTGAACTTCGATTTCGCGGCGGTCTTTCGCCTCGCGAATTTCCTTGATGACGCCGTCGATTTCGGAAATGACCGCCTGGCCTTTCGGATTCCGGGCTTCGAACAGCTCCTGGATCCGCGGAAGACCTTGCGTGATGTCATCGCCCGCAACGCCCCCGGTGTGGAACGTGCGCATCGTCAGCTGCGTACCCGGTTCGCCGATCGATTGGGCGGCGATGATGCCGACCGCTTCGCCGATCTCGACTTTTTTGCCGGTTGCCAGGTTCCGGCCGTAGCACATTTTGCAGACGCCGTGACGGGCGCGGCAGCTGAGCACGGAACGGATTTGCAGCTTCGTGACGCCCGCGGACACGATTTCCTCGGCTTTGACCGAGTCGATCAAATCGTTGCGGCCGACGATAATTTCGCCGGTTTCCGGATGGCGCACCGTCTCGAACGCGTAGCGGCCTTCGATGCGGTCGTACAGATCCTCGATGATCTCCTTGCCGTCCTCGATCCGCGACACGACGATGCCTTTGTCCGTGCCGCAATCTTCCTCGCGAACGATTACGTCCTGCGCGACGTCGACGAGACGGCGGGTCAAGTAACCCGAGTCGGCGGTCCGCAGCGCCGTATCGGCAAGACCTTTACGCGCGCCGTGCGTCGAGATGAAGTACTCGAGGACGGTCAGGCCTTCGCGGAAGTTCGATTTGATCGGAAGCTCGAAGATGCGGCCCGACGGCGTCGCCATAAGGCCCCGCATCCCGCCGAGCTGCGTGATCTGCGATTTGTTGCCCCGCGCCTTGGAGTCGACCATGAGCATGATGGAGTTGTAACGGTCCATCGATTTCATGAGGACGTCCGTAATTTCGTCCTTCGTCTTCGACCAGATGTCGATGACGCGGTCGTAGCGTTCTTCGTCGGTAATCAAGCCGCGGCGGTACTGGTTCGTAATGACCTTGACCTTTTCCTCGGATTGCTCGAGAATTTTCGCCTTTTCCTGCGGAACGATAACGTCGGCGACGCCGACCGTAATCCCCGCGCGCGTGGAGTAGGTAAACCCGAGCTGCTTGATGTCGTCGAGAATGACCGACGTCTTCATCGTGTGGTACTGGTTGAAGCACTCGCCGATGATGTTGCCCAAATATTCTTTGCCGACGGCGCCCGGCGTGCCAAGCTCGGCCATGAACTTGTCGACGTCCGCGCCTTTGTCGTAGATGAAATATTTATCCGGCGTGCCTTTCAGCAGATTTTCCTTCGTCGCTTCGTTGATGTACGGGAACGACGACGGGAAAATTTCGTTGAAAATGATTTTGCCGATCGTCGTCACGAGCAATGCGTCCTGCTGCTCCGGCGTGAACGACTCTTTCTTGAGCGCCTTGGCCGGAATGACGACGCGCGCATGCAGGTCCGCGACGCCGCGCTGGTAAGCGGACACCGCTTCGTTGACGTCGGCGAGGCGCAGGCCGGAGCCTTTCGCTTCCTTGTTGTCCATCGTCAGGTAGTAGCAGCCGAGGACCATGTCCTGCGACGGCGTAACGACCGGCTTGCCGTCCTTCGGGTTCAGGATGTTTCCGGACGCCAGCATGAGCAGGCGGGCTTCCGCTTGCGCTTCGGCGGACAGCGGAACGTGAACGGCCATCTGGTCGCCGTCGAAGTCGGCGTTGTACGCCGTACAGACGAGCGGGTGCAGCTTGATGGCGCGGCCTTCGACGAGCGTCGGCTCGAACGCCTGGATGCCGAGACGGTGAAGCGTCGGCGCGCGGTTCAGCAGAACCGGGTGCTCCTTGATCACTTCTTCGAGCACGTCCCACACTTCGGGGCTGACGCGCTCGACTTTCCGTTTCGCGCTCTTGATGTTGTGCGCCTGGCCTTTAAGCACAAGCTCCTTCATGACGAAAGGCTTGAACAGCTCCAGCGCCATTTCCTTCGGCAGGCCGCATTGGTACATTTTCAGGCTCGGGCCGACGACGATAACGGAACGGCCGGAATAGTCGACGCGTTTGCCGAGCAGGTTCTGACGGAAACGGCCTTGCTTGCCCTTCAGCATATGGCTGAGGGATTTGAGCGGACGGTTGCCCGGGCCCGTGACCGGACGGCCGCGGCGGCCGTTGTCGATCAGCGCGTCGACGGCTTCCTGGAGCATCCGCTTCTCGTTTTGGACGATGATGTCCGGAGCGCCCAGGTCGAGCAGCCGCTTCAGCCGGTTGTTCCGGTTGATCACGCGGCGGTACAGGTCGTTCAGGTCGCTCGTCGCGAAGCGGCCGCCGTCCAGCTGAACCATCGGGCGCAGCTCCGGCGGAATGACCGGAAGCACGTCCAGGATCATCCAGTCCGGAAGGTTGCCGGAATTGCGGAACGCCTCGATCACTTCCAGGCGCTTGATCGCGCGGTTGCGGCGCTGGCCTTGGGCCGTGCGCAGCTCTTCCTTGAGCATTTCCAGCTCGCGGTCGAGATCGATATCCTGAAGCAGCTTTTTGACCGCTTCGGCTCCCATTCCCGCTTGGAACGCATAGCCGTACTTCTCGCGGTAGCTGCGGTATTCTTTTTCGGACAAAAGCTGTTTTTTCTCCAGCGGCGTGTCGCCCGGGTCGGTCACGACGTAGGATGCGAAGTAGATGATCTCTTCAAGCGAACGGGGCGACATGTCGAGCGCCAGCCCCATCCGGCTCGGGATCCCTTTGAAGTACCAAATGTGCGAAACCGGCGCGGCCAGCTCGATATGGCCCATCCGTTCGCGGCGCACTTTGGCGCGCGTCACTTCGACGCCGCAGCGGTCGCAGACGACGCCTTTGTAGCGGACGCGCTTGTATTTGCCGCAATGGCATTCCCAATCCTTGGTCGGCCCGAAAATCTTCTCGCAGAACAGGCCTTCCTTCTCCGGCTTCAGCGTCCGGTAGTTGATCGTTTCCGGCTTTTTCACTTCGCCTCTCGACCAGGACCGAATTTTGTCCGGGGAAGCCAAGCCAATTTTCATAAACTCGAAATTGTTGACGTCTAACAAGGAGCAAGCCCTCCTTCATGGTTGCTGCGATTTTCGAAACAAATGGCAGGGCGGACGGTTGTCTGCCCTTACAAGCGGCAGAAGAACGGCGGCTGGCGCCGTTCCCCGTTCAGCCTGTCAATCTACGCCGACTTCGGAACCTTCGAGATTGAGATTGAGCTTGTCGCCGGTCGCATCGTCTTCGTCGTCGATTTCCTTCATCTCGATCTCCTGCTCGTCCCCGGACAAAATCTTCACGTCCATGCCGAGGCTTTGCAGCTCCTTGATCAAGACCTTGAACGATTCCGGAACGCCCGGTTCCGGCACGTTCTCGCCTTTGACGATCGACTCGTACGTCTTCACCCGGCCGACCACGTCGTCGGATTTGACGGTCAAAATTTCCTGCAGCGTATAGGCGGCGCCGTAGGCTTCCAGCGCCCATACTTCCATTTCCCCGAACCGCTGGCCGCCGAACTGGGCTTTGCCGCCGAGCGGCTGCTGCGTAACGAGCGAGTACGGGCCGGTCGAACGGGCATGGATCTTGTCGTCGACCATGTGGGCCAGCTTGATCATGTACATGACGCCGACCGTGACTTCGCGTTCGAACGGTTCGCCCGAGCGGCCGTCGTACAGGATCGTTTTGCCGTTGCGCTGCATGCCGGCTTCTTCCATCGTATCGAAAACGTCGGATTCGTGCGCGCCGTCGAATACCGGCGTCGCGGCGCGAATGCCGAGACTTTTGCATGCCATGCCGAGGTGGACTTCCAGCACCTGGCCGATGTTCATCCGCGACGGGACGCCCAGCGGGTTCAAGACGACTTGAACCGGCGTTCCGTCCGGCATGAACGGCATATCTTCTTCCGGCAGGATGCGGGCGATAACCCTTTGTTGCCGTGGCGTCCGGCCATCTTGTCGCCTTCGGAGATTTTCCGTTTTTGCGCGATATAGACGCGCACGAGCTGATTGACGCCCGGCGGCAATTCGTCGCCGTTCTCGCGAGTGAACACCTTCACGTCGACGACGATGCCGTCGGTGCCGTGAGGCACGCGCAAGCTCGTGTCGCGCACTTCGCGCGCCTTCTCGCCGAAAATCGCGTGCAGCAGACGCTCTTCCGCCGTCAGCTCGGTCACGCCCTTCGGCGTTACCTTGCCGACGAGAATGTCTCCGGCGCCGATTTCCGCGCCGACGCGGATGATGCCGCGCTCGTCAAGGTTGCGCAGCGCGTCTTCCCCGACGTTCGGGATGTCGCGCGTGATTTCTTCCGGTCCGAGCTTCGTGTCCCGCGCTTCCGACTCGTACTCCTCGATGTGGATCGAAGTGTAGACGTCTTCGCGCACGAGCCGTTCGGACAGCAGGATCGCATCCTCGTAGTTGTAGCCTTCCCACGTCATGAAGGCGACGACGACGTTGCGGCCGAGCGCCAATTCCCCGGTATCCGTGGACGGGCCGTCCGCCAGGATGTCGCCTTTTTTGACGATTTCGCCTTTGCGGCAAATCGGGCGCTGGTTGATGCAAGTTCCCTGGTTGGAACGCATAAACTTTTGCAGTTTGTATTTGACGAGATCGCCTTTCACTTCCTTGCCGTCGACGATCTCGGTGCGGCGCAGCCAAATTTCGTTGGCCGTGACGCGCTCGATGACGCCGTCGTACTTGGAGACGACGCACACGCCCGAATCCTTGGCGGCTTTATGCTCCATGCCGGTGCCGACGAGCGGCGCGTCCGGCACGAGCAGCGGAACCGCCTGGCGCTGCATGTTCGAACCCATGAGCGCGCGGTTGGAGTCGTCGTTCTCGAGGAACGGGATCATCGCCGTCGCGACGGATACGACCTGCTTCGGCGATACGTCCATGAAGTCGACGCGATCGCTCGGCATCGTCAGGATGTTGTCCGCCTGCTTGTTGTAGCGGACGATGACCATGTCGTCGGCGAATTTGCCTTCCTCGGTCAGCGCGGCGTTCGCCTGGGCGATGATGTAGTTGTCTTCCTCGTCCGCCGTCATATAGACGACTTCGTCCGTCACGACGCCGGTCGTGTGGTCGACCTTGCGGTACGGAGCTTCGATAAAGCCGTACTCGTTAATGCGGGCGAACGTCGACAGCGAGTTGATCAAGCCGATGTTCGGACCTTCCGGCGTTTCGATCGGACACATCCGCCCGTAGTGGGAAGGATGCACGTCCCGCACTTCGAAGCCGGCGCGTTCCCGCGTCAAGCCGCCGGGACCGAGCGCGGACAGGCGGCGCTTGTGCGTCAATTCCGCAAGCGGGTTCGTCTGGTCCATAAACTGCGACAGCTGCGAGGAGCCGAAAAACTCCTTGATCGCCGCGATGACCGGGCGAATGTTGATGAGCGCCTGCGGGGTGATCGCGTTCTGGTCCTGGATCGACATCCGCTCGCGAACGACGCGCTCCATCCGGGACAGGCCGATCCGGAACTGGTTCTGCAGCAGCTCGCCGACGGAACGCAGACGACGGTTGCCCAGGTGGTCGATGTCGTCCGTGCTGCCGATATCGTGCAGCAAGTTGATGAAATAGCTGATCGAGGCAATAATATCCGCAGGCGTGATGTTCTTCACCGACTTGTCGATGATGCCGTTGGAAATCACCTTCACGACTTTGCCTTCTTCGACGTTCGAGTACACGCTGACGCTTTGGAGCGGAATGTCCTCCGCCTCCTGGACGCCGCCCGTTACGCGGTACGTCTTGAACCCGACGTTCTTCTCCAGCATGGGCATGATGGAATCGAGCAGGCGGCGGTCGATGACCTTGCCGGCTTCCGCGATAATTTCGCCCGTGGAAGGATCGACCAGCGTCTCGGCGAGGCGTTGGTTGAACAGACGGTTTTTGATGTGGAGCTTTTTGTTGATTTTGTAGCGGCCGACGTTGGCCAGATCGTAACGCTTCGGATCGAAAAAGCGGGCGATGAGCAAATTGCGCGCGTTCTCGAGCGTCGGCGGCTCGCCGGGGCGAAGGCGCTCGTAAATTTCGATAAGCGCTTTTTCCGTCGAGTCGGTGTTGTCTTTTTCAAGGGTGTTGCGAATATATTCGTCGTGGCCGAGCAAATCCAGAATTTCGGCGTCCGACCCGAAGCCGAGCGAACGGAGAAGGACGGTTACCGGAATTTTGCGGGTGCGGTCGATCCGGACGTAAATGATGTCCTTCGCGTCCGTTTCCAGCTCAAGCCAAGCGCCGCGGTTCGGAATGACCGTCGCGGTAAACGTCTTTTTCCCGTTTTTGTCCACTTTCGTGCTGTAGTAGACGCTCGGGGAGCGCACCAATTGGCTGACGATGACCCGTTCCGCGCCATTGATAATGAACGTGCCGGTTTCGGTCATGAGCGGAAAATCGCCCATGAACACTTCCTGCTCCTTCACTTCGCCGGTTTCTTTGTTAAGCAGCCGGACTTTGACGCGCAGCGGGGCCGCGTACGTCACGTCGCGCTCTTTGGACTCATCGACGGAATACTTCGGTTCTCCGAGACTGTAATCGATAAACTCCAGCACGAGATTGCCCGTGAAGTCCTGAATCGGCGAAATGTCCTGAAAGATCTCGCGCAAACCGTCGTCCAGAAACTTCTGGTACGATTGCATTTGAATCTCGATCAGGTTCGGAACCTCCAACACTTCCTTGATGCGGGCATAGCTGCGCCGCTCTCGGCGACCATATTGAACAAGATGTCCTGCCAATTTACCTCACCCCTTCGTTCTACTTAAACACAAGCGAGAACGAGATCCTCTCTCCAGCACTAGCAGAGGCAGCCGACTCGCGGGCGTATGACACTCTAGGCGCAAAAGGTCCGCACGAGCAAAAGCCCGATAGACATAAATAAAGAAAAGCCCTTATGCGCCGATTGGCGGCACAATGGCGTCTCTATCCAGTCATTTGCCCAAAACAAACTCATTATACGCCTATCGGCATAAACTTATTCCCAAAACGCGATTAGGACTTGACATTTTAGTCTGCTAAAGACATTAAGCCCATCCTAATACTGACATTTTTTAATGATATCACATTGAAAATGAGGAGTCAAATCTTTTTTGATTTGAATAAAAGGGGGACCCGGACAAGGACAGTATACCAAATTTCGCGAACCCGTTTCAAAAAACCGTTTCGTTCGCAAGAGAAAGACCGGCAGGAAAGAATTCGCCTGCCGGTCTTATGGAAACGGCCGGGAGCTGCGACGTACTCGAGCCCGCCGGCAGCGCCTTCCTTGAATATCAGTTTCCGTTTGCGCCGGCCAGAACCGCCGCGGCCAGAAGCAGCCCGACCGCTTCAGCCCTCGTCGCTTCGCGGTTCGGGCTGAACAGATTGCCGCCGGTCCCCCCGACGAGTCCCGCTTCGTAGGCCGCCGCGACGTATGGCCGCGCCCATTGCGGGATCCGGTCGTCGTCCGCAAAGCCGGGACTTGCGGCCGGATCGGTCGGCAGCCCGAGCGCGCGAACCGCCATCACCGTCATCTCGACCCGGGTCAGCGTCCCGTTCGGCCGGAACGTTTTGTCGGCATAGCCGGTCACGATGCCTTTGGCCGCTGCCTGCGCCACATAGCTTCTTGCCCAGGACGGAATTTCGTCCGCGAAATCGGGCGATGACGATTCGCCTTCCAGCTTGAACGCCCTGCCCAGCATCGCCGTGAACTCGATGCGGGTCGCCGGCGCGTCGGGCCGGAATTCGCCGTCCGGATAGCCGTCGACGATGCCCAAGTACGCCGCTTGACGAATCGAAGCCTCCGCCCAGTGCCCTGCCGTATCGGAGAATTCGATTGCCGGAGACTCCCCGCCGGACGGCTCGCCGCTGCCGGACGAACCTTCTTCGCCGTCGTCCGGCGCGCTTCCGCCGTCGGTTTGTTCTTCGCCGTTCGCGCCGTTCCCGCCGGAGCCGTTCGAACCGTTCGAAGGCAACGGGATGACGACGCCCTGGCCGGGAAGCGGTCCGCCAAGCAAGTCCGTAATGCGCCCTTCCGTTTCGCTATTGACCGTGCCGAGCCGGCTCAAGTAATCGACGAACACCTCGTAGTCGACCAGGTTCAGCTCGTACAGCCGCCCGTCTTCCTTGGCCGCGGCCATCGAACGGTAGAAGTCGCCGCCTCCGGCGAGAAAGGAATTCGTCGCCACGATATAATAAGCGTTCGGATCGATATCCGAATAGCTGCCGTCCGCGCCTTCGATCTGCACCTTGACGATGCGCGAACCTTCCTGCTTCACTTCGCCCGTAACCGAATCGACGATTTCCGGCTGCCTCGCGGAATCGTAATAGAAACGCATGCCCGCTACCTGCGGAAAGCGGCCCTCCCCGGATTCGGCGCCGCTTACCCCGTTCTCCAACGCGGCCGCGATCTCCCGTCCGGTCATTTTCAATGCGGTCAGATTGTTGCCGAACGGCATGACCGTAAGCACCTCGCCGAGCGTAATGTCTCCCTCGTCGATCGAAGCGCGAATGCCGCCCGCGTTCTGAATCGTCACATAGCCCGCCGCATCCGGCGCCTGCACGATGCTTTTGACTTTGTCCAGCATGCCGTCCGCGATGAGGTTGCCGAGGTTGGTCTCCCCCTTCCGGACCGTTTCGCGCGATCCGTCGAGCGCGGCTTCCGATTTGCCGACGACCGTTTTCCGCAGTTCATCGAGCGGCGCCGCAAATTCCTGCAGCTTGGCCGCAGCTTCCGCATCGTCCTCGTACCCGTCGACGGCGAGCAGCTTTCCGCTCCAGGCTTTCAGCACGCCCCGTTCGTCGAACGTGACATCGAGCTGGCCCAGGTTGTCGCCGTATTCGCCCGTTTGCACGATCAGCGTCGGCTCGCCGTCCGCATTGTAAACGACCGGCTCTTCAAGCTTCGTATGGGAGTGGCCGCCGACGATGACGTCGATGCCGCTCACCTGCCGAGCCAGCTTCTCGTCCTCGGTATAGCCGAGATGGGACAGGACGACGATTTTGTCGACTCCCGCCTCCTTCAGCTTAGTCACGGCCGTCTCCGCGCTCGCTTTATAATCTTCGAAAACGATCGTATCCCCCGGAGAGGAAAGCGAAACCGTATCCGGAGTCGTCAGGCCGAAAATGCCGATGCGTTCCCCGCCCACTTCCTTGACGATGGACGAATAGACCGCTCCCGTAACGCTCGCCGCGCCAATCTCTCCTTTGAACAGGCCGCCGACTTCGGCGTTCGCGCTAAAATCGATGTTGGAGCTGACGAACGGGAAATTCGCCGCCTCGATAAAATCGGCAAGCGCTCCCGGCCCTTTGTCGAACTCGTGATTCCCGAACGTCATGGCATCGTAGCCCATCAAGTTCATGAACCAGACGTCGGCCAGTCCATTGAATTGGTTAAAATAAAGCGTACCGGAAAAAACGTCGCCCGCATCGACCAGAATCGTGTTTTCCGTTCGGGCTTGCTTCGCCGCCGTTACCCGTTTGGGAGCGGTGTCGAGGTGCGCGTGCGTGTCGTTGGTGTGCAAAATGCGCAGCTCGAAATCCGGCGAAGCGGCGGATGCGGGGGCTGCCCCTCCGAGTCCCGCGATCGACACCGCCGACAGCAACAGCATGGACGAGGCCGTCAACAGCGACAAAAGCTTTCTTTTCCCCTCAAATCGAATCAAACCTTTCTCCTCCCCCGAAGCGACGACATGGCCGCAAGTATCTGAAGCGCCGATTTACAGACCTACTATAAGACAAGCGCAAAATAGTTTAAACCGAATTGTGTTAACGGTTTGTATATGGGGCGTTAATTCGGACGTCAGGTTTTCGGGGCACATACGGCCATGAAGGCGAAATTTTCAGGCACAAAAAAAGCCCTCCGCCGGCATCGCTGCCCCGAAAAGCTTCCTGTCCCCATCCCCGATCGAAAAAGCCGCTATTGACGGCGGCTTGCGGCGATTCGCGTTCCCCGTTCGCGCGCCGCCGCAAGTTCAGCCCGGAACCGTCGCCCGGTAAATCCGATAGCCTTTGTCCTTCCCCATCTCTTCGACGGCGTCCTCGCCGAACGTCTCTTCCAGCTTCGCTCTCGCCGAAGGAGCCCCCTGCTTGTTGCGGATGACGATCCACAGCGAACCTCCGGGACGGAGAAGATCTTTCGCTTCCGCCAAAATTCGATGGACGACCGCCTTTCCCGCGCGGATGGGCGGATTGGACAAAATGACGTCGAAACGCGAGCCTTCTACCGCCGAGTACAGATCGCTCTGCAAAACGGTGACGTTGGCGATTCCGTTCAAGGCCGCGTTCTCGCGGGCAAGCGCCACGGCGCGCTCGTTGACATCCACCATCGTGACATGTCCTCGCGGCGCAAGGCGGGCGGCCGCAAGGCCGATCGGGCCATAGCCGCAGCCTACGTCGAGCACGCTCGCGTTTTCCGGGATGTCCAAAAAATCGATCAGCACTCGGCTCCCGTAATCCACCTCGCCTCGCGAAAACACGCCGGCATCGGAGACGAAACGGAAAGGAAACCCTCTAAGCTCCTCCCGAAGGGTTCGCCGGTCGCTGGCGGCCGTCGGCCGCTCCGTGTAATAGTGATCGCTCATGGGCAAGTCAAGCTCCTCGTCCTCCAACGTAAACGATGATTAGTTTGCCTCCTCATCGCGAACAAAACCCCTCGAAGATCATCTTCAAGGGGTTTGCTTCTATGCCGCAAAATTACTTGACTTCGACTTTTGCGCCTGCTTCTTCGAGCTTGGCTTTGATCGATTCGGCTTCTTCCTTGGCGACCTTTTCTTTGATCGGCTTCGGAGCGTTGTCGACAACGTCTTTCGCTTCTTTCAGGCCGAGACCCGTAATTTCGCGAACGACTTTGATGACGTTGATTTTGGAAGCGCCGGCTTCGACCAGCACGACGTCGAATTCGGATTGCTCTGCCGCTTCGGCAGCCGCGCCGCCGCCGCCGCCGACGACTGCAACCGGAGCAGCCGCCGTTACGCCGAATTCTTCTTCGATTGCTTTGACCAGATCGTTCAGTTCCAGAACGCTAAGGCCTTTAATGGCCTCAATGATAGACTCTTTGCTCATGGATATACCCTCCATTAATTTTAAATTGATTTCTGTGCGGTGCAAAATTCGCGCTTATGCCGGGAGAACTCCGCCCTCAGGCGGCTTCCTGCGGATTAGGCGCTCGCTTCGTTCTTCTCGGCGACGGCTTTGACCGCCAGCGCGAAGTTGCGGATCGGAGCTTGCAGGACGCTGAGCAGCATGGACAGCAAGCCTTCGCGGGACGGCAGGTCGGCCAGCGCCTTCACTTGCGCCGCGTCGATGTAACGGCCTTCCACGACGCCGCCCTTCAGTTGCAGCGCATCGTTTTTCTTCGCGAAACCGTTCAAAATGCGAGCTGCGGCAACGAGGTCGTCTTTGCTGAACGCGACGGCCGTAGGGCCCGTCAGGACGGCGTCCAGTTCGGACAGCTCGGCGCTGGCCGCGGCACGGCTGACGAGGGAGTTTTTCAAAACTTGGAACTCGACGCCGGCTTCGCGCAGCTGTTTGCGCAGCTCGGTTACTTGAGCCACGTTCAGGCCGCGGTAATCGACGACGACCGTGCTCGCGCTTTCGCGCAGCTTCGTCGCGATCGCTTCCACTTCCTGGGCTTTCGCTTCGATGATTTTTGCATTTGCCATTTCGCACACACCTCCTGGTTCTTGATTCCACCGTATCGTTCCCGCCGCGCCTGGCAGAAGCATTAAAAATGCCTCCGCAGACGCTGCGGAGGCATGACGTGTTCGTTCGCCTTCCCTTCGTCTTCCGGCATCATGCCGGAAGCGCGAAAAGTCGGCCAAACTCTATTCACACACCTCGGTAGGAAATTAAGCCTCGCGGCACCTACGGTCTACGGTATCCATATTCAACTTTAACCCTGCCAGCTTAACATGAACGCATGGCGGATGTCAATCGCCGTTTAATGGGAACGATTAACGGTAAGCCGCAACGTTCACGCGCGCGCCCGGTCCCATCGTCGAAGAAATCGAGATGTTCTTCAGGTACACGCCTTTGGCAGCCGCCGGCTTCGCGCGGTTCAGCGCGTCGATCAGGGCTTTCAGGTTTTCGTTCAGCTTTTCGGCGTCGAACGATACCTTGCCGATCGGAGCGTGAATTTGTCCGGCTTTGTCCAGACGGTATTCGATTTTACCGGCCTTGATCTCTTGCACGGCTTTCGTTACGTCGTTCGTAACCGTGCCGGCTTTCGGGTTCGGCATGAGGCCTTTGCCCCCGAGAATACGGCCGAGCTTGCCGACTTCGCTCATCATGTCCGGAGTCGCGACGCAGACGTCGAACTCGAACCAACCCTGCTGGATTTTGTTGATGAGGTCTTGATCGCCGACATAATCGGCGCCGGCAGCTTCCGCTTCCTTCAGCTTGTCGCCTTTGGCGAATACGAGAACGCGTTTCGTTTTGCCCGTGCCGTGAGGCAGGACAACGACGCCGCGGACGTTTTGGTCTTGCTTTCTCGGGTCTACGCCGAGACGCACGGCTACTTCGACGGATTCGTCGAATTTGGCCGATGCCGCTTTTTTCACGAGTTCGATCGCTTCGAGCGCCTCGTAAGTGGCGTCGCGATCGATCAGCTTGGCGGCTTCTGCATACTTCTTGCCTACTTTAGCCATTATGTTCTCCTCCTTCTGTGGTATTAACGGAAATGTCCTCCCACACGCGAGCCTTGCCGGCCCGCTAACCGCCATCCGTTTTCCGATCCGTCGGGACCGGCGGACGAGGCTGCTTCCGGATTTGCATCCGGAGCTTCCGGGCGCAACAACGTTCCGTCCGGAATCAGTCTTCGATCGTAACGCCCATGCTGCGGGCGGTACCTTCGACCATACGCATGGCCGCTTCGACGGAAGCCGCGTTCAGATCCTGCATTTTTTGCTCGGCGATCTCGCGTACTTTGGCCCGTTTGACGGTTGCGACTTTCTTTTTGTTCGGTTCGCCGGAGCCTTTTTCGATCCCTGCGGCTACGCGCAGCAATACGGCGGCCGGAGGCGTCTTCGTTTCGAACGTGAAGGAACGGTCCTCGAACACGGTAATGACAACCGGGATGATCAGACCGGCTTGATCTGCCGTACGAGCGTTGAACTCTTTGCAGAACGCCATGATGTTCACGCCGGCTTGACCCAATGCCGGACCGATCGGCGGCGCCGGGTTCGCTTTCCCTGCCGGCACTTGCAGCTTGACCAGTTTAATGACTTTTTTCGCCATGATGCACACCTCCTTGCCCCAAAATGCGGTGAAACGGAGCCGTCGGCCCCTCCCGCTCTTACAGAAACCTACAGAGATAGTTATATCTTCTCCACCTGAGTATAATCCAGCTCAAGCGGGGTTTCCCGGCCAAACATGTTGACGTGCACTTTCAGCTTGCTCTTGTCGTGGAGAATTTCTTCCACCGAGCCGACAAAATTCGCGAAAGGCCCGACCTTGACCCGTACGTTCTCTTTCAATTCGAAATCGATGACCGGCTTCGGCTCTTCCATGCCCATGTGCTGCAAAATTTGCTCCGCTTCCTCGGGCAGGAGGGGCGTCGGCTTCGATCCCGAACCGGTAGATCCGACAAACCCGGTAACGCCGGGCGTGTTGCGGACCACGTACCAAGAGTCGTCGGTTTGAATCATTTCAACGAGGACGTAGCCGGGATACACCTTGCGCATCACCGTCTTCTTCTTGCCGTCCTTGTTGACGATCTCTTCTTCCATCGGCACGAGCACGCGGAAAATTTTGTCCTGCATGCCCATCGACTCCACGCGTCTCTCCAGGTTGGTTTTCACCTTGTTCTCATACCCGGAGTACGTATGGACAACATACCATCTTTTCTCCATCGATGTCACCTTAGGGTCCGGCGTCAAATGACGAGATCGACGAGCTGCGAAATGATAATATCCAATACCCAGAAGTAGAGAGTCACCAGAACCACGGTCACCATAACGACGATCGTGTAGCTGACGAGTTCCTTACGTTTGGGCCAGCGGACTTTTTTCAGTTCACCCCAGGCATCGCCGAAAAACGCAAAAAAGGACCCGAAGCTCTGTTTCATTTTGGCCAGGAAAGTCACGTCCAAACCTCCTAGAACTTACCGCGTTTCGCGATGAACGTGATGTTCATTGCAAAACTTGCAGTACTTTTTCAGCTCGATGCGTTCGGAATGCGTCCGCTTGTTCTTGCTGGTCGTATAATTGCGTTGCTTGCAGTTCGTGCAAGCCATCGTAACCACTACCCGCATGTGTTCCACCTCCCGGGTTGCCAACCTCATAAACATATTGAATCCGGGCGATCCTCCCGCTTCGCCGCCCTACGACAACGAAACCTGGCGTTTCATCCCGAATCCGGACCTGCGCACAGAACTCCACCTTAAGGTTACTAAAATACTTTATCACAGGGCCTATTCGATGTCAACGAAAAGGTTCCGCGCTTTGCTGGCAGCAACGCGACTCCGGCCACAGAGCTCATTACCATTCTACCAATATTTCGCCCGCTTTAACCGCGTCTCGCGAGAATCGCCGCTCCGCGGCCCGCCGACAATAAAAGCCGCCGGCAGAAAAGCTTCTGCCGACGGCGCTTATGTATGGTCAGTTCCCGAAATCCCTCACTTCGAGATATCGCTCCAGCTTGCGCTTCACCCGCTGCAGCGCGTTGTCGATCGACTTGACGTGCCGGTCGAGATCGACGGCGATTTCCTGGTAGGACCGGCCGTCCAGATAAAGCATGAGCACCTTGCGCTCCAGGTCGCTTAAAATTTCGGACATCTTGTCCTCAAGCCCGAAAAACTCTTCCTGGTTGATGATGAGCTCCTCGGGATCGCACACTCTCGAGCCGCAGATGACGTCGAGCAGCGTCCGGTCGGAATCCTCGTCGTAGATCGGTTTGTCCAGGGAAACGTAGGAATTGAGCGGAATATGCTTCTGACGGGTCGCCGTCTTGATCGCCGTAATGATCTGGCGGGTGACGCACAATTCGGCAAACGCCTTGAAGGACGCCAGCTTGTCGCCTCTGAAATCCCGGATCGACTTGTACAGGCCGATCATGCCCTCCTGTACGATGTCCTCCCGTTCCGCGCCGATCAAAAAGTAGGAGCGAGCCTTCGCGCGGACAAAATTGCGGTATTTATGGATCAAGTACTCGAGCGCTTCGGAATTTCCTTCATGAACGGCTTCTACGATGTCCTCGTCGGCCTTGAAGTCATATTCGTGTGTTGCCAGCTCGTTTACGTCTAAGCTCACGAATCATCCCTCCGACCGTCAAGGCGAGTTGATCTAGCAAGTAAACTACCAATCTTATACCAATATACTTGATGAAACCAATAGCGTCAACCGATCAAACCCGATTGTCAGTGTCAAGCTAGCGTGGGCAGTCATTTAAGATGCCTGGAACGCGAACCCCGAAGGAACCTCTTCCTTGTAAGCGCTTTGCTTCGTTCTTTCATCAAACACAAGTGATTTGTCAGAATTTTTTGCCGTTATCCGCGAAGTGCTTTGAGTGCCATACCCGTTGTGCTGCTTTGCTTCGGTCCTTGCAGCATGCGAATCATTCCAGCGATACAACCCTTGACCGGTTGCGTCACGTTCTTGAGCAATTGCCGCATGTTTATCGACTGCTGCGGCGTTGCCTGCTTACTCGCTTGTCCTTCAACCGTTCTTACCACCGTGCCCGCTTCTTGAATCCTCATCATCGTCCTCAGCATCGCCCTGACGCCTCGCTCACTCCAACTGTACCCGCCACGCTTCGTCCGCTTGGCGAATATACGCATCTGCGATTCCGCGCTTCCCATCGGGCGCATACCGCTTGTGTCGATCCCCTTCGCCTGGAGTGTTTTTCGGTAGTCGTCCAAATGCTTCTCATGCCGCTTTAGAAATCTTTTATACGGCTTCCAATCCTTCCGGTTCTCTTCCGCTATCTCTTGCTCCGACACGCCTTCCAGGACCGCCATAAGCGCGGCTGCATCCTGTTTGGCCAAAGACCGTCTCACGGTCTCCCACACCTGCGGCAAATGACCAACAAAGCGTTTCAAATCACGCGCCACATGAAAGCGGTCCAGCATGTACAGACATTGGTGAAAGTAGGATGTACATTCCCCGATCCACGCCGCGCCGTCTCCGTTCACCACAAGCCACGTGTTCTCGTCGATTTCGTAACGCTCCACCAGAAAGTCCCCGAACCCTTCCCAGAAGTCGCCGCCGCTCGTATGCAGGTAATGCTGTTTGTTCTTCAGCTGTACCCGCTTGCCGTTCTTCTCCCAGCCTTCGTGTACGACTGCAATTGCGTTCTCCATCCCGCGCTTTTTGCTCCGCTGCAGCTTCGTGTACAGCCCATCCACTTCCACGAACAGCACGCGGGCAGCGCGCCGTTTCACCGCTGGCATCGGCTGTTGCGCACGCTCCATCAGTTTTTCCCTGATCGCTTGGTGGCTCAGCACATTGTAGCCCAAAAGCTGCTCCAGCCTCTTTGCGCTGTCCCGGTACGACGGTCCTTGGCTTGCGAATGCGATTGCTGTCTCTTCCAAATGCGGACTGACTTTCCCGCGCCCTTCGAATTGCAACAGCTGATCCAGCAGATACACGTGTTTGCCGCTTCTACGGTCACAGTACAATCTCCGCTTAAAGCGCACATTCCCGAACACTGTGTTGACGCTTGTTTCACGCTCGTCCTTTACTCGATAACGCTCTCGGTCCCGTTGCTCCAGGATCTGCTGATCCAGCGCCTCCAGTACCTGCTTCATCGCACGAGCGAATTCCTCCTGCATTTTCCGGAAAATCCATTGCTCAATCTCTTTCATCGTCGGCATTGTTGTGGTAAAGTGGCTCACAGGAGCTTCCTCCTTCTTGGTGTGTTGTGCGCAAACATCACTTTACCAAGGGAGAAGCTCTTTTTCTATATCCGCTTTTTCCAATTCCTACACCCACAGAGATTTTACACTATCAACCCGATTTGACAAGGGTTCCCGGGTTTCGACACGAATCCTTTCCCTATTCCTCGCCGTCCTCCTCCGAAAACGTTCCCCCCCGCCGCAACCGCTCGAGGCGAAGCTGAACGTCCGGACGGAGCACGCCCGCGAGCGGGTTCCGCTTCGGCGGAGGCTCGCGGCGGATGGCGGACTCGATCTCCCTGCGCCCTTCTTCGATGGCGAGCCGAAGCTCCCGGGCGGTCACGCGGAACGCCCCGCGGCCGAAGGCGACGGTCTGCTCCACCTGGTCCGAGGTGGCGACGTACACGTTGCGCCGCACCGACTTCATGTCTCCGACGAGCCGTTCGATGCATTCGTCCGCCGTTTCCTTCTCCCGGGTGAACAAGACCTGCAGCCGGTGCTGGCGAAAGGCGGCGCCGGCTCCGGGAACCCGGAACGCGTCGAAGACGACCGTAATCTTGACCCCGGAATAGCTTTGATATTCCGCCAGCAAATCGAGCAGGCGATCGCGCGCGTCTTCCAGCCGCTCCAGCTTCAGCTTCTCCAGCTCCGGCCAGGCCCCGATCATATTGTAGCCGTCGACGATCAGAACGTCTTCACGATTGAGCATGCCCGCCCTCCGAAGCTTGAGGGCCGGAATGGCGCTGACGCACCGCTTCGTACAAAATGACGCCGGCGGCGACGGACGCGTTGAGCGAATTGATCTTTCCGAACATCGGCAAGGAGATCAGGAAATCGCACTTTTCCCGCACGAGGCGGGATATTCCCTTGCCTTCGTTGCCGATGACGATGGCGAGCGGGCCTTTCAGATTCGCCCGGTACACCTCCTGGGCGGCCGAGACGTCCGTTCCGGCGATCCACACGCCGGCTTCCTTCAGCCGGTCGATCGTCTGCGCCAGATTGGCCACCCTCGCCACCGGAACGTGCTCGACCGCCCCGGCCGACGTTTTCGCCACGACGGCCGTCAGGCTGGCGCTGCGCCGCTTCGGCACGATGACGCCGTGCGCCCCCGTGCAGTCCGCCGTGCGCAGGATCGAGCCGAGGTTGTGAGGGTCCTCCACCTCGTCCAGCAGCACGAGCAGCGGCGATTCGCCCCGTTCCGCCGCCAGGGCGAGCATGTCCTCCACGTCGGCGTAGGACATGGCGGCCGCCTGCGCGACTACCCCCTGGTGCGCCATGTCGGGCGCCAGGCCGTCCAGCTTGCGCTTGTCCGCGAACTGCACGACGACGCCCCTGGCCTTGGCCTCGTCGATAATCGGCTGCACCGCATGCCGCTGGGCCTGGTTGGACAGCCATATTTTGTTGAGGGACCGTCCGGCCTTCAGCGCTTCGAGCACGGGATGCTTGCCGGCCAGATATTCCCCGGACGCCTCGTCCTCCCGGTCCGCCAAAAGCTCGCGCTCCTCGCCTTCCCTTTCCGCCTGGTATCGTCGCTGCGGCTGGCGGTCCCGCCGGTCCGCCCGTTCGCGGTCCGGTTGCCCGGCCTGCCCGCGATCGCGCTGCTGCGCGCTTGCGGCCGGACGGCCCCGCTCCGGCCCGCCGGCGAATTCGGCTCTCCCGCGGTTGTCCCCGGGACGCCCGCCCCCGTTCGGCTTCCGCGAAGCTCCCGGGGCCCCCGGAGATCGCGTGCGGTTGCGATTGTTCATCAAGTTTTCATCCTTTCCTGCACGCTCGTCGTCGGTTCGTCTTCGAACGCCAGATCGATCAACTGCTCCAGCCGCTCGCGGCAGCCTTTGTAGTACAAATAGCCGACCAGGCACTCCAGCGCGGTGGCGTGCCGGTAATCGTCGGGATCGGCATTGCGCGGGGGCTGCCCGGACTTCGCGTTCCTCCCCCTCCGCACGACGTCCGCCTCGTCCTCGGTCAGCAGCGGCTGCCAGCGGCGAAGCAGCCTTGCCTGCGCGGCCGCCGACACATGGCGGGTCGCCGCCCGGTGCAGCTCGTGCGGCTTGCGCGTGACGGCGGCCACCAGGCGCTGGCGGACGTACAGCTCGAATACCGCGTCGCCGATATAGGCGAGCGCGATCGGCGACAGCTGGCCGACCGGCACGTCGCGCGGAAGCTCGGGGGCGACGACGGCGGCTTCGCGATTCGTCCCCTCCGTCATTTGCGCTTCCAGCGGATGCCTTGCGGCGTGTCTTCGAGCAGAATGCCTTCCGCGGCCAGCAGGTCGCGAATTTCGTCGGCGCGCGCGAAGTTGCGCGATTTGCGCGCTTCCGTGCGCTCGGCGATCAGCTTTTCGATCTCCTCGTCCAGCAGCTCGTCGGCCTTTTCGGGAGGCAGCAGGCCGAGGATGTCGTCAAACTCGCCGAACAGCTGCGCGAACAGCCGCAAGTCGTCGGCGTTCGCCTTCTCCCGCTGCAGGTAGGCGTTCGCCTCCGTAACGAGCTGGAACCATGCCGTCACCGCGTCGGCCGTGTTGAAGTCGTCGTTCATTTTCGCCTGGAATTGCTCGGCCAGCTCCACGAGCCGCTTTTGCAGCTGTTCGTCGGCGGGCGCGCCGCTTGCGCTTTTTTCTTCTCCGGAAAGCCGGATTTTGACGTTGTCGCGGGAAGTCGCGAGCCGGCCGACGCTGTTTTCCGCCTGGCGGATCGTTTCCTCGCTGAAGTTGAGCGGGCTGCGGTAATGTGTCGTAAGCACGACGTAGCGAACGGCCTGCGGCGTCGTCCGTTTGACCATTTCGCGCGCGTTGATGCCGTTGCCGAGCGATTTCGACATTTTCTCGTTGTTGATGTTGACGAACCCGTTGTGCATCCAGTAGCGGGCGAGCGGCCGTTCGGTCAGCGCTTCGGATTGCGCGATTTCGCATTCGTGGTGCGGAAACTGCAGATCGTGGCCGCCGCCGTGAATGTCCAGCGTGTCGCCGGCGAATTTGCGCGCCATCGCGGAGCATTCGATGTGCCAGCCCGGCCGACCTTCGCCCCAGGGACTCGGCCATTTGATTTCGCCGGGCTTCGCTCCCTTCCACAGGACGAAATCCTGCGGATTTTCCTTGCGGGCGTCCACCTCGACGCGAATGCCGTACTGCAGATCTTCGAGGCGCTTGTGCGAAAGCTTCCCGTAATCCGGGAATTTCGACGTCCGGTAATAGACGTCTCCGCCGCTTTCATAGGCATAGCCTTTCTCCACGAGCTCTCCGATAAACGCGACGATTTCCTCCATGTTGTCCGTTACCCGCGGGTTCAGCGTCGCCGGACGGACGCCGAGCGCTTCCCGGTCTTCGTGGTAGCCGGCGATGAACCGCTCCGCGAGCTCGGGAACCGAGACGCCGAGCTCTTGCGCCTTGCGGATCATTTTATCGTCAACGTCGGTAAAGTTGACGATATAGTTTACGTTATACCCGATCGACTCCAAAAATCGGCGCACGACGTCGAAAAAAATGACCGGACGCGCGTTGCCGAGGTGAATATAGTCGTAGACGGTCGGCCCGCATACATACATGTTGACTTGTCCGGGATGAAGCGGCTCGAACTTTTCCTTTTCCCGGGTTAAGCTGTTATAGATCGTCAGGCTCACGTAAGTCTGCTCCTTTTCGGTTGTTAATCTTGCACGCCCGCCGCGGCGGGCTTTCGTTCCGATCGTTCGTCGGTTTGGCCCCGCCGGCAGGCTTCGCGCCGCTCTCCTGGGAGTCGCGCCTGCGCTCCCCGGGCGCGGGGCCGTTTCCCTCGGGCTCTCGTCCGTTCTCCACGGGCGCGTTCTCCACGGGCTCGCGACCGTTCTCCACGGGCCCGCCCCTCCGGATTCCCGCTTGCCCTCCGTCCGCCCGGGCCGCCCTTTCAGCCGTTCGATTTCGGCTCTGAGCTCGTCGATTTCCTTCTGCATCGAGCGGAACGTTTCGACGATCGGGTCGGGAAGGTTGTTGTGATCCAGCCGGTCCTTGACGCGTTCTCCGTTGCGCTTCACCACCCGGCCCGGAATGCCGACGACGGTGCTGTCGGCCGGCACCGGGCGCAGCACGACGGAATTGGCCCCGATGTTGGAGTTGTCTCCGACCGTGAACGATCCGAGCACTTTGGCGCCGGACGCGATGACGACGCGGTTGCCGATCGTCGGGTGGCGCTTGCCCTTCTCCTTGCCGGTCCCGCCGAGCGTCACGCCCTGGTAAATGACGACCTCGTCGCCGATTTCGCACGTTTCGCCGATCACGACCCCCATGCCGTGGTCGATGAAAAGCTTTTTCCCGATTTTGGCGCCGGGGTGAATTTCAATGCCGGTAAAAAAACGGCTGACCTGCGAAATGATCCGGGCGACCGTGAACCAACGCTTGCGGAAAAACACGTGCGCAATCCGATGCGCCCAAATTGCATGCAGGCCGGAATACGTAAACACGACCTCGAACTTGCTGCGGGCGGCGGGATCGTTTTCGAAGACCGCCTCGATGTCCGAACGTATCGTACTCCAAAATCCCATAGCTGACCCAACCTCCCCATCTCAAGGGAACCTGATAATATTCGCGAGCTTCGTTGGATTTTGTCCAATCAAAAGCGGTCATTTCCCGTTTCTCGCCGTCTACGTTGGATTTCATCCCATCAAGCGGCGTCTTTTCAAGAAAATCGCCCGGAATCGCCGTTTCCCGTTGGTCAAAATCCAATGTAGAAAGTTTTTTTCGCGTTATACGCTCCGCTCGTTGGATAAAATCCAGCGTACCCAGGCCCCGACCGAACGAAGGCCCGACAAGCGGCAAGGCTCCTCTTCCAAACGGAGAACGCCATATAAAAAGCCTCCGCAGCGCAAGGCTGCAGAGGCGTCGGTTACGCGGTTCCACTCTGCTTGGGCTTTCCGGCGGCCGTCCTGCGCGGCGCGAAAAACCCTTCTCGTCGGCTCTTAACGGGCTCCCCCCGGCACCGCTTACCCGACCCTATGGGCACAGCCGGCTTGCCCGCTCACGGTTCACGCTGTCGTGTCACTCGCGTCGTTCCGTTATTGGCGTTCATTCCGGCCGAACCGATATCCGTCGCTCGGCGGCGCGGCTCCCAGGCGCATTTCGGTTTCGTCGGAACGGGGCGCTTCCAGCCTTGGCAGCCCTCTCTGGTCGTTCCTGGCGCGAAACGTACTCTCCTGTTCGTCGCTGTTCCTGCTATTGTATGGACGCAGCTCGGTCGCCGCTATCGTCTTCGTTACCGCAAGTATACCCCTTACACCCATTCGTGACAAGGCATCAATTGCGGACGCGGCGGACGGGCCTCGCCCGGTCAGCGCGTTGCGCGTTGCACCCTTGCGGCGCCGCATCCGCGGACGCGGGCGGTTCGGCTGCCGTTCGGACGCGGCTTCGGTTTCGGGTGACCGAGCTCCCGGGCTCCCGCCCTCGCCATCGCCCGCGGCTCGCAGCTTACTTCAACGCTTCTTCCAGCCGCTTCAGCACTTTTTCGCGGCCGAGCAGCCAGATGCTGCCGTTCAGGTCGGGGCCGTGCGTCTGGCCGGTCAGCGCGACGCGAATCGGCATGAACAGTCCTTTGCCCTTGACGCCGGTCTCCTTCTGCACCGCCTTGATCGCCGCCTTGATGCCGTCGACCGTAAACCCTTCTTCGCCGAGCTCGGCAACCCGGGCCGAAAACGCCCGAAGCACGCCGGGCACGGTCTCCTCCGCCAGCACGGCCGCCCCTTCGTCGTCCGGCTCCGGCCGATCGAGGAAAAACAAATCCGAAAGCGGCACGATTTCCGCCCCGTACCGCAAATGATCGCGAAACAGCTCGACCAGCGCCGTCGCCCACGCGAGCTCGGCGCTTCCGGGCGACTCCGGCAGCCGGCCGGCTTTTTTCAGATGGGGCACGCACAGCTCGACGACCCGTTCCAAAGAAGCAGCCTTCAAGTAATGCTGGCTCAGCCAGTTCAGCTTGACGGTGTCGAAGACGGCCGGACTTTTGGACAGCCGGTTCGCGTCGAAAATTTCAATCAAGCGTTCGCGGCCGAAAATTTCTTCTTCGCCCTCCGGCGACCAGCCGAGCAGCGCGATGAAGTTCAGCAGCGCTTCCGGCATATAGCCGAGGCTGTCGTATTGCTCGATAAACTGCACGATCGATTCGTCGCGTTTCGAGAGCTTTTTGCGGTGCTCGTTGACGATGAGCGTCATATGGCCGAACACGGGCGGCGTCCAGCCGAACGCTTCGTAGATCATCAGTTGGCGAGGGGTGTTCGTAATGTGGTCCTCTCCGCGCAGCACGTGGGTGATCGCCATCCGATGGTCGTCGGCCGCGACCGCGAAGTTGTACGTCGGAATGCCGTCCTTCTTGACGATGACGAAATCCCCGAAATCCTCGGAACGAAACGTGATTTCCCCTTTGACCATATCGTCGAACGTGTACGACTTCCCTTGCGGCACCGCGAAACGGACGCTCGGCACGCGGCCCTCCGCTTCCAGGCGAGCCCGGTCCTCCGCCGTCAAATGGCGGCATTTGCCCGAATATTTCGGCGTCTCGCCGCGGGCCGCCTGCTCTTCCCGCTCCCGCTCCAGCTCTTCTTCGGTACAGTAGCAATAGTAAGCCAGTCCGCGGTCGACCAGCTCCCGCCACAGCTCGAGGTAAATGTCGAGCCGTTCGGTTTGCCGATACGGGCCGTATGCGCCCCCGCGGTCGACGCTTTCGTCCCAGTCGACGCCCAGCCATTTCAAATACGTCAGCTGGTTTTCCTCGCCGCCCGCCACGTTGCGCTTGACGTCGGTATCTTCGATGCGGATGATGAAATCGCCGCCGTGGTGCCGGGCGAATAAGTAATTGAAAATGGCGGTTCGCGCGTTGCCGATATGCAGATGCCCGGTCGGACTGGGCGCATAGCGGACGCGTACTTTGTCGGTCATCGCCTACTCCTCCTTCTGTCGAACGCGCCGCCTTGACTTGCGGGGACGGCGTCTTCGAACCTGTTCATGTCAGTTGTCGTTCGTGTTTACGGGACGTCTCGGGCCGTTTTTTCGCCAAAACGCCGCGTCCGCCGCAAAATAACGGCCGTTTGCGACCGTTAATCATCGGTTTCCGCCCGATTCGAGGGCTGTCCGATCGATTAAAGGCCTAAGCAGACCGTTATTTTGCAAAATGGAAAGCCTTTGCTGAAATAACGGTCGTTTCGGGCCGTTATCGTCCTCTCGGAAACTCCCGCATCGCCATCGCGGCGGGATCTTGCTCGACCAGCGGCAGCCCCGCGGCGCGGCTTATCGCGGCGCGGCAAAATCACGTCGCGTCGCGCACGAGGCAGACGATCGCCTGCGCCGCGATGCCTTCGCCCCGGCCGGTGAAGCCGAGCCGCTCCGACGTCGTCGCCTTGACGTTCACCTGCGAGACGTCGCATTCCAGCGCGCGGGCGATCACCCCGACCATCGCCGGAATATGCGGCGCCATCTTCGGCGCCTGCGCGATGATGGTAGCGTCCGCGTTGCCGAGCTTATACCCCCGCTCGCGGGCGAGCTCCCACACGCGCTCGAGCAGCTTGACGCTGTCCGCGTCCTTGTACGCCGGATCCGTATCCGGAAAATGCTTGCCGATATCCCCGAGCGCCAGCGCCCCGAGCACGGCGTCGCTTATCGCGTGCAGCAGCACGTCCGCGTCGGAATGTCCGAGCAGCCCTTTCTCGAACGGAATGGAGACGCCGCCGATGATGCACGGCCGTCCTTCCGTCAATTGGTGCACGTCAAAGCCTTGCCCCACTCTGATCATAAGTCCGTTTCCTCCCGCCGACGCCTTTCAAGCAGAAGTTCCGCCACCGGCAGGTCCTCGGGCGTCGTTATTTTCAAATTGAGGTAGTCCCCTTCGACGATCGCGACCTTGCGCCCCCGACGCTCCAGCAGCATCGCGTCGTCCGTGGCCGGCGATCCGTCGCCCCGCGCGAGCCGATGTGCTTCGAGCAACTCCTCGCGGACGAACGCCTGGGGCGTCTGCACCGCCCAGAGCAGGCGCCTCTCCGGCGTGGAGGCGATAAAGCCCTCCTCGTCCGCCACCTTGATCGTATCCTTCACCCGCACGGCCAGCGCCGCCGCTCCGTGCCGCTCCGCCTCCCGGCAGCAGGCTTCGATCTGCTCCGGCGTCACGAGCGGGCGCGCCGCGTCGTGCACGAGCGCCCCTTCCGCCGAAAGCGCCGTCAGGCCCGCGTACACGCTGTCCTGCCGCTCCGCCCCGCCCGGCACGACGGCGCTCACCTTGCGCGCGCCCGCCTCGCGGACGACGCTTGCGGCGCGCTCCTCCTCGCCCGGCGCGACGACGAGCACGATCTCCGCCACCGACGGCGAGCGCTCGAACGCGTCCAGCGTATGCGCCAGCACCGGCTTGCCGGACAGCGGCAAATACGGCTTGTTGTCGCCGGCCCGCATGCGCGTTCCCCGGCCGGCCGCGACAATGACCGCTCCCCACTTCATCGCCTTGCTCCTCTCCCGTTAAACCAAGTAAAAACGACTTCGCCGTCCTCAAGGACAAACAACGTCGTTTTTATCGGAGGCGATTCGGAACAGGCCAAGCGCGAAACCCGGCCTTTCCGAACCGCGAAAACAAAAAGCGAGACAAACAAGCGCTTGTCTCGCCCGCATGGTTATTATCATACCTTGTCAAAGCGCTTTTTCCAATAGCTTCGGCTTCGCAAAAATCATCCGTCCGGCCGACGTCTGAAGCACGCTCGTCACCAGCACTTCCATCGTCGTGCCGATGAAATCGCGGCCGCCTTCCACGACGATCATCGTGCCGTCGTCCAAGTACGCGACGCCCTGTCCGTGCTCCTTGCCGTCCTTGATCACCTGCACGACGATTTCCTCGCCCGGCAGCACGACCGGCTTGACCGCGTTGGCCAAATCGTTGATGTTGAGCACCGAAACGCCCTGCAGCTCGCACACCTTGTTCAAATTGAAGTCGTTGGTGACGACCTTGCCCCGCATCGCCTTCGCGAGCTTCACCAGCTTGCTGTCCACTTCGCCGGGCTCGTCGTTCACGTCCTCGTGAATGAGCACCTTGACGTCGAGTTCTTTCTGGATTTTGTTCAAAATGTCGAGCCCGCGGCGGCCGCGGTTGCGCTTGAGCAAATCCGAGGAATCGGCGATATGCTGCAGCTCCTCGAGCACGAATTCGGGGATGACCAGCGTGCCTTCGATGAACCCCGTCTTGCAGATGTCGGCAATGCGTCCGTCGATGATAACGCTCGTATCCAAAATTTTATGCTCCTCGTACCGCGGCTCCTCCGCCTGAACCGCGGGAACGGCGGCGCGGGAAGCCATCCACGCTCCCAGCTCGTCCCGCTTACGGACGGCCAGCCGCGTTCCCGCATAGGCAAGCAGCAGCGCCGCCAATGCGGCAAGCACGCTCCCGACGTGCGGAAGGTCCGTCAGCAGCGGAAACAGCAGCGCCGAAACGGCAAGCCCCGCTCCTCCGCCCGCGGCTCCGAGCGCAAGCGTCGGCGCGGGGTATTCCGACAGCTTGTCGACGCTCCGGGACAGCAGGGCGAGCAGCGGCCCAGCCAACGCCGAGGCCGCGAGCAGCCCGATCATCGCGCCGATGGCGCCGCCAAGCATGTCGGAGCCTCCCGAAGCCGGCGAACCCGTTCCCGGGCTCGTCCAGGCCAATCCCCCGAAGCCGTTCCATAACGTCCATTGCTTTCCCCACAGGAAGCCGAGCAGCACGCCGGCTGCTTGAATCACTCTTTTCATCATGGCTAAAGATCACTCCTTTGACGTGTGCAGACCATAAAGTTGTCGTCATAAACCCAAAATTTACTATCAGTATGTTCCAAAATCCGGCACGTTAATCTTCGTTCCCGATTTTTTGCCAGCAACTTCCTCGATTCTGAGCGTTTCTTCTTTTGAAATGCCGGACTCTCTGCTCTATAATGGGGAGGGAAAAGTAAAAATACGGTAACCGAGGTGGATCGGATGAGCGCACCAACGCTGCAGGAATTTCAGCAGCAAGTGTCGGAACTCTTGCTGCGTCACCGCAGTCTGCTAGATGTCGTCACGAAGTTGACCCAAGCGAACGCATCGGTCAACCGGTCCGTAGCCAAAGCGATTACGGAATGCGGATGCATCGAATTGAATGCCAGCCATCAAGGCTTCACCGAAGAGATGGAGCTCGATCAAGCCAAGCGGCAATCCAAATCGCATATGGACGGAGAGCTGTGCGAGCATTGCCGGGATGCCGTCCAAGCCGAACTCGGCAAAAATTTGTTCTACATGTCCGCGCTGTGCAACTTGTTGGACGTGAACCTGGATGAAGTCGTCGCCAAAGAATCCGACAAGTGCTCGACGCTCGGTCTGTTCAATCTGACTTAAAAAGGGGAATAACGGCGACTGCGTCCCCGCAAGGCGGACGCGCCCCGTTTTCCTTTTTGCCTTATTAAGGGGAGCTATCCTTGCCATTGCCGATCAAATCGCCGAAACCGTCGTCCGCGCAAGCGCCGCTGCGGCGCCTTGAAGCCGCGGGACGAATCGGAACCCGTTCCAAAGCGGGCAGAAGAATGCTGCTGCAGTTCGCGGCCTTCGCCCTGCTTCTCGCCGCCGTCGTCTGTTTCGCGACCGTTCTCGTCGACCCGCTGCAATTTTACCGCAAGTCCGCGATTTTCCCGCCCGTATTTTCCACGGAGCAGCGCTACCAGAATCCCGGCCTCGCCAAAAACTACGACTACGACACGATCGTAATCGGCACGTCCATGACCGAAAACTTTCTGCCCTCCGTCGTCGACCGGACGCTCGGCGGCAAAACGATGAAGCTGTCGATGAGAGGCTCGACCGCGGACGAGCATTACGCCATCGCGAAGATCGCGCTGGATACTGGACGCGTCAAGAAGGTGCTGTGGGGACTGGATTATTTCTCGCTGAAGGAAAACGATTCGGAGGAAGCGGCGGATTTTCCGGACTATTTGTACGATGACAACGTATGGAACGATTACCGGTACTGGTTCAATTACTCCGTTTACGAAATGTGGTTCGAAGGCATCGCCAGGCAGGCGCTTTTGGGACAAAACCGGGATCTCGAGCTGTTGAACAATTGGAACGACGAAAGCCTGTTCGGCGCCGAGCGGGTCGTGAACAGCTATCGCGCCGCCAAGCAGGAGGAAGCTTACTTCGGCTTGAACGAGGAGCCGGCCGACGTGCTGAAAGCCCGTTTCGACCGATATATTTACGAGCTTGCAAAGAGCTATCCGGAAACGGAGTTTTATTTTTTCTATCCGCCTTACAGCGTGCTGCGGCAGGAAGTATGGAAGGAGACGAACGAAGTCCGCTACCGGAATCAGCTCGAGCTGAGCGTATGGATGTTCGAAAGGCTGGACGAGCTTCCGAACGCGAAAGTATACAACTTCCAGACCGAGACGGACTGGACGTACGATCTGGACTTGTACAAGGACTTGTCCCATTACAAGCAGGACGTCAACACCGCGATCGCCGAAGCGATCGGCCGGGACGATCCGGCATACCGGATGACGAGGGGCAATGCGGCCTCCTTCGCGGAAACGCTGGAGCGCCAGTTGGCGACGCTCGTGTTGACGCCGGACGATCGCGTCCTGAACATGGAAACCGCGTTTGCGGGAGGCACGGCTGCCGATGTCCCCGGTGGTCCGTCCTGTCGGCCCCGGGAGACGACGAACTGTCCGTCCCGGCCAAAGAAGCCGCCCAAGCGATCGGCGCTTCCGTCCTCTGGGACCCGGAAACGAAGACGATCTCGTTAACGCTCGGAAGCCGTATCGCCAAGCTGCAAATCGGCCGGGCCGAGGCGGAAATCGACGGGCAATCGGTCCCGCTCGCTTACGCCCCCTCGGTCGTTGGGGGTACGGCCCTGCTCCCGCTGCGATCGGTCTGCGAAGCGTTGGGCTTGCCCGTCGCGACGGAACGCCCCGACGAGCATACGGTCCGCTTCACGATCGATTTGGGGTAAAACCAAAAACGGCGCTGCCTCTTCCCGGAGGCAGCGCCGTTCGTTTATGCGCTATGCTTGGATCTTCTCGATTCGTCCGCGGAAGCCCGCTTCTTGCGCTGGCGTCTCGGCACGAGCCGGAGCAGACGCTCAACGTTTTTTTTTAGCCCCCAAACCGCGTACAGCAGCAGCAAGGCCAAAATGACCCGCGGAATCGCCGTCGGAAACTGGAACGCCAGCAGCACGGCCGCGAGCACGACGACCGGAACGATCCAGACCGCTTTTTTGGGGAAGCCGACCTTTTTGAAATTCGGATATTTAATGCCGCTGACCATCAAAAACGAAAGCAGCAGCGTGCTGATCAGCAGCAGCGAAACGTGCAATTCCTGATCGAATAGCGCCAGCGTGGCCAGAACGCCGCCGGCGGCCGGTATCGGCAGCCCGATAAAGTATCCGGGAACCCCTTCCATCACGTTGAAGCGAGCCAGCCGGAGCGCGCCGCAAATCGGGAAAATGGCGGTTACGATCCAAGCCAGCGCCGGGTTTACGTCAATGAAGGCGGCTTGGTACATGATAAACGCGGGAGCGACTCCGAACGAAATCACGTCGGACAGGGAATCCAGTTCTTTGCCGAATTCGCTTTGGACGTTGAGAGCTCTTGCCACTCGCCCGTCAACCCCGTCAAGCAGCATCGCGATGATCACCAGCAAGGCGGCGCCTTCCGCCCGGTCGTGAAACGCCAAAATAATGGCAAGCACGCCCAGAAACAGATTGCCGATCGTAAACACGCTGGGTATGGATTTTGCGATCATCGATTTCACCTCGACTTTACCTTAGCTCAGCGAACCGGTTCGCCGGAATTCGATACGGCTATTCAAGCGAACGCGCCGTGCAGAGCAGACGGCGCCATCTAATCATTCTAGTCTGCCTAAATCTGTCTGTCAATAAACACCTGTTCCTGAATTCTTTTGAGCCCTTCCTGAATCGTCCGGGCCCGAACCTCCCCGATGCCGTCCACTTCGTCCAACTCCTCGATCGATGCCAGCAGGATGCGGGACAAGGCGCCGAAACGTTCCACCAGGTTATGTATGATAACGCTCGGAAGCCGGGGGATTTTGCTGAGCATCCGGTAGCCTCGGGGCAGCAGCCCGTCGTCGGACAGCATGTTGAGCGACGGGTATCCGAGCGTGCGGATGAGAATGTTCGTATCGAGCAGTTCGTCGTTCGTCAGCTTTTTGAGCGCGGACTGGATTTCGCGGATTTTGTCTTCGCTCGCGTCGCGGGCGTAATCCTTGAGCAACAGCCGCGCTTCTTCCTCGGCGGTGCCGACCAGTTCTTCCATCTGCATGCTGATGAGGCGCCCTTCATTGCCCAGCTCGAGCACGTAGCGGTTGATTTCCATCTTGATGCGCAGCACCATTTCGGCCCGCTGCACGACATAGGCGACTTCGTGAACCGTCACCAGCTCCTCGAACTCGAGCGCCGACAGGTTCGTCAGCGCCTGGCTGTACACGGCCCTGTATTTCTCCAGCGTTTGAATCGCCTGGTTCGCTTTCGTCAAAATAACGCCCATTTCCTTCAGGGAATAGCGCAGATTGCCTTGATACAGCGTAATGATATTGCGCCGCTGGGAAATCGACACGACGAGCTTGCCCGTCTGCTTGGCCACCCGCTCCGCCGTCCGGTGACGGATGCCGGTTTCGGTCGAAGCGATCGAAGAATTCGGGATCAGCTGCGTATTCGCGTATAAAATCCGTTTGCCGTCCTCGCTCAGGATGATCGCGCCGTCCATTTTGGCCAATTCGTACAAATAGTTCGGGCTGAAGTCGCAGTTGATCGAAAAACCGCCGTCGACGACTTCCATCACTTCGGGACTGTATCCGACGACGATGAGGGCCCCGGTTTTGGCGCGGAGAACGTTTTCGAGTCCTTCCCGAAACGGCGTTCCCGGCGCAACCATCTGAAGCAGCTGGTTCATCGTCTGATGCTGTTGGTGTTCTTTTTCCTTGGTCTCCTTCATCTTCCGCTCGGCTCCCCTATTCCAACGCAGCCTTCAGCGCTTCCGCGACCGTTCGGACTGCGATCAATTCGATACCTGCAGGCGGCTGCCAGCCCTTCATGCTCAGCTCGGGCAAAATGACCCGTTTGAAGCCAAGCTTCACCGCTTCCTTCACTCGCTGCTCCGCCCTCGAAACCGCTCTTACTTCTCCCGTCAGCCCGACCTCGCCGAAAACGACGTCAAACGGCCGGGTGGGCAAATCCTTGAAGCTGGACGCCAGGCTGACGGCCGCGGCCAGATCGGCGGCCGGTTCGTCCAGCTTGACCCCGCCGGCGACGTTCACGTAAGCGTCCTGATTTTGCAAAAACAAGCCCATCCGCTTTTCCAGCACGGCAATGACCAGCGAAATCCGGTGATGATCCAACCCGGACGACATGCGGCGGGGCGACGGAAAATGCGTCGGCGACACGAGCGCCTGCAGCTCCACCAGCACCGGCCGGGTTCCTTCGATGCTGGCGACGACCGTCGAGCCCGCGACGCCCAGCGGACGTTCCGACAGGAACAGCTCCGAAGGGTTCGCCACTTCGCGCAGCCCGTCCTCCGACATATCGAAAATGCCGATTTCGTTCGTCGAGCCGAAGCGGTTTTTGACGGCTCGCAGCAGACGGTAGGAATGATGCCGTTCTCCTTCAAAGTATAACACGCAATCGACCATATGCTCCAAAAGACGCGGACCCGCGATCGCGCCTTCCTTCGTCACGTGGCCGACGAGGACGGTGGCGATTCCGTTGACCTTCGCGATCCGCATAAACTGCGCCGTGCATTCCCGCACCTGCGCCACGCTTCCGGGAGCCGACGGAACGTCGGGGCGGTAGACGGTTTGAATCGAATCGATGACGAGAAAGTCCGGCCGGACCTCCGCGATCGCATCGTCGATCAGGTCGAGATTCGTCTCGCACAGCACGAACAGGTTGCCGTTCAGAGCGCCGAGCCGGTCCGCCCGCAGCTTCGTCTGGCGCACGGATTCTTCTCCCGAAACGTACAGCACCTTGAGCCCCTGCGTCGTCAGCGCGTGCGACGTCTGCAGCAGCAGGGTCGATTTGCCGATGCCGGGATCGCCGCCGACGAGCAGCAGCGAGCCGGGCACGAGTCCGCCGCCGAGCACCCGGTTCAGCTCGCCGAGCCCGGTCGGCACCCGCGGTTCGCGCCCGCTTTCTATATCTATGATGGACTTCGCCTTTTCTTTCGCCCGCGTCAGCTCGCTTCTCGCGACCGGAGCCTTGACGACGGACTCGGCTTCCTCCGTCATCGTGTTCCATGCCCCGCACCCCGGGCATTTGCCCATCCACTTGGGCGATTCCGTGCCGCATTCGTTGCATACGAATTTGATTTTGAGTTTGGCCATGCGAGAGCCCCTTTATCATTTGCAGTTACCAAAAGTGTACCATGTTTTGCATGCCGGATTAAACCCCGGACGCAAGACCCAAAGCTCACGGCCCCGCAATGAGCCTCGTTTCGGGCGCGACCTCCCGCGCGCATGCTTCGGCGATGCCCCGCCGCTGTCTGCCCATTTCACGCCGCTGCCTGCGCCATGCCCGCCGAAGCCCGCGCCATTTTCCCGCCGCCGCCTGCATCATACCCTCCGCCTGCACCACTTCACGCGGCCTTGCGCTATTTCACCCCGCTGCCTCGCCATTATGCTTCAAACCGTGTCTTTTCTAAGCCGAACCGCTTTACCGTGTCCACCACCAGCGCCAAAGAAGCCATAGCACAAGTCCGATAATCAGCACGCCTCCGCCCAAATAAAAAAGCACGAACAAAATCTTGCTGAGCACGAGCAGCAAAACGACGATGCAAACGCCCGAGATGAACAGCACGAGCGGCTGATTCCAGCGGATCGGCTTCCGCGAACGACGATACATTCCCGTTCTCCTTCCTGCGGCAGATTCCGGTTCCGCTGCCTCCGCGGGTGCCGGCGACTGCCAAGCTGATTTTGGCCTAACTTTTACGGGCACTGAAATGCTTGGCGAAATGCAAGGCATGTTTAATCCCGCGCCTCGACGGGAAAACCGCAGTGGCGCCAAGCGCCCGTTTGCCGGTTTGCCGCGCGCAATACTGCAACATATGACTTGGCCCGCCGGTTGGTGAGCGGTCTCCGTTCCCTCGATGCGTTCCCTTTGGTCCCTTCTAGATGTTCTCTTATCCTTCTCTTTCCGATATCCCGTTCGCTCAGTTCCGCCGGAAGAAAGGTTCGAGATCCGCCTTGCGCGCTTGCTCGCATTCCCGACCAACACGACGCGGGCCGCAGTCGCGCGTTCGCACCGTCGGCAACGGAATTCTCAACCCGCACGATGCTGACGAAGGCACTCGCCGTTTGTTCGCTCGGTCTCCTGAGTCACGAATTCCGTACGTTCCGACGACCCAGGCATGCATGCTCTGCTCCCGCGGCAAGTCCGGTTCAGCCGAACCCTTCTACGGCGGCCAGCGCCGTTATTCCCGCGAAATCGAGGTTTTCAAAATGTAACGGAAATTCATTCCGTTATTTGAGCCAAAAGAGACGTTTTCACCCCGTCCCACCTGAAATAAGGGTGCTGCTTCCGTTAGAATTTGAAAGCTGGAGAATAAAGCAAAATATAGTCTCCTGCTTCGTTAAATCGAGCAGGATATTCACGCTTATAACGCCGCTCAAGCCTGCTCCGCATTCAATCCTTACATTGTACGCGCAAAACGAAAAAAAAGATGAAGAATACGGTGATCCGGTGAAAAGCGCGCAAGCCGCTTGTCCTCAACTGCATACGGCTATATGTACTTGGAGGGTCGAGATGAGCCGCCACGACTCAACCGGATCGCTAACGGGCCATGCGGAGGCGCAAAAGTGGGTAATTTTTACTCAACTGCCTACCGCCATATGTACATGACGGGCTGAGATGAGTCGCCACGACTCAACCGGGGCGTTTGCGGGCATGCGGAGGCGGCAAGATGGGTATTTTTACTCAACTGTGTACGGCCATATGTACATGACGGGCTGAGATGAGCCGTCACGACTCAACCGGATCGCTAACGAGCCATGCGGAGGTGCATTTAGCCGTTAGCGCGGCGGCGCCAACCGACAAAAAAAGCCCGCCGGAAGTCCGAAAACTTCCGGCAGGCTAAACCTTTTATCCGCGAACGATCAGGAATTGCTCGTCACTTCGTCCTTCGTGCTGACGACCAGCTCGCCGTCCTTCTCGTCGATGACGAGCGAGTGGCCTTTGCTGATTTTGCCGATCAGCAGCTCTTCGGACAGGCGGTCTTCGATATGCTTCTGAATCGCGCGGCGCAGCGGACGCGCGCCGTATTGCGGATCGAAGCCTTCCTTGGCGAGGAAGCTCGCCGCCGCTTCGGTGAGCTCGAACTGGATTTCCTGCTCTTTGAGGCGTTTGCGCAATTCGTCCGCCATCAGGGTGACGATTTGGGCGATGTGCTTCTCTTCGAGCGGGTGGAAGACGATCGTCTCGTCGATCCGGTTCAGAAACTCCGGACGGAACGACTTCTTCAGCTCGGCCAGCACCTTATCCTTCATGTTCTGATAATCCCGGCCTCCGTCCTGGGCGGCCGTGAAGCCGAGCGTCGAGTTGCGCTTGATCTGGTCGGCGCCGACGTTCGACGTCATGATGATCAGCGTGTTGCGGAAGTCGACGGTGCGGCCTTTGGAATCGGTCAGGCGCCCGTCTTCCAGCACTTGCAGCAGCACGTTGAACACTTCCGGGTGCGCCTTCTCGATTTCGTCCAGCAGGACGACGGAATACGGCTTGCGGCGGACTTTCTCGGTCAGCTGGCCGCCTTCGTCATAGCCGACGTATCCCGGAGGCGCTCCGACGAGGCGGGACGTCGAGTGCTTCTCCATGTACTCCGACATGTCGATGCGGATGACCGCGTTCTCGTCGCCGAACATCGCTTCGGCAAGCGCCCGCGCGAGCTCGGTTTTCCCGACGCCGGTCGGCCCGAGGAAAATGAACGAGCCGATCGGACGTTTCGGATCCTTCAGGCCGGCGCGCGAGCGGCGGACGGCGCGGGCGACGGCTTTGACGGCTTCGTCCTGTCCGATGACGCGATCGTGCAGGATGTCCTCCATCTTCAGCAGGCGCTCGGTTTCTTCCTCCGCCAGCTTGCTCACCGGAATGCCGGTCCAGCTGGCGACGACTTGCGCGATATCTTCCGGCGTCACCTCGGAATCGGTGCGGCCCTGCTTTTCCTTCCATTGGTTCTTCGTCGCGTCGAGCTCCTCGCGAATCTTCTGCTCGGTATCTCGCAGCGCGGCCGCTTTTTCGAATTCCTGGCTTTGCACGGCGGCGTCCTTCTCCTTGCGGATATCCTCGAGACGCTGCTCGAGCTGCTTCAGATTCGGCGGTACCGTGTACGAACGGAGCCGTACCTTCGAGCTCGCTTCGTCGATCAGGTCGATCGCCTTGTCCGGCAGGAACCGGTCGGTAATGTACCGGTCGGACAGCTTGACGGCGGCTTCGATCGATTCGTCCGTGATTTTCACGCGGTGATGCGCTTCGTAGCGATCGCGCAGCCCGTGCAAAATTTGAACCGCTTCGTCCGGAGACGGCTGGTCGACCGTAATCGGCTGGAACCGTCTTTCGAGCGCGGCATCCTTCTCGATATATTTGCGGTATTCGTCCAGCGTCGTCGCGCCGATGCATTGCAGCTCGCCGCGGGCGAGCGCCGGCTTCAGAATGTTGGAGGCGTCGATCGCCCCTTCTGCGCCGCCGGCTCCGATCAGCGTGTGCAGCTCGTCGATGAACAGAATGACGTTGCCGGCCTGGCGGATTTCGTCCATGATCTTTTTCAGCCGGTCCTCGAATTCGCCCCGGTATTTGGTGCCCGCTACGACGGACCCCATATCCAGCGTCATGACGCGTTTGTCGCGAAGCGTTTCCGGAATTTCGTTGTTGACGATCCGCTGCGCAAGGCCTTCGGCGATCGCCGTTTTGCCGACGCCGGGCTCGCCGATCAGCACCGGATTGTTCTTCGTGCGGCGAGACAGCACCTGAATGACGCGTTCGATTTCCTTCGCCCGTCCGATGACCGGGTCGATATTGTTGTCCCGGGCGCTCGCCGTCAAGTCGCGGGCCAGGCCGTCAAGCGTCGGCGTGCTGACGTTGGCGGACGGGCCGTGGTTTTGCGAAACGTTCTCGCTGCTGCCGAGAAGCTGCAGCACTTGCTGGCGGGCCTTGTTCAGGCTGATGCCCAAATTGTTGAGCACGCGGGCCGCGACGCCCTCGCCCTCGCGGATCAAGCCGAGCAAAATATGCTCCGTGCCGACATACGTATGGCCGAGCTTGCGGGCTTCGTCCATCGACAGCTCGATGACCTTTTTGGCGCGGGGCGTATAAGCGATATTGGTCGGCTGCTCCTGGCCGCGCCCGATGAGCGATTCGACTTCGTCCTGAATTTTTTCGAGTCCGAGTCCGAGCGCGATGAGCGCCTTGGCGGCGATGCTTTCTCCTTCGCGAATCAGACCGAGCAGAATATGCTCCGTGCCAATGTTATTGTGTCCCAGGCGCACCGCTTCTTCCTGCGCCAGCGCGAGCACTTTTTGCGCGCGTTCGGTAAATCTTCCGAACATCATAAGACAGCACCTCCCCAATTAATGTAAGAATAGAACATTTACGCCCTGGATGCCAGTTTCGTTCGAATCATTTCCGCCCTGGCGATATCCCGCCGCTCGGGAATGAGCGTATCCCCGTACGCCTGCTGCAAAAATCCCGGCTGCGTGGACACGATCAACTCGTTCAGCGAGGTCGGATCGAGTTCCGGAAGAATGCCGAGATGGACGCCGAGCCGAATGTCGGACAGCCGCTGCGAAGCTTCCTTCGAATCGATGACGGTCGCATGCGTCAAAATGCCGTACGAGCGCTTGACCCGATCTTCCACCCGGATCCGGTTCTCGTTCAACAGCTTGCCGCGGGCGGCTTTTTCGTGGCCGATAATCTGCTTGGCGACGGCGTGCAGGTTCTCGACGATCTCCTGCTCGGACTGGCCGAGCGTGATCTGATTCGAGACCTGGAACAGGTTGCCCGTCGCTTCGCTTCCTTCGCCGTACAGCCCGCGAACCGCGAGACCGACCTGCGTCACCGCCGTCAAAATCCGGTTGATCTGGCCGGTCAGCACGAGCGCCGGCAGATGCATCATGACCGATGCCCGGATGCCGGTGCCGACGTTCGTCGGGCAGCTCGTCAAATAGCCGTGCTTTTCGTCGAAGGCGTAATCGACGCCCTCTTCGAACAAATCGTCGATTTTGCTCGAGAAATCCCACGCCTCCGGAATTTGAAAGCCCGGATACAGGCATTGAATGCGCAGATGGTCTTCCTCGTTCACCATAATGCTGACGTCTTCGGTATTGCTAAGGATAAGCGCGCCGTTCCGGGACTCGTTCGCCAGCATCGGGCTGATCAGATGCTTTTCGACGAGGACGAGCTTCTCCAGTTCGGTGAGCTCGGACAGGCGGATCGTCTGGAAGGAATCGACCCCGTTCAGCCGCCCGCTTTCCGCGATGCCAAGCAGCTGCTCCATCGCCTTCTCGGATTGCTCCGACGTGGCGAACAGCGGAAACGGATAATTCCGCAAATTGCGGGCGATCCGCACCCGGCTGCTGAGCACGACGTCCGTTTCGGGCGCTTTTTTGCTCATCCACGGACTTAGCGCTTGTTGAAAAGGTTGCTTGTTCACGAAGATTCCTCTCCTTCGTCAACCCGAGATTTCGTTCTCGAGCTCCCGGATCCGGTCCCGGAGCTGAGCCGCCGTCTCGAAATCTTCGCGTTCGATTCGAACCTGGATTTCCTTTTTAAGCCGATCGATTTCGCGTTTCGCTTTCACGTGGCCTCCGGCCCGCTTAGGGACTTTGCCGACGTGCACCGTGTTTCCGTGAACCCGCTTCAGCAGCGGATCCAGCCGTTCGGAAAATTGCTTGTAGCAGTGGCTGCACCCGAATTTCCCCATTTTGCTGAATTGGGCGTACGTCATCCCGCACTTTTCGCAACGGGGAACGTCCGGCCGCGATCCGACGTTCGAAGGCTCGAAATCGAGAAGGCCGGACAGCAAATTGTGAATGGAGAAGCCGCTTGCCGTACCCGGAATCATCTCGCCCTTGTCGCGGGCGCATGCTTCGCAAATATGCAGCTCCGACTTTTCTCCATTGTTGATTTTCGTAAAATGAAGCGTTGCCGGCCGTTTGCCGCATTCTTGGCAAACCATGGCTTTTCCTCCTTTCCGGAATGCGCTTCGCCCTACTTCGTGAGCAGAGCGAACAACGCCGCTTTCATGATTCTCGCGCGAAGCTCATCCCGGTACGGAAGCTTGACCGCGAGCGCCTCGCGCGAAACGGCCGCCTTCAGCATGCCCGCCTCGCGCCCGGTCATAAATCCGGCTTCTTCCAGCTGATAAATCAGTCCTTCGGCAGCCGTCTGATCGATCCGATCGCCGATCGTCTGCTGAACGTGCGCCTGAATCGCCTCCAGCGAAGGCAGATCTACGCGCTGAATCCGGATATAGCCGCCGCCGCCGCGCTTGCTCTCGACGTAATACCCCTTTTCCAGGGTAAACCGGGTACTGATGACGTAATTGATTTGCGAAGGAACGCAAGAAAACTTACCCGCCAAATCGCTGCGCTGAATCTCGACCGCGCCATCCGAACTGTTATGAATGATCTGCTTCAAATAATGCTCGATCAGATCGGATATGTTGCGCACCATCAGAACCTCCTTTCCGGAGCGCCTTCTGACTTTGACTTTCTTTGACTATAGACTTATTATAATCGATCTTGTTTTATTTGCCAAGAGGGGGACGAAGCCCCCTCTGATCAGTATGGGAAGGGCGGCATCGCTTTATTCGCGGGGCGAAAGCGATCAGAAGAAATCCGCCAGGTACGGCCGATGTGCCGGCACGCGCCGTTCCAGCAGCTCGATCCGTTCGGCGTCCCCCCGCAGCCGGCCCCAACGCTCCAAATCCGCCGGACGCCGGTTGCCGAGCAGCATCGCGGTCAACGTTTGAATATCGCAAGCGACCCCGTCGGAACGGACGGCCGCCTCCTCCTCGCGGCGCATTCGCGCGGCGCCTTCCGCGTCCCACTCGATGCGAAAAACGCCGTCGTTCCACGGCGCGAATTCGTCGCGGAGCGCAAGCCGCAAGCTTTCGTTCCCGGCCCCGGGGCGAACGGAAGCAAGGAGACGAAGCCTTCCGCATCCACGATTCGCGACATGAAGTAAGGGACCACTTCCTGCTTGAACCGGGGATCGGCGAAAAGGAACGGGCTTTCGTCATCGGCCGGAACCGTCATCGTCACCTTGTCGGCCATCGAATCGTGGTTGGCCGCGAACTGCCAAAGCCCGCGCCGCGCCTCTTCGGTCAGCGCGACCCATTCGTGAACGGCAAACGTTCCGCCGCTCACCTCATAGAGTATGTAGCCTTCCGGCTCGCTGCTTTCGTTTTTCCAGATCGCCGCAAGCCCCGGCTTGGAAAATACCTTCGAGCGCCACCATTCCGGCGAACGCTTCAGCATCCCGACGCGGCCCATGGCGAACCGGTCGTACAGGTCGTTGAAAGCGTCGGCTTCCTTGGCCGCCCTGACGATTTTTCCGGAGACTTCCGAGCGTTTCGGGAGCTGGCTCTGCGCAATGACGTACATCTTTCGTTCGACGGTCATTTCCCAGCCGAATTTACGGTAAAAAGGAAACGAGAACGGATGCAGCATGCTTACCGTTTGGCCTTGTTCGCGCATCGTGACGAGCGCTTGACCGAGCAGCTTCGTTACGCAGCCGTATCTTCTCGCTTCCGGCCAGGTCGCGACGCTGGCGATGCCTCCCATTTTCAACAACGTCCGTCCCGCCCGCATTTCAAACGGAATCAAATGAAGCCCGGACATCAGCTTGCCGTCCTCGCCGAACGCCCCCCAATGCTCCTCCGGCCGAAACGAAGCCTTGTATTCCTTCGCCTCCTCCTCGGACAACCCTTTTTGAAACGCGAATTCGGACAGCGCGATACGCTCCTCCATCTCATTCGCGGTAAGCTGACGAATCTGCATGCGGCATGCCTCCCTTTGGCTCCATCATAACGCATTTCAACGCGGTTCGCACTCGTCGCGCGGAACGGCAAGGGACAAAAAACCGTCTCCCCGCCCGGATTCGGCGAAGAGACGGCTGATGCGGCTTAATCTTGCGGCGCCAGGGAAGACCCGCTATCCGCGTTCGCCAGGCGCAATTGCTTGCGGTAGACGACCTTGGAAATCGTGATGCTGATTTCGTACAGCAAAAACAACGGAACGATGACGATAATGTCCGACATAATGTCCGGCGGCGTGATCGCAACCGCAAGGATGACAAGCGCGAAGTAAGCCATCTTGCGCGCTTTGGCCATTCTCACCGGATTCACGATGCCGAGCTTGGTCAAAAACATGACGATCGCCGGCATCTCGAACAGAAAGCCGAACGGAACCGTCATATGGATCATGAATGTAAAATACTTTTGCGCCGTGTACATCGTCTCGAACGAGCCCGCGGCCATGTTCTGCATAAATTGCAGCACCATCGGGAAGAGGACGAAATAGCCGAACCCGACGCCGGCGACGAACAGCACGCCGATCGCGGGGATGAGCAGCAGCGCCGGCCGCCGCGCCCGGTCCGGCAATGCCGGCTCCACGAACTTCCACGTCTGGTAGGCGGCGACGGGAAGCGTGACGGCGACGGCGATGCAGCCCGCGATCATCATGTATACCCACATGACGTCCGACGGACCGAGCAAAACGAGCGGCCGGTCCATATCTCTTGCGAGCCATTCGTAAATGTCCCGCACGTAAAGGAGCGCCGCCGCCATCGCCACGACAAAGGCGACGAGCGTGCGGATGATGCGAGTCCGCATTTCCTCCAGATGCTCGAGAGCGCTCTGGTCGTTCGGGTTACGCATTCGGCTTGTTCTGCGCCGCGACGGCTTGCGGAGCCGATGTCGAAGCGGCTTGCGAACCCGTTTCCTTGCTGCCGCCTTCGTCCTCGCCGTTTACGAGCCCATTCGTCGCCCCTTTGAATTCGCTGAGCGTCCGGCCGAACGCGCGGCCGAGCTCGGGAAGCTTGGAAGGACCGAAGATGATGAGCGCGATGATCAAAATGAGAATTAAACCGCCGATTCCGATATTGCCGAATGGCATCGCGATCGCTCCTTTTCTTTTTTATCCCGGGGGTTTAGCCCAGCTTGAAGCCGCTGATGGCGACGACCGCGCACCTGGCGATTTTTTCGCCCGGCCGGTGCGGCCACGTGCTCGTAGGCTGGCTCAAATCCTCCGTATTTTCGCCCGGATGCTGGATCGACAGGAACAGCGTTTGCTCGTCGGGCGTGAAGAAAGGACCGGTAAGCTCGCATTCGACCGGACCCGACGCGAATTGCAGCGCGACGCCCTTGTCCGGCCCGCTCGTCGGAATGACGAAAAGCCCGTTGTTCATGAACGATTTGTGCACGCCCTTGTTTTGGCTGCTGCTCGAAATGTCCGTGACGACCCACAGGTTGCCGTTCGAATCGAACGCGAGGTTGTCCGGCGAGCTGAAGCCGGATTGGCGTCCGCCGGCGGCGAAAATCTCGAAGTCGAATTCCAGGGCGCCCAGGTCGTTGCCCGCTTCGAAAATGCGGGTAATGTGGCCGTGAATGTTGCCGTGGCTGTCGTTGTTCGTATGGCAGATGAAAACGGTGTTGTCGAACGGCGAAATCTCGATATCCTCCGGACGGTCCGTCGGCGTGCCGCCGACAAGCTTCGCGGCCTGCTGGCAGTACGTCACGACGTCGCCCTGCGTTTTGAACGTCGCTTTCAGTTCCGGCTCGTCCTCGAACGATTTGGCGACTTCCTCGAGCGTTACCGGGCGCCATTTGCCGGTTTTCAAATCGGCCACGTGCAGCGTTCCGTCTTCGAGCAGCGCCGAATTGGCTCGGCCCTTCGCCTTGTCGAATTTGCCGTTGCTGATGAATTTGTAGACGCAGGCATCCTTCTTGTCATCGCCCATGTAGACGACGACGCGTCCGTCCGCGGCCAGCCCCATCGCCGTATTTTCGTGGTTGAACCGGCCGAGCGCCGTATGCTTTTTCAAAAAGTTTTTGTCGAACGGATCGACTTCGACGACCCATCCGTAGTGCGTTTCCGGCAGGTTGGACGCCGCGGCCGTCTGCTCGAAGTTCTCCTCGCACGAAAGCACCGTATTCCACAGCGTGACGCCGCCGGAGCAGTTCGCGAACGTGCCCGTCGCCGTCGTCGCGCCTTTCAGCGCCTGAGTGCCCTTGGCCGGGCCGGTGATGTCGAATTTCGTATATCCGTTGATGCGGCGTGCGTACTTGGACGTTTTGTCCATTTTCCATACGCCGTTTTCGTCGCGATACACTTCGATAACGGACATGCCTTGGTAATACAGGTTTTTCTGGATTTGATCGGCGGTCATCTTGTCGTCCTTCACCGGGCCGATCTGGAAAATGGTCGTATACTCGTGATTGTTGACGAGAAGCCCGCGAACGTTGGAGCCGTCAATCGGGAAAAAGGCGTTGTAGTCGCAGCCCGACCCGAACTTTTCCCCCGCCGGATTGATCACGTCGTCGAAAGCCGCGACAACGTCGTATTTGAAGTTTTTGGGCAAAATAAGCTGGTCTTCCTTGGAAGGCTGAATCGGATCGAAATAACCGCTGACCCGGTTCGTGTTGAACCCGAACAAATGATTGGCCGTCGCGGATGCGGCGGAAGCTTTGCCGTCCAGCACGCCCAGTCCGGCGGAAGCTGCCGCCAGCGCCGTCGCGCCCGTACCCAGGTAAGAGAGAAACGTTTTCCGGTCCATCGTTTTGCTCAACTTATCCACCCCTAGCCCTTGTAATGACATCCATCAAGTACAAGCATAGGGAGGAAATGTTAAGTCCATATCATCCGAAGGCCGTCGGTTTGTAAATTTAACGTTTTCCTGTTTTTTCCGCCTTGTCTGGCTTGTCGGGTTTGTCCGGTTTATCGGGTTTGTCCGGTTTATCCGGCTTGTCAGGTTTATCCGGCTTGTCAGGTTTATCCGGCTTGCCGGGTTTGTCGATAACGTGCCGAAGGACGAATTCGTCGTTGGCCGCAAGCTCCCTCGGCGCCGCGTCCGTCGCCTTGATGCCGGTCAGCCTGATCGTCGTTTCCCCCTCCTTCAACGCCTTGAATTTCAGCGTCGCCAACGACTCCGTGCCGGTCGCGCCCGAAGGCAGCGTTTTGCGCGTCAACGCCAGCTCGACTTTTCCCTTGCGCGCGTCCGCCTTCCGCACCCAGTCGTTGAACCGCTTGCTTACGGAAATATGGCCGTCGGCTTTCAACTGAAGCGCCTTCGGGTCGTATTCCACGACAAACTGGACCCCGAACAGGTCCTTCGCCTGCCCGGCCGCGACTTCCACTTCGAACGTGTCGCCTTTCTTGTGGCGGTCCGATTTGGGTTTGCCCGCGACGGACAGCGAGAGCCGCAGCTCTTCCTCTTCGGCCCGCGCGATGCCGGGCGCGGCCGGAACGAGCATCCAGACGAGCGCGAGCGCAAGGCCCGCCAACATGAGTTTTCGCAAGTTCGTTTCCTCCTTTTTGTCCCGGGGCGATGACGATGCGGCCGCGCGCGGGCGCAAACCGCATCGGCAAAGCGAAGGTCAGCTTTCCAGCAGCCGATCGGCTATGAAATCCAAGTCCGCGGCGTCGATGACGAGGTCGCGGTTCAAATCGCATGCGGCGTCGTAGCCGGGATCGGTCGCCGTCAACCCGTACCCTCGGGCGACGAGCGCCAGGTCGTCGATTTCGACCTCTCCGTCGCCATTGACGTCCGGATCGATCAGCAGAATGGACGCCTCGACGTCCTCTTCCACCGTAAAGCGCTCCGACGCGCCGTCTACATACTCCGAGCCGCTTCGCAGCGTCAGGACGAACGGTTCGTCCGGCTCGGCGACGAGAAACGTCAGCTGCAGCACCGGGACGTCGCCGTCGATGCCGGACGGGCCGTCCCCTTCGGTCCGGGTCGCGGTCGCGCGAACGAACGAATCGAATTCCTCGTAGGTCGCCTCCGCGTGCTCGCCGAATTGCGGGTGCGGGCGGACGTCCGTCAGCGTCAGCTTCGTCTTGTCGTAGGCGATATCCAGCGCGGCACCGTAAAGGTCGTCCGCATCGGCCGCTTCGACGTTGATCGTCACCGCTCCGTCCGAGATCGAGCCGGGCTCGACCGCGAAATCGAACGTCGTTCGGTCATCGGGACCGGGCTCGTCGCCGAGCGTGCGCACGGACGCCTCATCGATCCACAGCTCCGAATTCCGGTTCATGAAGCCGACCGTACCGGACGGAACCGCCGTATCCGCGACGCCTTCGATGATCGGAACGCCATTGATAAACAAGGAGAACCGGTCGCCGGCCGCCTCGATGGCGTATTCGTTGTACTGGCGAAAATCGAAGCCGGGAAGCTTGCCGGCAATCCGGACGGGCGGATGCAACGTGACGAATCCCGTTTCCGCCGTATATTTCGCGAACGAAACCTGGTCCGCCGCATCGTTGAAGTCGAAATAGTAGTACGCTTGCGGGCTCGCGAACCGGACGAGCGCGCGCAGCTGCTCGCCGGCGCCGCCGTTTGCCGCGCCGCCGGCGTACTTGGCCGTAAATTCGAAACGGTAGTCGCGGGACGTCTGCTCGTAATCCGCCCAGGCCGACGCCTTGGCCGCTTTGCGGACCGGGTTCCCGCTCGTCGCCGTGCTCGTGCCCTTCATGACCATCGAATTTCGCGCCGGATCCGCCTCGTGCGACCACGACCCGACGCTGCCCGCGGCATCCCACTTCGTTGTAACGTCCTGCTCGAAGCCGTCGGAGAACAGCAGGCGGGACGGGCCGTACACCTCGAGCCGCGCGTCGCGTTCGTTGTTCGCCGTCTCCGCTTCGTCCCAGCCCGCCGCGCGAAGCTCGACGCTTACCTCGTACGCCCCCTGTTCGGCGGGACGCCAGGCGCCGGAGGTTACCGTGACCGTTTGGCCCGCCGCCAGCGCTTCCGGATGCCGCACGGTGCTCACCGTCTCCCCGTTCGCCTTAAAAATCGCCTCGAATCCTTCGCCCGGCGTCGCGCTCAAGCCGTCGTTGCGGACCGCGGCCCCGAAGACGATATCCTTGCCCGCCTGCGGATACGACGGCGTCCAGGTCAGACCCGCGGCGGATAGATCCGGCCCGGCCGCCGGACGGAACGTTTGCCAGTTTTCGAAATCGTATACGACCGCCTCCTCGCCGCGGCGGATCGTCAGCAGGCTCCCGCCGACCTCCTGATGCATGAACGGAGAATCGATCAGGGGCCAGGCCGTATAATCGACCGCCTCGCCATTTACGGTCCGCGCCCCGTTATACGTCAGGCTGAGCGTATCTCCCGCCAGCGACGTGTAGGTAAGCGACGGGTTGGCCTGCTCGAGCCCGGAGGCGTCCACCTCCGTGCGCGCGAGCACCGCCTGCGCGAAACGGTCCAGCTCGGCGTCGATCCGCTCCGCTTCGGAAAGCGCCCCGTCCTCCTCGGCGCCGTACGCCGACGGGTCGGCCGTTTCCACGATGACGCCGTTTTTCGTTCCATCGCTTTTCAGCACCGGCACGCGCAGCGAGCCGACGAACGACTCCGTCCAGACGTACGGCTTCAGCGGCTTGACCGCCAGCAGGACGCTGCCGCCGTGGGCAAAAATCCAGCCGCTCGGATCTTCCCGAATTTTTAATAGCGAGTCCGGAAACGGCCCGTTTATGAACTTGAACGGGTCGCCGGAAGGGATGTTGTAGACCGCGACGACCGCCCCGTCCTTTTGCAGCACCTGCTCGTACGGCGTCGCCCCCGATTCGATGCCGCCCCGCTTCGGATGGGTCATGAAAAAGGTGCTGTACGGACCGTCGGACGTCCAGCGGACGAACCAGCGCCGCATTTGATCCGACCAGCCGAGGCTGCCCGCTCCGTCGAACTGGCTGGCGACCCCGTAGTTTTCGGTCATGTAGGTCGTTTTGCGGTAGCCGTGCGGCGGATTGAGCTTGTTGGTCGGATGCTGGTCGTGGCTTTCCTTGTGCACGTACGGCGCGCTCCGGTCGGCCGCGATGTCCGCCAGCAGGCCGGGCAGCCGGTAGGACGAGGACGCGGCGATGACCGAATACATTCCTTCCGGGTAGCCGAACTCGTTCACCCGGAGGCTCGGCGCGCGTTCGCCGCCGAAGTAAAGCCAGGCCATGATCGTCCCGGCGCCTCCGATTTCCGGGCTCATTCCGTTGTAATCGCGCAGCGTCGACGATACCCAGTAGCCGTTCATCCATTCTCCCGCGATGTTCGCCAGCATGGCGTCGAGCGTCATTTTCGCCATTTGCCGCATCTCTTCGTCCTGCGCGAACTCGTAGAGCATGAGCAGGCATTCGACGTACAGCGCGGCGTAGGTCGTCGAATCGTATTCCTTCATGCCGTAGGTGACGAAACGCTTCATCATGCTCCGCAAATCCTGCTCGGCAAACTGCTTCGTCGCCGCTGCCCGGCTCCAGTCCGGCCACGTCTGGGCGACCAGATAGCCCGCGGTCCGGAACTTGATGAAATGGTTTTCCGTGCTGCCGTTCTGGCTGTAGTCGATGGCCGTCAGCTTCGCCTTCACCTTTTCCCGGAGCGCTTCCGGATACAAATGTCCGAATCGCAAGTAGGTGTCGATGTTCGCCGTATAAAAGAACATGGACGCGCCGGCCGGATTGTCGTTGATGCTGTCCACGATGTCCAGCGCCGTTTCGACGTCGACGCCCCGCTCGAACCGCGCCTGGGCGTAAAAAATCGCTTCCTTCACCCACAGCGTGCGGTCCGTCTGCTCGGGCCGCTCCGTCGCGAACGTGTCCAAAATGAGGTCCGCCCGCTTTTCGAAATCCGTTTTTTCCGCTTCGGACTTGCGGACTTTGACCGCCGTATACGCGGTCGTTTCGTTGTTCAGATCGTTGCCCTCCGCCACCGTTTCCCCGATGTCGGCGACGGCCAGCACCGCATGGGTTCCCGGTTCGGCCGTCCACGGCGCCGAAGCCGTGACGGTAACGGTTTGGCCCGGCTCGACGATGCCGGAATGGACGCCCGTGGCGACGAGCGCTACGTTCACGGACGGGTCGACCTTAAATCCCACCGTAAACTCGGCCTGCGCCGTCGCGGCGAGCCCGCGGTTTTCCACCTCGGCGAGGAACGTCACTTCGTCGCCGGGCTCAGGCTCGGCGGGCGACATGGCGACGCCGGCGACGACAAGGTCCGGGAGGTTCACCTGCTCGACGTTCACCTCGTCGAACTCCGCCCGGACCAGTTGGCCGCGGTTCCGCGACGCGACGGTCATGCCGGCTTCGAGCTCTTCGTCCATCTCCTGCCTGCGGACAGCCAGCGGCTCTCCCCACTGCACCCCGTCCGAAGACGCGTAAGCCGAGAACGCGTCGCCCGACCGCTGCAGCTTGACGTAAACCGGTGCCGCAACCGACGATCGCAGCTCGACCGCTTCCGCCGCTCCCCCGCCGCTGCGGCTCTCGAGCCGCAGCGAGCCGCCGGCGAGCAGCCGCACGCCGACGAAATCGCCGCCCGGGCCCGCGCCCTCCCGGAGCATGACGCCGGAGCCGGCCGACGCGCCCGCGTTCGCCAGCGGATGCAGCCGGAGCGATATCGCGGTGTCGCCGGCCGCTTTCCGGTGCACGAACGTAAATTCGTCGGCGCTTCCGGCGATGTCGAAGCCCGAGCTTTCCGCCGCGAACGTTCCGTCCGCATAGACGGCCGACCCTGCCAGGGCGTGGCTGCCGACCTGCGTGTGGGTCCACCCGTCCGGCAGCCTCGTCTCCGCGTCGGCGATGCGGATCGGGTAGACCCGGGCGCCGCTCTCGAACCCTTCGGCATACACCCTGACCTCATGCGGGCCGGCCGACGCGGGCACCCAGGGCGCGGAGACGACGGTCGTCCGCCAGCCGCGCGGCAGGGAGACGTTCGCCGCGGTGCCGGCGACAATTTGGCCTCCGACCTCGAAGCGAACGGTCAGATCGCCCGCGAAGTCTTTTTCGCCCGCGTTCCGGATTTCGGCGTTGAAGAGGACGGAGTCGCCGGCGAACGGGCCGACCGGCTCCCACGTCAGTCCGGCGACCGTCAGGTTCGCCGTTCCCGTTTCGTCGGGATAGGTCGGGTTCCCGTACACTTCGAGCTCGGTCAGCTGGATGCCGTTTGCCGCGTTCGAGTTGGAGCTTCCCGCGATCCGGACGTACCGGACCTTCGCCGGATCGAACGCGATCTCGTGCCGGTTCTTGGGCGTCCGTTCGAACCGGTAGCTCTGCGCGGGCGCAAGGGTCATGAACGCGGTGCCGTCAAGGCTGCCCTCGACGGCCAGCGTCTGGGTTCGCGCGCTCCAGTCCGGGCCGAGCGAGACGGCGACCTTGTCGACGACGTAAGGCGCCTGCAGGTCGACGGTCAGGTGCGCGGGCGCGCCGGCCGCTTCCCATTGGGTGGCGGCGTCGCCGTCGACGGCGTTCGCCGCCACCCGGCCGCTGCCCGTTTTCTCCGAGCTCGCCGTCGCCGGCTTGCCGCGCGCAAGTTCGGCCGCGGGCATCGCCAGCATCCGCGCGAGCTCGGCGGACGACCCGGCGAGCTTCGCCGCGACGCGGTGCTCGTTCGGCGCGGCCGTCCACGCTTGCTCCGCCGCGACGGTTACCGACTGGCCGGGGGCGATCGCCCCGCCGTACACGGCCTGCGCCACCGAAACGCCGTCGACCGTAAAGGCGACCTCCACCGGCGCGGACGTCGCTGCGCCGCCCTGATTTTCCACGACCGCGTAAAACCCGACTTCCTCGCCCACGGCCGGCTCGGCAGGCGTCCAGCCGAGCTCCTTCAGCGCGACCCGGGGGGCGGGCTCCGGTTCGGCCGGAAGCTCCTCCGCGGCCCCCTTCTGCGCCGGCAGCGGCAGTCCGCCCAGCAGCAGCGCCATCGCGAGCGGGAAGGCTATCCATCGTTTGACTCGCATTTCGCCATCCTCCGTTTCCTCAAATGATCAGGACCGCAAATACCGCGAAGCGACATAGGCCAGATCGATAATGTCGATGATGCCGTCCTTGTTCATGTCGTAAACCGCCTTGTACCCCGTCTCTCCTTCGCGCTTCCCGAACGAGCGGGCGATCGTCTCGATCGCTTTCGGATTCGGCTTTCCGCCCGTCACCGCCGCCGTATCGGCAACCGCGACCCGAAGCTCGCCGCCTTGCGGAACGACCGCCGCTTGCCCGCCGCTATTCGAAACGCCGACAGGGCCCGGCACGGCGAAGTCGGCCGCCCCGTCTTCGGAAAGCGCCGCAAACTCCAGCCGGATCAAATCCGCGCTGCCAAAGGCGCCCGGCACGGCGCCCGTCCGGCTTGCCGCGACGCGCACGGTTCCGCCGTCGTCCTCGTACCGCAAATAACCGTCGCCGCCGGGAGCGAACGCCTCCGCCAATTCGGCCCGGTTCAGCCGGAAAAGGCTCGGGTCGTAACGTAACGTCAGCTCGACGGCATACAGATCGTCCGCCTCCTCCGCCGCGACCGTCACGGCGACTTTCTCGCCGACTTCCACGATCGGCTTGTCGGCGGCCAACGCGATGGACGTGCCGGACACCGGATCCGGGTCCTCGGCGGTGTCGGCGAGCGCGAACCGGTCGTAGCCGCCCGGGTTTTTGCCGTCGGCGAGGCCGCGCGTCCATTGGATGAAATTGTCCCGGCCCATCTGAAAGTCCGCGTCGTTGACCGCGTAGTTCATGCCGAGCTTCGTCCCTTCCGCCAGCGCCAGGCCATGGATCAGCCCGCGCGGAATCTTGATCTCGTACGTCGTTTCCTTCGCCTCCTCGTCGCGGGCGATCGCGAACGGCAGCAGCTCCCCGGCGCTTCCGTTCGGATTCGGCGGACGCGAGAAGAAGATGTTCGCGAGCAGCCGGCCGTCGTCATGCCGCGCGAAGCCCCATTCCATGTCGTCCTGGTTGTAGGCAGCCGGGCTGTCGGCCAGCGGATCGATCGCGAATTGCAGCGAATCGTTTTTCCACATGTTCGCGGCGTCCTCCGAGTTTTTGTGAATGTCGTCCGACACCTTCGCCGCCAGGTACAGATGACCGTCGTCCCACATCGCGTACGCCGTCGCGTCCAGGTTGCCGGGGTCGTACACGCCGGTGTTGTTCCGGCCGGCCCCGCGCAGATGAACGGGATACGCCGCCGTCCAGTCGTCCAGCCGGCCGTCGACGGCGACCGTCCCCGTCTTCTCGATCAGGAGAAAATCGAGCGGAACCTGCGCGTCGTCGAAGATGACCCGGCCGCTTGCCGATTCGGTCACCGTAATCCGGTTCGAATATTCGTTGAAGTCGCGGGCTTCGCGGTAGTCCCAGCGGAAGGCGAGCGTGACGGTTTCGTCCTTGCCGAGATCCGCGAACGTATCGCCCGAAACCGGAGCGAGCGGCTCGCCGTCGGGACCGTACACCGTCACCTTGCCGGATTTCGGAGCCGCGGAGCGACCTTGCAGCCGCACTTGAATTTCGTCCAGCTCGGCGATCGGCTTGCCGACCGGCAAAATCCCGGCGGCGATCGCGCTTTCGACGGTCAGCTCGATAGCCGCCTCGTCGACGACGGCGCCGCCGACGACGAGTTCGACCTTCGGTTCGTAGACACCCTCCGGCGCGTCGGCCGGAATCGCGAGCGTATGCTCGAAGCGGTACGTCCCGCCGGGAGCGATCGTCGCCGTCAGCGTCTCCGCCTCCCCCAGCCTTCGGGCGGTACGATCCGCACGGCGGCGCTGACGCTTTCCGCGGTATCGTTGGCGACGGTGCCCGCCAATTCGCTCGCGTAGCCGGCCTCCGCGTTCCGCTTGACCGGCGTCACGTTCAGCCACGCTCCCACATACACGGGAGCGTCCGCCGCCGTCATCCGCAGCGCGACCGCGGCGAACTCGCGGGCGAGCAGCCCGTATGCGTAGCTTGCGGCATCGGCCCCGCGCTCGCGGTTGTTTTCCGCCAGCCTGCCGTAGCGCTCGGCCCGCATGACCGCCGCGTTGCCGACCGGCAGCACGTAGTCGTCCCCCGCCCTCGCCTCAAGAGCGGACCGGGCCGCAGCCACCGCGGCCGCATAGTCCGGAACGGCCGAACCCGCACCCGCACCCGCTCCCTGTTCGCTCTTCGCCTGGATCAAGGCCTGGGCGGCCGCTTCCGCATAATAGTAAAGCGCTTCCATAACGACGAAAGCCTGCTTCCGCTCCGCTTGTCCGGCCTCGATCGCGCTCGCCATGTCGCTCATTAAGCCATACAGGCTGCCGATGCCCTGCTCGAGCCCCGCCGCCTTGTCCGCGAGCGCCGGTTCGCGCATCGCCGTTTCGAGCCGCTGTCCGATGCCTTCCAGCCTTCCGAGCAGCTCCGCCACGGCCGCGGCGTTGTCCGCCGTTTCCAGCTTCGCGATTTTGCCCGCGGCGTCTTCGCGGTAATCGCCCTGCAGCGCAATCGCCGCCTCGTACAGCGCGTCGGCCGAAGCGTTCAAAATAAAGATCGGCGAACCCGATACCGTAACCTCCGCTTGGCCGTTCGTCGCCGCCACCGTCCGGTCGCGTCCCTCGATCGACCGCACGACGACTTCGTCGGTGCCGACGTCGATCGCAAGCTGCGACGTAGCCGGGTTGCTCGCGGGATCGTCCTTGTGATCGACCGACCGCCAGGCGGCGATGATCGGCTTGCCGTCCTTCAGGAAGACGTAGGCTCTGACTTTGCCGTCGGGCACTTCCAGTCGTCCGGCATAGGCCGCTCCGGCCAGCGTCGTCATCAGGTTGTTGACCGCGCCGTACGCCAGCTTGGGCCTGCCGTCCACGTCGGTGATGCCCCAGAAAATTTCGTAATAGTTTTCGTCCGTGCCGTCGTTTTTGAAATTGTAATACTCCCACGCCCTGACCTTCGGCTCCGTCATATAAATCAGAAACGCTCGCGCAATGTAATCCCGCTGCACCTCTTCGCTCACGTTCGGGTAGCCGCCCTTGGCCGTCGGCCAGCCGCCTTCGGTCAGGTAGAAATCTTTCCAGCCCCCGTACGCGTCGATCATGCCGCCGATATCGTCCACGAACGATTCGATGGCGCCGTCCGGCATCGCGTTGTACACGTACGGATGCCAGGAAAACGCGTCCGCGAAGTTGTACGCCCCGAGCTCCAGCTCCCTCGGGAGCACGCTCCGGACGCTCGACGTGTGGCCCCCGGCGATCAGCGCGCTGCCCGGATTCGCTTTTTTCGTTCCGAGATAGAGCCGCTTCCACTGCTGAACGATTTCGTACGGAATGTACGGATCGACAAACAGCTCCGGCTCGTTGGACGTTTCGAAGGTCCGGATCAGCCCCCGGTACCGGTTCGCGCTCTCGTAGGCGAAGCGTTCGAGCAGCCGCAGGCCTTCGTAGGAAGCGGCCGTCGCCGTGTCTTCGATCACGCCGAACACGGGGATACTGTTCAGGCCGAAGCTGGCGATTTTGTTCAAATACGCGTCCGTCTTCGCAAAGTCGAATACGGGCTTGCCGTCTGCGCCGTATTGGCCCGTGAAGCTGTCGGCGATGTTAAGCGTGCTTCGGTGGTGCCTCGCCCCCGTTTTGCGGACGGCGTCCATTATGTCGTCGCGCCAGTTTTCCTTGTAGTGCGTATTGAACCCGAACTTCGACTCGATGTCGGCGTCGATTTCCGGCGTTTCGGGAATTTCCCGGACGACCGCCATCCGCATCGTTTTCGTCGACGCGTCGCTCCGCACGCCGTCCACGTAAAGCTCGACTTCGACGTCGTACGTGCCGATGTCCCCGATGCCCGGCTCGAACGTCAGCTCCTCGTTCAGTTCTCCGTAGGCCGCAAGCTCGTATTCCCGCTCGCCGGACGCGACGAGCTCCCGTTCGCCGTCGGCCCGCCGGACCTTGTAGGCAACCTTGTACGTGTGCGCCTCCGCGCCCCCCGAGACGAAGACGTTCAGCCCCGGCGCCTCGCCCGGTCCGTAAATGCCCGTGTAATTGCCTGCCGGCTCGACGTTGTAGATATGCTCCGGCTCCAGCGGGACGATTTCGAACGAGTCGATCAGCAGCTCGATGCCGTTGACCGTGCCGAATTGGATGTAGCCTTTGTCCATCCGCAGCGTGTCGAAGTCGTCGACGCCGATCACCTTTTCCCCGTCGATGTAAAGCTCGTGGGTGATGCCCGACGCCCGGATTTCGTAGTCGACCCAGCGGTTGTCGAGCGCTTCGTTATACGTGCCCAAATAATAGTTGCCGCCGAGATCGGTTTTGCGCATGATGAAATACCGCCAGTTGTGGGTCCCCCACTCCATCGAATAGTTGTTGTTGTCGTTTTGGGTCCGGTAACGCAACCGCCACACGTTGTAATACTCGTCGCTCGTGCGGACGTATTTGGCCCGGAACTTCAAAATAAAGTTGTCGATGCTGCCGTACGCCGGATTCGACAGCGTGGCGGACGGGTAAACGGTGCCGACCCGGCCGTTCAGGCGCAGCGCCTTGCCTCCTTCCGGAAGCGCCGCGATTTTGGCGTCGCCGCGCACCGTCCAGCCCGCGGGCACGCTGCCGACCGCAAGCGATTCGAAATCGTTCGCGTACGGCTCGAACGCCCCGACGGCTACCGACGCGTCGCCGGACGCCGGATACCGGGCCGCGTTGCCGGCCTCGTCCCGTACCGCGATATGGTAGCCGACGGCGGAGGACCGGTTCGTGCCCGGAATCGTCGCGCGATAGATGCCGTCCGTCCCCCGCGCGGCCGCGACTTCCCGCTCCGGCTCGTCTCCGTACCGGTACCGGACCGCGGCCGTCACCGCCGATCCGGCGTCGCCTCTGACCGTGAAGGCGACCGGAATGTCGGCGTTGTACGGCACAGATGCGACGGGAGAATGTTCGACCGCCAGCGGCCCCGAGGCGGTCAGCTTCACCGGATGGCTCACGGTCAGATCGGCGATTTCCAGATCGACGTTATTCGAACGGAAGCCGATGCCGCCCGACGGATACCGGTTGTTCGAATCCGTTGCCGAAATCAGCCCGGTCCCGTTTACGTAGAGGGCAATCCGGTTCCCCCGCACCTCGATGCGGTAGTCGTTCCAGGCCGAAGCGTCGAACGTCGCGTTCACGTTGGCCGTCAGATTTTGCTGATAAACGGTGTTGTCCCAATAATGTATTTTCAGCAGGACGTCGTTCGTCCCTTCCGACGTTTGCGCCTCGACGGCGTAATAGTCGCCCTGGTCGTTCGCCCGGACGAAAAACTCGCCGCGGCCGTTCGCTTTGCGGGCGAATTTGGCCCGGAACTCGACGTCGTAATCCGTCCACGTCTCGGAGCCAGCCCCCGTCAAATAGTTGCGCGTATTGCCGGCGGTCGCTTTCATGACCCGCTCGTCCCCGTCGTCCGCGACGATCCACTCCTCGGGCGTTTTCGTCCAGTGCTCCGCGGTCCGGGCGGCATCCGCGAAATCGTCGGCATACCCGGTCGATTTCCGGCTCCCGGCCGCATCCGAGGCTTCGATATAATAGTTGAGCGTGTCCTCGTCCCCGGACGGGGGTGCGGGAAGGCGTACGGAATGCGAGTCTCCGCTGCCCTTCGACATTGAAGCGCTTTCAAAATTGCGCTCCTCATCGGCATGTCCGTACCGATAATACACGGTCGCCGTTACGCTTGCAGGCCCGACGATATCCGCGGAAATGTCGATCCCTTGCCCGGCGTCGGCCTCCGTAATCGGCGAGTGATGAATCTGCAATTCCTGAGCCGGCCCGCCCTCGCCCGAAACGGCGACCCGATCGATCTGCAGGCCGACGTTCTGCGAACGGAACCCGATCCCGCCCGACGGATAATGAGAATTCGGATCCGTCGCGGAAATAATCGGTTCCCCGTCCAGCCGAAGCGAAATCGTGCTTCCTTCCACCGTTACCGTATAATCGTGCCACTGCGTCGGATCGTAAGCATGCGTCACGTTCGCGGTCAAATTCCCCTGGTAGACGGTGCCCGCCCAGCGGTGGATCTTGAACGTCGCGGCCGAAGCCCCGTCCTGCGTCAGCTGCGCCTCTACGGAGTAGAAATTGCCGCTGTCGTCGGCCCTGACGAAAAACTCCGCCCGGCCCGTGACGTTGGCGGCGAACCTGGCCCTGACGTTCACTTCGTAATCGGTCCAGCCCGCGGCTTCCTCCAACCGGAGAAACGTTCGCGTGTTCGCGTGGAATCCGTGAAAAAAGCTGACCCCGTCTTCCGTCTTGACGTCCCACTGGCCCGGAACTTCCTTCCAGCGTTCCTGCGCGAGAGCCGGGCTGTCGAAATCATCCTCGAACCAGGTCTCCGAGGCCGCGGCCGCCGGCGCAGGCGACGCCCCCGGGAGCGGCAAACCGCCGAGGGCTGTGACGATCGCGAGCGCCCAGGCCGCGACCCGCATTGCCGTTTTTCGTCTCATTCCTGTTCTCCTCCTTCGTTTTTTGAAATCGCCAAAAAAAGAATCCCCGTACGGCGGCAAAACCGGATGAGGATTCGCAAGGCGCTTCGGGCGCGTTCACCCTTTCACAGAGGACAAATTGACTCCGCGAATAATGTATTTTTGCAAAAAGGCGAACATCAACAGCGGCGGAACCATCACCAGCGTCAAAATCGCGAATTTTACGTTGACCTGAATGTTGTTGGACTCGCCGGAAAGCACGTATTTGTAGACGGCGGTGGCGATCGGGTACTTATCCGGACTGGAAATGACGAGCCCCGCCCAAAACCATTCGTTCCACGCCGCCGTGAATCCGAAGATCAAAATCGTGGCGAGAATCGGATACGACAGCGGCAGCGCCATTTGCAGGAAGCAGCGCAGCTCGGAGGCCCCGTCCATTCGGGCCGCTTCGAACAGCTCCTTGTGTATGCCGTCGAAAAAGCTTTTGAGCAGCAAAATCCAGAAAGCGTTGGCGGCGGACGGCAGCCAGAACGCCCAATACGTATTCAGCAGTCCGAGCTCCTGCAGGTTCAAGTAGTTCGGAATCATGTACGTCGCCGACGGAATCATCAGCGTGCACATGAAAAACAGGGTGAACCCTTTGCGGAACGGGATGTGCAGGTGGGACAGGCTGAACGCGGCCAGGCCGATGCAGACGACCGCGACGAGCGTGCTGCCGGCATAAATGGCGAACGTGTTCAGCATGTACCGGGACAGGTCGATAAATTGAAAGCCTTCTCCCAGGTTGCTCCACACCCACTCCTTCGGCCACAGCGTCGGAGGAAACGTATAGATGTCCTCTCTCGTCTTGAAAGCGTTGAAGATCGTCACCAGGAACGGATAAATCATCGTCGCCGACAAGGCGGCAAGCAGCACGATCATGACCGAGTACCCGGCCCAAACCGTTTTCCGGCGAAAATCGAAGTGGGACAAAATGCCGCGTTCGCGCAGCGATTCCTTGTCCATTACGGTTCCGTCCCCTTTCTTTGCAGCGAGTACAGCACGATGGACAGCAGGGTCAGCGCCACGAACAGCATGACGCCCATGGCCGACGCCTCGCCGAACGCGAACGATTTGAAGGCATCGTTGACGACGAGCAGCATATACGTCGTTGTCGCCTCATTCGGTCCGCCCCGGTCATAGCAAGCTGCGGCTCGTAGGACTGGCTGTTGGAAATGAGCTGCATGATGAGCATCAGCACGAAAATCATCCGGATCGAGGGCAGCGTAATATAGCGAATGCGCTGAAAGACGCCCGCCCCGTCGATTTCCGCCGCCTCGTACAGGTCCTTCGGAATGCTCATGACCGCCGCCAGGTAGATCAGCGCGGTCGCGCCGAAATGGTGCCACGTGTTCATCAGCACGATCGAAAACATCGACATCGATTTGTCGGTGAGCCACATGACCGGATCCAGGCCGAAGACGGACAGGAAATTGTTGAGCGGACCGATCGGCTCGAACAGCCACTTCCAGACGCCGTACAGCGCGACGGCCGGCACGATATTGGGCAAATAGACGATGAGCCTGGCGGTCGACTTGAACCGTCTCAGCTCGGAGATGGCGATCGCCGCCACGGCCGGAACCCAATAGCCGATGGCGAGCCCTAGAAAAATAAACCAGAGCGTATTGCGGATGGCGGTAAAAAAGCTGTCGTCGCGGATCATTTCGATATAGTTTTGAAGGCCGACGAACGTATTGCCTTTGACGAAATTGATGTCATGCAGGCTGTAATAAATCCCCATGACGATCGGTTTCCACAAAAAGACGCAAAAGATTACGATTTCCGGAAGCAGAAAAACGAGTCCCCAGAAATAAAGCTTCGACTTGCTGCGGACCTTTCCTGCGGTCAGCGGCGGGCTTGCCGAATATGCCGATTTCATGCTTCACCTTCCTCGTTCGGGACGTTCCCGGAGGACGCCGAACGCCGCGCGCGGCTTCGGGCGTCCTCCGTCTTTGATGTTACAGCTCCACTTTATCCAGGAACTCGGATTGCAGCTCCTGCGCCCCCTCTTCCAGAAGCTTTTGCAAATCGGCTTTTTCGTTGCTGAAAATTTCCTGGATGACATTCGTCATGATCGCATAAAAATCCTGGGCATGGAACGGCGGCTCCGGCTTCGCGTTGGCATTGTAAATTTCGAGGAACGCCGGATCGAATTCGTAGACGACGCCGGGATATTTGGCGTACAGCTCCTCCATTTTGGCGGCGTACGCGGAATCCGGGCTGTAATACGGCATCAGATCGGGAATGTGCATCTGATTTTTCGCCTGGCGCTCCTGGATTTTCTTTTCCTCCGTTTCGATGCCGCTGTCCTTGAAATAGTCGTACGTGATGAACTTGAACGCCATTTCCTGCTGGGCTTCCGTCTGCTGCGGGTTGATGACGTAGAAGTTGCCCCCGGTAATGGCGTAATTGGGAGAGCCCTTCTCCATGCTCGGAAGCGGGTAGATTTTCGCGTCTTCCGGAGCGAAGCCGCCGTCGTTGATTCCCGTGTTCAGGGAATTGGAATGGAACACGATGCCCAGCCGTCCTTGCTTATACAGGTTCGACAAATCCGGATTTTCCAGATTCCAGTCGCCCGGCAGCACGTTATGCTCCCATCTGAGCTGACGATAAAGCTCCAGCACCTTGAGCGCGGCCGGGGAGTTCAGCGTCGTCGTCACTTTGCCGTCCTTCGTTTCCTCGACGAATTCGCCCGCCTGGTACAGGAAGTTCGTCATATTCCAGCCGGCCGAATTGCCTTTCGCCGCAACGGCGAAGCCGGCGATGCCTTTGGCCGGGTCGTTCACGGCTTTGGCCGCCGCGATCAAATCGTCCCAGGTCCAGTCGTAGCCCGGCAGCTCCACGCCCTTTTCGCGGAACAGCTTCGCATTGAGGCCGACCGTCATGACGTAGCCGCCCTGCGGGAACGCGTAATACTTGCCGTCCACGTTGAAAATGTCGAGCAGCTTCTGGTTCAACTGATCCTTGAACTCGTATTGGTCGAAAAATTTCGTCAGGTCGGCCGCATAGCCGTTGTCGGTCAAAATTTTCGCTTCGGTGGCATACGTGTTGTAGTAGGACGGAGCTTCCCCGGCCGCGAGCTTGACGCCGAGCGTCGCCGCCCCGCCGTCGCTATAATGCCAATCGCTTTTCAATATTTCGACGTGCGGATATTCTTCCTGGAACCGCTTGATCCGATCGTCCATCGCCGCCCGCTCCACTTCCTGGTCCGGCTTCGGATACTGGATCGTAATCGTGACTTTCTCGGGCGCGGCGCCGCCCGTGGATTCCGCCCCCGCATTCGACGGGGACGGGGACGCCGAGCCGGTCGCCGCTCCGTTCGTCGCCCCGTTTTCCCCGCCGCATCCGGCCAGAAAAACCGTGAAGACGAGGGCGCTTGCCAACATGTTACGCAAACCCTTCATGTGCCGATTTTGCCCCTTTCAACTCTGTTTTTGGTTTCAGGGCAAGTATAAAGGGGACGAGCGCCGCTTGAATTCGGATTTTTTGGGGTTCGCCTTTCTATTTTTTGTCCGTTTGCAAAAAGCCGCCTTTTTGCAGGTCGAGAAGGATGGCTTCGCGGACCCGGCCGCCGCCGTATTCCCCGTCATGGGCGCGGACGTAAGCCTCCCAGCCGGCATCGTCCAGCGAGGCGTTGCCGTAAATGAATCTGGCCGCCATCTGTTCGCGGTAGCTTTTCAGCCGGTCGATCAGCTCCGAGCGTTCCATCGCGTAGCCCAGCCCGTAGACGGAGCCTCTTTTGCCGCCGCCTTCGATCATGCTTTTGACGGTCTCGAATTCCTCCGGCTCCGAATGGAACGCTTTCATGACGTCCAGGTCGGACAGAAATTTGCTTCGGTCTCCGATCAGGTTGTAAACCTCGAGGTAGTCGTTTTGTCTGCCTTGCAGCATTCGGATTTCGCCCCGCTCCTTGACGTGGTTCGTGCCCTCCGCCCCATACAGAAGAAGCCGTTTCCCTTCTTCCCCGTTCATCCAATCGACGAGCTCCACGATTTTGCGCACTTTCTCCGGCGATTTGGCCGCCTTCGTCGTGATGCCGATCGTCGTGCCGACGCCGACGAGCGGCCAATGGTAACCGGCGCCCGCCGGACCTTCCAGCGGCGGCAAATACGCGATTTCGGCATCCGGGTCGTTCGTCCGAAGCTGCCGGATGACGTCCGCGGGATACCCGGTAGAATGGAAAATGCCTACCTGTCCCTGCACGATTTTTTGGGTTTTGCGGTTGGAATCGTTGACGGCCATATCCGGGTCGAGCGCCCCCGCGGCCATCAAATCCCGCATGAACCGCAAATACTCCCGGTACCCCGGAGACGTCCAGCCTCCCTTCAGTTCGCCGTCCGCCAAATATTCGTCCGGGGAAGCGAGGCCGGTGAACGCGGACAGCAGCTCCCAGAAATCCTGGCAGCTCATGCACCCGCCGGAGGTGAAGCCGTACGTGTCGTCCTTTCCGTTGCCGTCCGGGTCGCGCTTCGCGAATGCTTCGGCGACGGCCGCGAATTGTTCGACGGTTCGCGGCGGCTCAAGGCCCAGCTCGCGGAGCCAGTCGCTGCGGATGAACATCCCTTCGAGCATCGGCCCCATCCGGTTCGGAATGCCGTAGTAAAGCCCGCCGTCGTCGGAAATCGAGCGCAGCATATCCTCGGTTATATAAGATAAGTTCTCCGGCAGATTGCTTGCGTTCAGCACGTCGTTAAGCGGAACGATATACCCTTGCGAACGGGCGGTCCGGTAATCCATCATGTTGAAAAAATAGATGACGTCCGGCAGGTCGCCCGAAGCCGCCCGGGCCGCCAGCTTCGCCCTCCATTCCTGGGATCTGCCCGTGGAGAAGTCGTACTTCAGATCGATATTCAGCTCCTTGCGGATCGTCTCGAGAACGATATCGTCGTCCGGATCGGGAAACCGCACGCTGGTCGGGTACCAGCGGTCGACCTCGATGACGACGGCCTTATCCGCCCCGTCTTCCCCGCCTCCGCAGCCCGCGAGCATGCCGAGCGCGACCGCCGCCGAAACCGTAAACAAAATGAGCCGTTTCAGCCTCATGGCGAAACCCCTTTCCGCTGCAACTCTCTTGATTCTGATATAATTGCTGCAAGATGTAATCCCCAAAAATCCAAAAACGAAAAAGGTTTATCCAAAAAATCCGAAGGCGGCCGGCGGCAGAGCCGCGTTACAATGATACAACTTCCCTGCGAGGAGCGTCCTCCCGATGAGAAGCCCGGCTTTTATCAGCTTGAGCGTCAAGGTGTTCGCGATCAGCTTCGTCTCGATCGCGTCGCTGATCTTCCTGCTCGGCTACATCTCGCAAAACTATATCGTCGAAACGTACAAAAAACAGCAAACCCGCTACGTCGCGAATTTGCTGGAAAGCACGCAGCTCCATTTGAACCTTTTCATGAAAAATCTCCAGGGCAATTTGCTCGCCCTTTCCAACGACGAACGGCTGCAGTCGGCTGCGGACGACGAAACGCTGATCGCTTTGCTCGAGCGGGAGCGCAAGTATTGGAACCAGGACCTGAAAAACATCTATCTGATCCGGCCCGATCTGGACGTTGTCGGAACGTCGGATTATTTATGGGATATCCGGGGGCATCGGCTGGCCCGGAACCTTTACGACGGCGCGCTTAAAAGCGAGTATATGTATTGGTCGGAGCCGTACATGTCGGACGTGTCCGATTATACGGTATCGGTCGGCGTCCGGGTGTCGGACGCGTACGGAACGCTTCGGGGCGTGCTTGCGGCCGATTTGGATTTGGAGAGCATCATCAACGTCTATGGGGTAAGGGACGATTCGCTGAACGAGGACCTTCTTATTTTAAGCGCGGATCTCCGGCCGATTACGGTGTCCAACCCGTTTGTCGTCTACGACGTTTTCTCCGAATCGTACTCCGTTTCCGGGCTTCCGGCCGAAGAGCTGGAGGCGAGCGGCGGGAACAGCCGGCATGTCGACGACGGCGCGGGCGGGCGTTTGTACGTATCCGGCGTTCAGAACAACAATTGGGGCTGGCGGATCATGGCCGTGCTTCAGGAAGAAGAGCTTTACGGCAGCATCGGCGTTTTGCAAAGCTACATTCTTTGGGTCGGGCTCGTCGGCTTGCTGCTGTCTCTCATCATTTCGTATTATTTGTCCCGATACGTCGCCCGGCCGATCAAGTTGTTGAGCAAGCAGATGCGGCGCTTCAGCACCGGCGATTTTCAAACCCGGATTTCGCTGCCTTTTCGCGGGGAGATCGGCATTCTCGTGAACAGCTTCAACCAGATGGTGCGAAGGATCAAAGGACTGATGGAGGAGCTTGTCGAAAGCGAACGGGAAAAAAAGCGGTTCGAGCTCAAAGTGCTGCAAGCCCAGATTCAGCCTCATTTTCTGTACAACACGCTGAATTCCATCAGCTATTTGGCCCGGCACAGGCAGACGGAGCATGTCGACCGGATGATTACGAGCCTGGTCGAGCTGCTTCACTTCCATCTGGACAAAGTCGACGAATTCGTGCCGATCGGCCAGGAGGTCGAAGGCATTCGTCATTACGCCTATTTGCTGTCCGTGCGTTATCCCGACAAGTTCGCGCTCGAAGCGGAGCTTGACGACGACGTTCTCGCGTTCGGCATCCCGAAGCTGACGATCCAGCCGTTGGTGGAAAACGCGGTTTTCCACGGCATTCTCGCCGGAGCGGGGCCCGGCACGATCGTCCTTTCCGGCCGGAGGGAGGAGGAGGAGGACATCGTTTTGCAAGTATCCGACGACGGCGTCGGCATGGAACGGGCGGTCGTCGAATCGCTGTTTGCCGGCGCGCAAAAAAACCGCCGAAACACATACTACCACATGGGGATCAAAAATATTCACGACCGTTTGCAACTGTATTTCGGCCCGAAATACGGCCTGACGGTCGCAAGCACTCCCGGAGAGGGCACGACCGTAACCGTTCGGTTGCCCGCGACGGCTTCCCCGCCCGGCGAACGGCCGGAGGATCGCGCAACGTCCGAACCGGAAGGAGATGAACCGCATGCTGCGCGTATTGCTCGTGGACGATGAATATATGGTGCTCGATGCGCTGTGCTCCGATATCCGGTGGGAGAAGCTCGGCCTCGAGGTCGTCGCCACGGCGGCGAACGGCCGGCAGGCGCTCGAGCGCTGCGCCGTTTACTTTCCGGACCTGGTCATCACCGATATTACGATGCCGGTCATGGACGGAATCGAGCTGATGGCGGAGCTGCGCAAAGGGTTTCCCCATGTCCGGTTCGCCATTTTGACGGCGCACAAGGATTTCGAATACGCCAAGCAGGCGATCGCGCTCGGAGCGCTCGATTACGTGCTGAAAACCCCGTTGAATCCGGAGGAAATCGAAGCGACGCTGCTGCGCTGCAAAGACGCCATCGGGGCCGAAAAGGAAATGAAGCAGCGCGCCCTGATCGGGGACCGGCTGGAGCATCAGCACAGCTGGGAAATCCGCAAACGGATGGCCGAGGATATCGACCGCGGCTTGTTCAACTTCGAGCGCGACGGCGCCAATCTGATCCGGGGAAGCGGCGAGCTTCGGCCGAAAATGCCGTACCGGGTGCTTTATGTCGCGCTGCAGGATCGAATCGCGTTTTTTGCCGGGTATGCGGAGCGGGATCATTCGCTCATCCGGTTCACGATGAATCAGGCGATCTATGAGAGCATCCCGAACCGCGCCGAGGGCGACGTGCTGCCGCTCGGCAACGGCGAATCCGCCGTCATTTTGCAGAAGCCCGCCTCGTCCAGCAAAGCGGATTCCGAAATCCAGATCCAGCAGCTGTACGACCATATAAATCAATGGTTCAAAAAATATCTCGGCACTCCGCTGCTGTGCGGAATCAGCTCGGACGCAACCGACTACGCCGAATTGAAACGCGCCATTTCGCAGGCCGTGCAGGCGAAGGAAACGTTTTTTTACGATAACCGTTCGTCCTTGCATTTTTATCATCAATACCATCGCATCGTCTGGAGCCACGAAACGGAGCAGGATTGGAACCTTCTGTCCCAAAAGCTGTCGCTCAAATGGAGCGTGCCCGACGTCGACAAACGAATCGAAGGCATTCAGCTGCTGCTCTCGTTCGTGCTCGAGAAACGGCCCACGCCTTCGAAGCTGAAAAGCGCCGTTTTGCGCGTGCTGGAGGAGCTTGCGATGCCGCTGACGAGACAGGAATGGCTGCGCATGGAGCACAGCGACTCGCTTGAGGACTGGCTGTCCCATCTGGAAAAAATCATGGCCAAAGCCCACAAGCAGGATGCCGAGCTGCCGGTTCAGGTGCATCCCGAAATTCAAAAGGCGGTCGACTTTATTTATGCTCATCTTTCCGAAAATCTTACGTTGAACAAAGTGGCGGATCACGTTCACCTGAATCCGAGCTACCTCAGCCACCTGTTCAAAATCCAGACGGGCGACAATTTTCTCGATTTTCTGACCGAACAGCGGGTGCGGAAAGCGAAGGAATTTCTGCTTCAGTCCGATCTGAAAAACTATGAGCTGGCCGAGAAAGTCGGGTTCGTCAATTATCCCCACTTTTGCACCGTCTTCAAAAAGTCCACCGGCATGACGCCGAACGAATTCCGGCGGCACTACAAAACGGGCCATAGCGGCAGCGCGGCGCACTGATTTGCCGCCGTTGCCGCTCCGCTCTTGCGGGGCGCAGCCGGCCGTCAACCCGCCGCATCGCCGGCGTTAACGGGCTGGTCATGCAGGTGGACGGACGGATGCGCCATGAGGGCGAAAATTTCGGGTACATTTGTGCCTTGACGAGACGGATGCGGTTATGAGAGCGAATTTGGCAGGAGGTCTAGGCTAGGTACGCGGAGCTTCGTTGGATTTTGTCCACTACGTATGCAAAAAACCTGACATGAAGCTAGCCAAAATAAAAAAAGTCTCCTATTGTAGAGGAAGCAGACAAAATTGCCCATTTCCCTACAAAGGAGAACTAACCCATGGGCAATATACACCAAAAAACGGTTATGCGCAAGTGTTTAAAAGAACTTAAGCTCCATATGGGAAAACTTCCTTTGGCGGATCGCTATGCGAAGAAATTGACGATCACCGCGGCCATCCTGTTATGTATCGAGGGGGAAATTCAACAGCGAAGGACCTTGGAAGATATTCAGCTCCATTTGGCTACCGATCCCTATCTTCAAGAACTGACTGGCGTGTCTTCCGTTCATGCCTCGACGCTGAATCGAAAGCTGGCGAAACTGCCCTTGGAATACTTGCAGTGCATCTTCAATCGATTAGCCTCCCGACTGCAACAACTGATGCCAGGCGCCAAGGGAGTTGGTCATTTGGGTAAACTGGCCCCTATCGATTCAAGCAGTTTCCTTCTTCCGTTTGTGTTTGGCGATTGGGCCTTTTATCAGGATCGAACCAAGGGGGTGAAGATGCACACTCGGCTGCTATGCTTGGACGAAGAAAATCCCTTTCCGGACCGGATCGTCTTGTCCACGGTTGGGGTCTCTGATCAGATGGCGGTTGATGAGCTCGTGACACGCAAGGATCTGACCTACATTTTGGACCGGGGCTACGTGAATTACACGCGCTTTTGTGCATGGGCGAAAGACGGCATTACCTTTGTGGCCCGACTTAAAACGACCAACACGTTCACGGTATTGCAGGAGCACCCTGTGAAGGCCGACACGCCGATCCTGCGGGATGCAACCGTCACGATCTACGACAAGAAGACGAAAACCCATCGGCCGTTTCGCTTGGTGGAGTTCCAGGACGAGAAGGGTCGGACCTACAGGCTGCTGACCAACCGCTTCGATCTTAGCGCCGCGGACGTAGGGGAAGTCTATCGCTGCAGATGGCAAATTGAGTTGTTTTTTAAGTGGATCAAGCAACACCTGACGACGATCACCTTTCACAACCATGATCCGAATGCCGTATGGGCTCAGTTGTATCTGGGCGTCATTAGCTATCTGTTGTGCGAGCTCGTGCATCGGCAAACGCCGAACAAGTTGACCCTGTTTAACTTTGTTCGTTATTTGCGTCATTACAGCCAATACCCGTGGAAGCGGTTCGTCGCCATCTTGAATAAACCTACGGAACGAACCAGTCGGGGAAGGCAAAAGCGAAAACAAGCCAAGACCGTCCCTCGGATTCAACCTGGCAGAGGCAAAAATGAACGTGAGGTTGTGAAGATTCTAGTCCCGTAACGAAACCATTTGGATCCAAACCTTTTTTTGGCAATTTTTTCTGCGATTCCTCCCCTGTTGCTCGTTTTTCCTCTCCCCATCCAAACGACATGTAAAATATTAGGTCAAAGGAAATAATAATGACAAACCAACTCGGTACTGGATTTCGCGTTAGGTTTATTGCATGTATAGTGGATTTTGTCCAACCAAAACCGGCCTTTTCGCGAAACCCGCCGGCTTGGTTGGATTTTGTCCAATCAGGAGCGGCCCTTTCGGGGATTTCGCCCGATTTTCCCGTTTCTCGTTGGATCAAATCCACTGTAGATCAACATTTCCGCATTTCTTGCTCCGTCGGTTGGATAAAATCCAACATAGGCGGAACCCGCAGGTTTCCGCCGCCCATGTCACTCATAGCAGCTCACCGTTGTCCTTACCCAAGTACCCATTCGCAGAGCTCCCCGGTGGCCGTTGCCCAAGTACCATTCGCACAGAGCTCGCCAGTGTACGACTTTTGGAGGAGAATGCCGTTTTCGCGCCTGAGTGATCACGCCAGGAGTTCACATGCATCCATATAACAGCCCACACCTTAAATTTGGAGAAGTACTCGAACCAACCTTATATCAAGCGAAAAAGCCAAAAAAGAAGCACAAAAAAAGCACCCCGTATGAGGTGCTTTCCTGTTCTCCAACCTGGCAACGTCCTACTCTCCCAGGACCCTGCGGTCCAAGTACCATCGGCGCTGGAGGGCTTAACGGTCGTGTTCGAGATGGGTACGCGTGGAACCCCTCCGCCATTGCCACCAGATCGAAGTTCTTCAAGGCTTGCGCCTTGATAACCGGATACGAAACGATTGCGCATGGTTGTTTGCTGGCTTTGCTTCCCGTCTGCTCCGTGCCCGAAGGCGCTTCGCTTTAGGATAAGCCCTCGACCGATTAGTACTCGTCAGCTCCACACGTTGCCGCGCTTCCACCCCGAGCCTATCAACCTGGTGTTCTTCCAGGGGTCTTACGAATTGGGAAATCTCATCTTGAGGCGGGCTTCGCGCTTAGATGCTTTCAGCGCTTATCCCTCCCGCACTTGGCTACCCAGCCATGCTCCTGGCGGAACAACTGGTACACCAGCGGTGCGTCCATCCCGGTCCTCTCGTACTAAGGACAGCCCCTCTCAAATTTCCTACGCCCGCGACAGATAGGGACCGAACTGTCTCACGACGTTCTGAACCCAGCTCGCGTACCGCTTTAATGGGCGAACAGCCCAACCCTTGGGACCTACTTCAGCCCCAGGATGCGATGAGCCGACATCGAGGTGCCAAACCTCCCCGTCGATGTGGACTCTTGGGGGAGATAAGCCTGTTATCCCAGGGTAGCTTTTATCCGTTGAGCGATGGCCCTTCCATTCGGTACCACCGGATCACTAAGCCCGACTTTCGTCCCTGCTCGACTTGTAGGTCTCGCAGTCAAGCTCCCTTATGCCTTTGCACTCTTCGAATGATTTCCAACCATTCTGAGGGAACCTTGGGGCGCCTCCGTTACATTTTGGGAGGCGACCGCCCCAGTCAAACTGTCCGCCTGACACGGTCCCTTCACCGGATTCACGGTGACAGGTTAGAACTCCGATACGATCAGGGTGGTATCCCAACGGCGCCTCCATCGATGCTTGCGCACCGACTTCTCAGGCTCCCACCTATCCTGTACAGACCGTACCAAAGTCCAATATCAAGCTACAGTAAAGCTCCATGGGGTCTTTCCGTCACGTCGCGGGTAACCTGCATCTTCACAGGTACTAAAATTTCACCGGATCTCTCGTTGAGACAGCGCCCAAGTCGTTACGCCATTCGTGCGGGTCAGAATTTACCTGACAAGGAATTTCGCTACCTTAGGACCGTTATAGTTACGGCCGCCGTTTACTGGGGCTTCGGTTCACAGCTTCGGATTGCTCCTAACCGCTCCCCTTAACCTTCCAGCACCGGGCAGGCGTCAGCCCGTATACTTCGCCTTGCGGCTTCGCACAGACCTGTGTTTTTGCTAAACAGTCGCTTGGGCCTCTTCACTGCGGCCCCTCGGGCTATTCACCCTACCGAGGCACCCCTTCTCCCGAAGTTACGGGGTCATTTTGCCGAGTTCCTTAACGAGAGTTCTTCCGCGCGCCTTAGAATACTCATCTTGCCTACCTGTGTCGGTTTGCGGTACGGGCACCTTCGCCTGGCTAGAGGCTTTTCTCGGCAGCGTGAGCACGGAACCTTCGGTACTGTGATTTTCCCTCCCCATCACAGCTCAGCCTTTTCGATGCACGGATTTGCCTGCGCATCAGCCTCGCTGCTTGGACGAGCATATCCATCAGCTCGCGTTCTTGCCCTCCTGCGTCCCCCCATCGCTCGTAACGGCTTACGGTGGTACAGGAATTTCAACCTGTTGTCCTTCGACTACGCCTTTCGGCCTCGCCTTAGGTCCCGACTTACCCTGAGCGGACGAACCTTCCTCAGGAACCCTTAGGCTTTCGGCGGACAGGATTCTCACCTGTCTTTTCGTTACTCATACCGGCATTCTCACTTGAATGCAGTCCACCGGTCCTTCCGGTCCGACTTCAACCCGCATTCAACGCTCCCCTACCCAGTTCGTCGTCTTCACTTCACCCTGGTGTGTTTAGCTGGGGCATT